>DASWSX010000209.1:0-2776 GCA_036402435.1 Telluria sp. | reverse complement strand
AGTTCGACAGCATGCGCAGTTCCTCGACCGCGCGCGGGGTCAGGTTCTGGGCTTCGTCGACCACCAGCAAGGCGCGCTTGCCGTCCTGGTCGCAGGCGCGCAGGAACTGCTCGAGGCGCGCCAGCATCGCCGTCTTGCTGGCATTTTCATACGGCAGGCCGAACGCGGCCACCACGGTGCGCAGGGTGTCTTCGGCGTCGAGGTGGGTGTTGACGATGTGGGCGGCGACGATCTGATCCGACGGCAGCTGGTTGAACAGGTTGCGCACCAAGGTGGTCTTGCCGGCTCCTACTTCGCCGGTGACGACGATGAAGCCTTCGCCGTGCGACAGGCCGTACTCGAGGTAGGCCATGGCGCGCTTGTGGCCCTTGCTGCCGTAGAAGAAGTGCGGGTCCGGGCGGAGCCGGAATGGCTTGTCGCTAAAGCCGTAATATTGTTCATACATATCGATTTCGCTTCCTTAGTACCGCATGGTTACCGCCGCGGACACCGAGTTCTCGATGTACTTGCTGGTTAGAGACGCCGGGCCGGTCTCGCGGCGGACTTCGACCATGCCCGACAGGCGGCGGTCGAACTGGCGGTTGAGCGCCACGCGCGCGGTGGTGTGGTTGCCCACCCGGCCGGTAGTCAGCGATTCAGTGCGGCTCGCTTCGAGACCGGTGTTCAGGTCCATGCCCGAGTTGAGGCGGTAGCTCCACAGCGCACTGGCGCCGTGTTGCTTCGTGTTGTCGTTCAGGTTCAGTAGTGACGGGCCAAGCAGCGCGCTGTCGGCCACCGCGCTCGACAGCGCATCGCGCTTCATCGCGTGCGCCGAGAGCACCATGCGGCTACGGGCGCCGCGCAGCACGACGGCGGCGCGGAACTGCTTCTGCAGGAAGTAGCGGTTGCTGAAGTAGTTGATGCTGTCGGCCAGGGTCGGCGGCAGGCCGGTGGCGCGGATGTAGGCGTCGACCGCCTGGCGGCGCTCTTCCGGATCGGGGAAGGCCGACAGGAACAGACTGTCAAGCATGCTGGCCGTATCGACCGTCGACGGCAGCAGGAATTGCGAGCGGGTATTGGTCACCGAGTCGCTGTAGTTAACCGACCATGCGGTGCCGCGGGTGCGGTGGTTGGCCGACAGGAAGTAGCTGTCGCCGTAGAAGTGGCGCCCGGCATTCGCTGCGACACGGGTGCGCACGCCCGGGGTCCAGATCATGCCGGCCGACCAGGATTTGCCTTCGTTGATGCCGCCGAGCGCGCCGTAATCGTATTTGTCGTAGCCGATGTCGCCCGTCACCGCGAAGGTGCGGCCAATGGAATAGCGCAGTCCGAACAGGGCTGTGGCCTCGCTGGATTCCGGCGTCAGCTCGTCGTCGATGCGGCGTTCGTGCGCGGAAAAATTCCAGCCAAGGTCGCCGAAGCGGCGGCCGCTGTTGATCCTCACGGATGCGGTATGGCCTTCGCTGTTGCCAAGGCCGCTGCGGCCGGTTTCGACCGAGTCGAGCTCGTAGCGCAACTCGGCCGTGGCGGTATTGCCGAAGCTGTGGCGAAGGTAGGGACTGGCGCGCCAGGTACGCACTTCGGATGCGTTGTCGTTGCCGTACGCCCGTGTCACGCGCGGGCCGAACGCCGAGACGGGCTGCTGGCTGATGCTGGCCGAACTGTCAAAGTACAGCCAGTCGTCCACCACTGCGGCTGACAAGCGCGCAGCCAGCTCGGAATACGAGCCGGTCTTGTCGCCGCTGGCGTCGCCGGGTCCGATGAAATAATGCAGCTGGTAGGTCGCGTCGAAACGCACCCGAGGGCCGTAGTTCGACACCTTCAGGCCCGGTGTAATTTCGGTAATCCAGGCGCCTTCGTTGCGCGAGCTGACCGTGCGACGGGCGTTGTCGGTGTAGATTTCCCTGGCCTCGATTTCCGGGGCAAATTTCCAGGCTGCCCCGGCCGCCTGCGACACCAGCAGGGCCAGGGGCGCAAGCGCCAGCGCGGCGCGGCGGCTCGGCTTAGCCATAGTTGTAGTTGTAGGTTTCCGTGCCAGGAAACTCGCGTGTCTTGTTGTAGATCAGGTTGACGTTGTCCATGCCTTCGAGCTGGGCAAGCGCTTCCTGCACCGCATGCTGGGTGGTTTCTTCGGCTTCCACGACGACCACGATCTGGCCCATGTGCGACGCCAGCACGTGCGCCTCGCTGGTCAGCAGCAGCGGCGGCGAATCGAAGATCACGATCCGGTCCGGATAGCGGCTGGCGATTTCCTCGACCAGCGTGTTCATGGTCTGGCTGGCCAGCAGCTCGGTGGCGCGCGGATTGCTGGTGCCTGCAGGCAGGATCGACAAGGTGTCGACGTTGGTGCGCAGCATTACGTCGGCGACGTCGAGCTTGTCGTCAAGCAGCACGTCCATCAGGCCGCGCTCTGCCGGCAGGCCAAGCGTGCTCAGCACGGATGGGCGCGCGACGTCGGCGTCGATCAGCAGCACGGTATGGTCCAGCTCCATGGCGATGCTCATCGCCAGGTTGATCGCGCAGAAAGTCTTGCCTTCGCCCGGAAGCGAGCTGGTGATCATGATCAGGTTGGCCGGACGGGCGCCAGGCGCCGCCTCGGCGAAGGCGCGCTTGAGCAGCGGTCGCTTGATGATGCGGAAGTCTTCCACCAGCGGGGTGCGGCCGCCGGCGGCGGTCACCAGGCCCATCGCCTGCATGCGGGCGAGGTCGAGTTCGACCACGCGGGCACTGGGGCGCGGCGCGATCGCCGGCGATGCGGCGGCTGCCGCGGCGCGGCGCGGGGCTGCGGCGGGCGGTG
>DASWSX010000208.1:0-11695 GCA_036402435.1 Telluria sp. | reverse complement strand
CCTGCGCGTTGGCGGCGCGCTGCTGGCTCTGCACGCCGTATTCATCCTGGCGGTCGCGGCCGATGTTGTAGCGCCTGGCGACGGTCTCGGCGGTCTGCAGCATCGGCCAGTACAGCTCAGGCTTGTTTTGCTTGAGCCAGGCCTCGGCCAGCATGTGGGTATTCATTTCCTGCTGCACGCAGGAGATCGACTCGACGCCGCCGGCGGCATAAATATCACCCTCGCCCGCGATGATGCGCTGGGCCGCCAGCGCGATGGTCTGCAGGCCCGACGAACAGAAACGGTTGACGGTCATGCCGGCGGTGCTGACAGGGCAGCCGCCGCGAATCGCGATCTGGCGCGCGATGTTGGCGCCAGTCGCGCCTTCCGGATTGGCGCACCCGATCAGCACGTCCTCGACCTCGCCCGGCTCAATCCCGGCGCGCGCGATGGCCGCCTGCAGGACGTGGCCGCCAAGGGTGGCGCCGTGGGTCATGTTGAATGCCCCTTTCCACGATTTGGCCAGGCCGGTGCGGGCGGTCGATACGATGACGGCGTCTAACATTGATGTCTCCTGTGTGGGTATGGGCGCGCCATGACGGCGCTGTTGATCGATACGAGAATAGCACAATTTAGTACGGTCGTTCGCAAACCTTCGGCGGGCAAAGCGCCGCCGTAAGCTTTGCGTAAGTTTGAAGCAAGAATGACGTAAGTTTAACGGTCCAAACTCCGTGACAGCTGAAGATGTACCGGCTAATCCGATGACACTAAATATATACACGGAGACAAACATGGCAGTTACACCCGGCATGACCGCCGACGGGCGCAAGGTAAAGCCCGTCCCATCGGCGATGACGAAGGAAGAGCGCAAGGTTATCTTTGCCTCGTCCCTCGGTACCGTTTTCGAATGGTACGACTTCTACCTGTACGGCTCGCTGGCGAGCATCATCGCCAAGCAGTTCTTCGTCGGCGACCCGACCACCACCTTCATCTTCGCGCTGCTGGCATTCGCCGCGGGCTTCATCGTGCGTCCATTCGGCGCGCTGGTGTTCGGCCGCCTTGGTGACATGATCGGCCGCAAGTACACCTTCCTCATCACCATCCTGCTCATGGGTGCATCGACCTTCCTGGTCGGCCTGCTCCCTAGCTATGCGACGATCGGCATCGCGGCGCCGATCATCCTGGTGTCGCTGCGGATCCTGCAGGGCCTGGCCCTGGGCGGCGAGTACGGCGGTGCTGCAACCTACGTGGCGGAGCACGCTCCGGAAGGCAAGCGCGGCTTCTTCACCTCGTGGATCCAGACCACCGCCACGCTGGGCCTGTTCCTGTCGCTGATGGTGATCCTGGGCGTGCGTACCGCGATGGGCGAGGACGAGTTCCAGGCCTGGGGCTGGCGCATTCCGTTCCTGGTGTCGGTCCTGCTGCTGGGTATCTCGGTGTGGATCCGCCTGTCGATGAACGAGTCGCCGGCCTTCGCCAAGATGAAAGCCGAAGGCAAGACCTCCAAGGCGCCGCTGACCGAAGCGTTCCTGAAACCGAAGAACGCCAAGATCGTCATCCTCGCACTGATCGGCCTGACCATGGGGCAGGCAGTAGTCTGGTACACCGGCCAGTTCTACGCCCTGTTCTTCCTCGAGAAAACGCTGAAGGTCGATGGCGCGCTGGCCAACATCCTGATCGCCGTGTCGCTGGCGCTGGCAACTCCGTTCTTCGTTATCTTCGGCATGCTGTCCGACAAGATCGGCCGCAAGTGGATCATCCTGGGCGGATGCCTGATTGCTGCGCTGACCTACTTCCCGATTTTCAGCGCGCTCACGCACTACGCCAACCCGGCGCTGGAATCGGCCCTGAAGAACGCGCCAGTAGTGGTCGTGGCCGATCCTGATACCTGCCACTTCCAGTTCAACCCGACCGGGACACGGAAGTTCGCGTCGTCCTGCGACATTGCCACGGGTATGCTCTCGGCGGCTTCGGTCAGCTATACCCGCGTCGATGCGCCCCCTGGCACGGTGGCTACCGTCAAGGTTGGCGACAAGGAATACGCCTCGTTTGATGCCAGCATGGAAGCGGACGGCCTGAACTTCGACGCCGCCAGCAAGGCAAAAGAAGCGGCACTGAAGACGGAAATCGGCGGCGCCATCAAGGCCGCGGGCTATCCGGCCAAGGCCGACCCGGCGCAGATCAACAAGCCGATGGTTGTCGCGCTGCTGTTCCTGCTGGTGCTGTATGTGACGATGGTGTATGGCCCGATTGCAGCGATGCTGGTCGAAATGTTCCCGACCCGCATCCGCTACACGTCGATGTCCCTGCCGTACCACATCGGTAACGGCTGGTTCGGCGGGCTGCTGCCGACGACCGCGTTCGCGCTGGTGGCGTACAAGGGCGACATCTACTACGGCCTGTGGTATCCGATCATCATCGCGCTGGTCACGGTCGTCATCGGTGGCCTGTTCGTACGGGAAACCAAGGACAACGACATTTACGCGTCCGATTAAGCGCATTTAACGATGGACGAAAAAATGCCGCTAGCGATAGCGGCATTTTTTTGGTCACAACATTCTAAAATCGGGGTCTGTCCCCGATTTTAGAATATTTTTACATCTCGAAAATCCGTATCAGCTGTTAAAGCCCTTCCCCTCGGACGCCAGCTTCACCATCAACGGCGCAGGCTGCCACGCGTCGCCGTGCCGCCCCTTCGCATACTTCTCCATCGCCATCAGCACGTTCGACAGCCCGACCTGGTCCGCGTAGAACATCGGCCCGCCGCGGTGCAGCGGGAAACCGTACCCGGTCAGGTAGACCATGTCGATATCCGAGGCCCGCATCGCGATCCCCTCTTCCAGGATGCGCGCGCCTTCATTCACCAGCGAATACACCAGCCGCTCGACGATCTCCTGGTCGCTGATCTTGCGCCGCTCGATGCCGAGCTCGGCCGAATGCTTCACGATCATGTCGTTGACGGCCTGCGATGGATACGCCTTGCGGTCGCCGGCCTTGTAGTCGTACCAGCCCGCGCCGGTCTTCTGGCCAAAGCGTCCCTGCTCGCACAGCAGGTCAGCCGTCTTGGAATACGTGAAGTCAGGCGACTCGATATTGCGGCGCTTGCGGATCGCCCAGCCGATGTCATTGCCGGCCATGTCGATCATGCGGAACGGGCCCATCGCGAAGCCGAACTTTTCCACTGCCTTGTCGACCTGCTCCGGCAGGCAGCCCTCGTCCAGCAGGAAGCCGGCCTGGCGGCTGTACTGCTCGATCATGCGGTTGCCGATGAAGCCGTCGCAGACGCCCGACACAACGCCGGTCTTGCGCAGCTTTTTCGACAGCGCGAGCGTGGTGGCCAGCACATCCTTGCCGGTCTTTTCGCCGCGCACGATCTCGAGCAACTTCATCACGTTCGCCGGGCTGAAGAAATGCAGCCCGACCACGTCCTGCGGACGGTTGGTGAAGCTGGCGATCTTGTTCAGGTCCAGCGTCGAGGTGTTTGACGCCAGGATCGCGCCCGGTTTCATCACCGAGTCGAGCTTGCGGAACACGGATTCCTTGACGCCCATTTCTTCGAACACGGCTTCGATGACGATGTCGGCATCGGCGATGTCGTCGTAGGACAGCGTTCCGGTGATCAGGCCAACGCGCTGGTCGAATTTCTCCTGCGTCAGCTTGCCCTTCTTCATCGTGTTCTCGTAATTCTTGCGGATCGTCGCGAGGCCCTTGTCGAGCGCTTCCTGTTTCGTTTCAACGAGCGTGACAGGGATGCCGGCGTTGGCGAAATTCATGGCGATGCCGCCGCCCATGGTGCCGGCGCCGATGATGGCGGCCTTCTTGATCGCGCGCGTCGGCGTGTCCGAAGGCACGTCCGGAATCTTGCTGGCGACGCGCTCTGCAAAGAAGGCGTGGCGCAGCGCCTTCGACTCCGGCGTCTGGATCAGGTGCAGGAAGCGTTCGCGTTCGAACTTCAGGCCGTCTTCAAACTTTTTGGTGACCGATGCGGCAACGGTTTCCACGCACTCCAGCGGCGCCGGGAACGCGCCGGCCATGGCCTTGACCGTGTTGCGCGAGAACTGCAGGAATGCTTCGTGGTTCGGATAGTCGACGCTGCGGTCGCGCACGCGCGGCAACGGGCGCACGTCGGCGATTTTATTGGCGAAGGCGACGGCCGACTCGACCAGGTTGGCGTCGGCGGCGAACACTTCGTCGAACAGCGCCGTGCCAGCCAGCTTCTCGGACAGCACCGGCGTGCCGGACACGATCATGTTCAACGCCATCTCCAGGCCAAGCACGCGCGGCAGGCGCTGCGTGCCGCCGGCGCCTGGCAACAGGCCAAGCTTGACTTCCGGCAGCGCGATCTGCGCGCCTGGCAGGGCCACGCGGTAGTTGCAGCCGAGCGCCAGTTCGAGGCCGCCGCCCATGCAGACGCTGTGAATCGCAGCGACAACCGGTTTGGTCGAGCCTTCGGCGACATTGATCAGCGTATGCAGTGTCGGCTCAGTCAGCGCCTTCGGCGAATTGAATTCCTTGATGTCCGCACCGCCGGAAAAAGCCTTGCCGGCGCCGGTGATGACGATCGCCTTGACGCTGTCGTCGGCGATTGCCTTCCGGATGCCCTCGACAGCCGCGGTACGGGTCGCCAGGCCAAGCCCGTTGACCGGTGGATTGTTCAATGTGATGACGGCTACGCTGCCATTGACCTGGTATTCCGCGCTCATGTCTCTTCCTTTGTTAGTTGATCCAGCAAGTTCTCAACTATACATCACAATAGTACGGTCGTATTATTTTGCGGCGGCAGGCAGCTTGTATTCCCTGAACTGCTCGCGCAGCTTGTTCTTCTGGATCTTGCCGGTTGCCCCCATTGGCAGCGCTTCGACAAAGGCCACGTCGTCCGGCATCCAGAACTTCGCGATTTTTCCCTCGAAAAAGGCCAGCAGTTCTTCCCGCGTGACTTCCTGGCCTGGGCGCTTGACCACCAGCAGCAATGGCCGCTCATCCCACTTCGGATGCGCCACGCCAATACACGCGGCCTGCGCCACCGCCGGATGCGCCATCGCGATGTTCTCCAGGTCGATGGTGCCGATCCACTCTCCGCCGGACTTAATCACATCCTTGCTGCGGTCGGTAATCTGCATGTAGCCGTCGGCGTCGATGGTGGCCACGTCGCCGGTCGGGAACCAGCCGTCCTGCAACACGTCGCCGCCCTCGTTCTTGAAGTAGCTCGAAATGATCCACGGACCTTTAACGAACAGGTGGCCGTAGGTCGTCCCGTCCCACGCCAGTTCCTTGCCTGCATCGTCGACAATCTTCATGTCGACGCCGAATACCGCATGGCCCTGCTTCTGCAGGATCTTGCGCTGCTCGTCCTTCGGCAGCAGCTTGTGCTTGCCCTGCAGCGTGCCCGTCGTGCCGAGGGGCGACATTTCCGTCATGCCCCAGGCGTGGATGACCTGCACGTCGAGCTTGTCGATCAGCGTGTCCATCATCGCCGGCGGGCAAGCCGAGCCGCCGATCACTGTGCGGCGGAAGGTGGAAAACTTCAGGTCGTTCTGCAGTGCGTGGTTGATCAGGCCGAGCCAGACGGTGGGAACGCCGGCCGAGAACGTGACCCCTTCGGCTTCGAACAGTTCATAGAGCGACTTGCCGTCCAGCGCCGCGCCCGGGTAGACCATCTTCGCGCCCGACAGCAGCACCGAATACGGCAGCCCCCATGCGTTGACGTGGAACATCGGCACAACCGGCAGCACCGTGTCGGCCGCGGAGACGTTCAGCGCATTGGGCATCGCCGAACCATAAGCGTGCAGCACAGTCGAACGATGGGAGTACAGCGCGCCCTTTGGATTGCCGGTGGTGCCGGACGTGTAGCACAGCGAAGCGGCCGAGTTTTCGTCGAACTGCGGCCACGCGTAGTCGTCCGAACTGCTGGCGATCAGGTCTTCGTAGCACAGCAGGTTGGCGATTTTCGTTTCCGTCGGCATCCGCTCGCGGTCGGCCATCAGCACGAACGCCTTGACCGTCTTGCAGTGCGCGGCGACCGCTTCGATCAGCGGCAGGAAGGTCAGGTCGAAGAACAGGTACTGGTCTTCGGCGTGGTTGGCGATGTAGGCGATCTGCTCCGGATGCAGGCGCGGGTTGACCGTGTGCAGCACCGCGCCCGAGCCCGATACGGCGTAATACAGCTCCATGTGGCGGTACCCGTTCCACGCCAGCGTGGCAACGCGGTCGCCCATCTTCACGCCCAGTCCCGTGAGCACGTTCGCCATCCGCTTCGCGCGCTGCTGCAGGTCGCGGTAGGTGTAGCGGTGCAGGTCGCCTTCGACCCGCCGGGAAACGATCTCGGAGTTGCCATAATGGCGGGCCGCGTATTCAATAATGGTGGAAATGAGAAGCGGCTGGTCCATCATCTGGCCCATCAGGGGGCTCATCGGGTACGACGTCATTGGCTCTCCTGGCGTTATGTAATTACTATCGAAAAACAAGTTTCGTACGATCGTGCTAAAACAGTCAACGCATTTCGATGCTGCATTGCACCAGCTATCCGCCGCGCATGGGTTACCGAATGTAAGCGCGATTCGATAATGGGCCGCGCACGAATAGAATCGGCCGGGTACGGTAAAATTCTGATATTGCTTCGGCTAACGACACCATTGGAAACCGCCATCACATCCGACGACCTGCCAATTTTCAATTCGTTCGCAGAATTGCCGCCAGCGTTTTACACGCGCCTGATGCCAACGCCGCTGCCGGCGCCCTACTTCGTTGCCGCGAGCGCCAGTGCGGCGGCGCTGGTCGGGCTCGATCCGGCCCAGCTTGCGGAGGATGACCTTGTGGCCGTTTTTACCGGCAACAAGGTGCCTGCGCGCGCCAAGCCGCTCGCCGCCGTGTATTCCGGCCACCAGTTCGGCGTATGGGCCGGACAGCTGGGCGACGGCCGCGCCATCCTGCTGGGCGAACTGAAAGGGCCAGGCGGCCCGATGGAACTGCAGCTCAAGGGCGCCGGGCTGACGCCCTACTCGCGCATGGGCGACGGCCGGGCCGTGCTGCGCTCGTCGATCCGCGAATTCCTGTGCTCTGAAGCGATGGCCGCCCTGGGCGTGCCCACAACGCGCGCGCTGGTCGTGACCGGTTCGGACCAGGGCGTCCTTCGTGAGACGGTCGAAAGCGCCGCCGTGGTCACCCGCATGGCGCCCAGCTTCGTGCGCTTCGGCTCGTTCGAGCACTGGTTCTACCGCGACAAGCCGGAAGAACTGCGCACGCTGGCCGATTACGTCATCAGCACCTTCTACCCGGAACTGGCGGGCGAAGCGAATCCATACAAGGCACTGCTGGCGGAAGTCACGCGCCGCACCGCGCACCTGATGGCGCATTGGCAGGCGGTCGGATTCATGCATGGCGTGATGAACACCGACAACATGTCGATCCTCGGCCTGACGCTCGATTACGGCCCGTTTGGGTTCATGGAAGCCTTCAACTCGGGCCACATCTGCAACCATACCGACCAGCAAGGCCGCTATTCGTATGCCAACCAACCGCAGATCGGCCACTGGAACTGCTTCGCGCTCGGCCAGGCGCTGCTGCCGCTGATCGGCTCGGTCGAAGACACCGAAGACGCGCTCGACATCTACCGCCCGGAATTCGGCAAGCGGATGGATGAGCTGCTGCATGCCAAGCTGGGCCTGACGACCGCCCGCGAGACCGACAGCGCCCTGTTCGACGCCATGTTCAAGCTGATGCAGGACAATCACGTCGATTTCACCTTGTTCTTCCGCCAGCTGGGCAACCTGCGCGTTGACGACGCCGCCCACGACACGGTAATCCGCGACCTGTTCATCGACCGCCCGGCCTTCGACACCTGGGCTGCCGCCTACCGCGAGCGCCTGCGCGCCGAGAACTCGAACGACTGCGAACGCAAGGCGGCGATGGACCGCACCAATCCGAAATTCGTGCTGCGTAACTACCTGGCCCAGGTCGCCATCGAAAAGGCGCAGCAAAAGGACTTTTCCGAGGTCGCGCGCCTGCTTGCCGTGCTGGAAAAGCCATTCGACGAGCAACCAGGCAACGAACACTACGCAGCGCTGCCGCCCGACTGGGCCAGCCACCTTGAAGTCAGCTGCTCATCCTAAGGAATCATAATGGAAAACAAAGTCACCAAAACCGACGCCGAATGGCGCGCGATGCTCGACCCGATGGAATACCAGGTCACCCGCCATGCCGCGACCGAGCGCGCATTCACCGGCAAATACTGGGATCACCACGAGCACGGCATTTACACCTGCGTATGCTGCAATACCCCGCTGTTTGAGTCGGACACCAAATTCGATTCCGGCTGCGGCTGGCCGAGCTACTTCAAGGCGATCGATCCGAAGAATGTGATCGAGAAAGTCGACCGTACCCATGGTATGCTGCGCACCGAAATTATCTGCGCCGTTTGCGATGCCCATCTCGGCCACGTGTTCCCGGACGGCCCACCGCCGACCGGCCTGCGTTACTGCATCAACTCCGCATCGCTGCGTTTTGAACCTGCTAAATAAGAAGAATCCATGAAATTCCTGTTCGATCTTTTCCCGATCCTGCTGTTCTTCGGCGTATTCAAGCTGGGCGAACGCAATCCGGACGTGGCGCACGGCATTGTGTCCGATTACCTGTCGGGCCTGATCTCGGGCGGAACGATCGCGCCTGACCAGGCCCCGATCATCCTCGCGACGGTGGTCGTCATCCTGGCTACGCTGGCCCAGATCGGCTATGTGAAGCTGCGCGGCCGCAAGGTCGACGGTATGCTGTGGCTGTCGCTGGCTGTCATTACCGTGTTCGGCGGCGCCACCATCTACTTCCACGATGAAACGTTCATCAAATGGAAACCAACCATCCTGTACTGGGTGTTCGCGGGCGCCCTGATGATCTCGCAGTTCGGCTTCAAGAAGAACCTGATCCGCCAGGTAATGGAGCCGAACATCAAGCTGCCCGAGCCGGTCTGGACCCGGGTCGGGCTGTCGTGGATGGTGTTCTTCTTCCTGATCGGTGTGCTGAACCTGTTCGCCGCGTTCGTCGTGTTCAAGGGCGACACCAGCGCCTGGGTCAGTTTCAAGCTGTTCGGCCTGACGGGGATCTTCTTCGCTTTCGTCGTCGGCCTGATGATGTTCCTGTCGAAGTATATTGAAGAAGAAAAAGCATGAACCAAGCCACTACCCGTCCTGAGCGCATCCGCACCATGCTGAGCGAGGCGCTGCAGCCTACCGAGCTCGAGCTTGTCGACGAATCGGCGCTGCACGCGGGCCATGCCGGCGCAGCCTCCGGAGGCGGCCATTACCGCCTGCGGATTGTCTCCAGCAAGTTCGACGGGCTCAAACTCGTCATGCGCCATCGTCTGGTGTATGATGCCGTGCACACTATGATGCACGCTGAAATCCATGCCCTTGCGATTACGGCTTTGGCCCCGTCCGAAGTGTGAGCAAGAGTAAAATTTCAGCCAGCTTTAATAAATATGTTCGACAATTGAAACGCTAAGTAAAATAATTAATCCAATCTTTGTCCGTAACTTTCCCCAACAGGAATCAATAATGACTTTCAAGCCTGCCCTGCTGTCCGCACTCATCGCCGTCGTTGCCATTCCAGCGTTCGCGCAAAACATCGCTGTCGTGAATGGCAAGGCCATCCCATCGTCCCGCGCTGACGCGGTCGTCAAGCAGGTCGTGGCGCAAGGCCAGCAGCCGGATTCGCCGCAGCTGCGCGAAATGGTCAAGAAAGACCTGATCGCACGCGAAGTCATGATGCAGGAAGCCATCAAGCGCGGCTTCGACAAGGACGCCACCGTCAAGGCCCAGCTGGAAAACGTGCGCCAGAGCCTGGTCGTCAACGCGCTGGCCAAGGAATACATCACCAAGAACCCGATCTCCGACGCCGAGATGAAGGCCGAGTACGACCGCTTCAAGGCACAGGCCGGCGACAAGGAATACCATGTCCGCCACATCCTGGTTGAAACCGAAGCCGAAGCCAAGGCGGTCATCGCCAAGCTCAAGGCCGGCTCCAAGTTCGAAGAGCTGGCCAAGTCGTCGAAAGACGCTGGCAGCGCCAACAACGGCGGCGACCTCGACTGGGCAAGCCCATCGTCGTTCCCGAAGCCGTTCAGCGACGCTTTCGTCAACCTGAAAAAGGGTGAAGTTGCTTCCGCCCCAGTGCAGACGCCAAACGGCTTCCACGTCGTCAAGCTGGACGACACCCGCGCCGCCAAGCTGCCGTCGTTTGAAGAAGTCAAGCCGCAGATCGCCGAAGCAATGGCGCAGAAGAAGCTGATGGCCTACCAGGATGCAATGGTCAAGAAGGCCAAAGTACAATAATCCGCTTGCCTCCCGTACGCAGTGCAGGGGGCAGTTCGAAGCTTGTGTTGAGTTGAATTTGATAGGATCTGAATAATGATGTTGAAACCAGCCCGTCTGTTGTTAGTTCTCGTTGCAATGGCTGCGGCCCCTGCCTTCGCGCAGAATGTCGCTACCGTCAACGGCAAACCAATCCCTGCAGCCAAGGTCGACCAGATCGTCAAGCAAGTTGTCGCCCAGGGCAAGCAAGCCGACTCCCCGCAACTGCGCGAAGCCATCAAGAAAGACCTGATCGCCCGCGAAGTCATGATCCAGGAAGCCGACAAGCAAGGTTTCGGCACCCGTGCCGAAGTCAAGCAGGCACTGGAAAACGCGCGCCAGAGCATCGTCATCAACGCCATGCTGGCTGACTACGTTCGCAAGAACCCGGTCAAGGACGCCGAAGCCAAGGCCGAGTACGACAAGTACAAAGCGCAGATGGGCGACAAGGAATATCACGCACGCCACATCCTGGTTGCGACCGAAGACGAAGCGAAGGCCATCATCGCCAAGCTGAAGGGCGGCGCCAAGTTCGAAGAGCTGGCCAAGCAGTCGTCGAAAGACGGCTCGGCAGCCAACGGCGGCGACCTGGGCTGGGCAAGCCCTGCTTCGTACGTGCCTGAGTTCTCGAAGGGAATGGTCGCCCTGCAAAAAGGCGCAATCAGCGAGACCCCGGTGCGTACCCAGCACGGCTTCCACGTGATCAAGCTGGAAGAGACCCGCGCAGCCAAGATTCCTCCGTTCGAGGAAGTCAAGCAGCAGGTCAACGAATCGCTGCAACAGCGCAAGCTGCAGGCTTTCCGTGAAGAGCTGATGAAGAAGGCAAAGATCCAGTAAGCTGGGTTATTGCTAAATGAAAAGGCGCTTCTACGGAGGCGCTTTTTTTATATCTAAAAGAAGATGATGATTCGAGCGACAACCGAAGAAGACTGGGAAGTGCTGCGCGAGATCCGCCTGGCTGCATTGGCTGACGCTCCGACCGCGTTTGGTGCGACTTACGCGTCGGCAGCCGCGAACAGCGACCAGCAATGGCGCGACCGGGCCGCTGGCCGGGGTCCGGCGCAGTTCAAGCTGGCGTTTGCGGATGGGGCGGCGGTCGGCATCATCGCCGGCGTGGTGGGCGCGGCGGCCGACTTGAACCTGATTGCGATGTGGGTGCGGCCTCGGTATCGGGGCGCTGGCGTGGCGGCGGCGCTGGTGGAGGCCGTCAAGGAACACGCGGCCGTTGCGGGCCATTTGCGCGTCGTCCTCGACGTCTCGCAAGATAACCACCGGGCCGTAGCGTTCTACCGCAAGATGGGCTTTGCATTTTTACCCGAGTGGGATGCCCTTGAGAGCCATCCCGAGATCACGGTGCAAAAGATGGAGTGGTTAGCTTA
>DASWSX010000207.1:0-26655 GCA_036402435.1 Telluria sp. | reverse complement strand
GGAATATCCAGGCTGCCGTCATCGTGCATCGGGGTAACGATTGCTACTATGCTGCCCTTGATCATATAAATGTGAATATGCTGGTCAATAAAAGCCTGATTGTAGCGGATAGACCGCACAATTGGTTCATTCTTGTCTAGATTTGCCGCTCGAGCAGGGCCCCGGCCCAGCCGAAACCATCCTTTGCCGCGCACAGGCGCTGCACCATCGCCGCTTTCGGCCGCTCGGCAACCCCGTCTTCATAGGCAATCGTCCTTAAGCCGCCCGCGGCCGCCAGCGCCAGCAGTTCGCCGTGGGCCAGCAGGAATGCCGGATTCGACGGCTTGCCGAAGGCTTCGTTACCGGCTGCAAAAGTTTCGTAGATCAGCAGGCCGTCCGGGCGCAGGCTGGCAACCAGGTGCGCGAACAGTGGGCGGTGCAGGTAGTTAGTGACGACGATGGCGGCAAAGCGGCCTTGCTCGAACGGCCACGCCTGCGCCGGATCTTCCAGGTCGAATGCCATGGTGGTGATGCCCTGCCCTGCTGCTTCCTGCAGCGCAGCAGCGTCGCGGTCGACGGCCAGCACCGGGTGGCCGAGTGCGGCAAAGTGGCGCGCATGGCGGCCGCTGCCGCAGGCCAGGTCGAGCACCTCGCCGTCGGCAACCAGCGGCGCGAAGCGCGCGACCCAGGCGGAGACCTTGTCCATCAGGTGTAAGAGAGTCCCATGGCCTCGCGCACGTCGCGCATGGTTTCCTGCGCCAGCTTGCGCGCGGCATCGCAGCCGTCGGCAACGATGGCGCGGACCAGCGACGGGTCGTCCAGGTACTGCTGGGCGCGCTCGTGCATCGGTTCCTGTTCCTTGATGATCGCGTCGATCACCGGCTGCTTGCATTCCAGGCAGCCAATGCCGGCCGTGGTGCAGCCCTTGACCACCCAGTCGCGGGTCGGCTCGCCGGAATAGACTTCGTGCAGCTGCCACACCGGGCACTTGCGCGGGTCGCCCGGGTCGTTGCGGCGCACGCGGGCCGTATCGGTCGGCATGGTGCGGATCTTTTTGACCACCGAGTCCTTGTCTTCGCGCAGCGCGATCGCGTTGCCGTAGCTCTTGGACATCTTGCGGCCATCCAGGCCTGGCAGGCGCGAGGCGGCCGTCAGCTTGGCCTGCGGTTCGACCAGGATCAACTTGCGGCTGCCCTCGAGGTAGCCGAACAGGCGCTCGCGGTCGATCATCGACAGGCTCTGCGCGTCGTTCAGCATGGCCTGGGCCTGCTCCAGCGCATCGTCCTTGCCGTCCTGCTGGTATTCGGTGCGCAACTCCATGTACAGGCGGGCGCGCTTGGTGCCAAGCTTCTTGACCGCCTCGATCGCCTTCTCTTCGAAGCCGCGTTCCTTGCCGTACAGGTGATTGAAGCGGCGCGCGATCTCGCGCATCATTTCAATGTGCGGCACCTGGTCATCGCCGACCGGGACTTCGGTGGCGCGGTAGATCAGCACGTCGGCCGCCTGCAGCAGCGGGTAGCCGAGGAAGCCGTAGGTCGACAGATCCTTGCTCGACAGGTTGTCGATCTGGTCCTTGTAGGTCGGCACCCGTTCCAGCCAGCCCAGCGGCGTCGCCATCGACAGCAGCAGGTGCAGCTCGGCATGTTCGGGAACGCGCGACTGGATGAACAAGGTCGCCTGCGATGGGTCGACCCCGGCCGCGAGCCAGTCGATGAGCATGTCCCAGGTGCTGCGCTCGATGATGCTGGGGTCGTCGTAGTGCGTCGTCAGCGCGTGCCAGTCGGCCACGAAGAACAGGCAAGGCTGTTCCGACTGCATCTTGACCCAGTTTTTCAGCGCACCGTGGAAGTGGCCGAGGTGCATCGTCCCGGTGGGACGCATGCCGGATACAACACGGTCGGGATACATGGCAGGTCAGCCCAATAGAAGCCGGAATGGCGACACGAACAGGTTCAGCAAGGCGCCGGTCAGGGCACCCATCGGCACGAACCAGTAGTCGATCAGCTTAAACACCAGCAAGCCGATGACGATGAAGAAACCGTACGGCTCGATGCGCGCGAACTTGTGCGCAAGCTGGTGCGGCAGGATGCTGGTCATGATGCGGCCGCCGTCCAGCGGCGGGATCGGCAGCATGTTGAAGACGAACATCAGGATGTTGACGAACACGCCAGCCTGCGCAACCTTGTACGGGAACGCTTCGGCCACGCCCATCGCCGCCATCACGACGGCGAACACGGACCAGCCGAACGCCATGATGAAGTTGGACATCGGCCCGGCAAACGCCACCCAGGCCATTTGTTTTTTCGGATTGCGGAGCTGGCCGAAGTCGATCGGCACCGGCTTGGCGTAGCCGAAGATGAACGGCGTAAAGATATACATCAGCACCGGCAGCGCGATCGTGCCGATCGGGTCGATGTGGCGCAGCGGATTCATGCTCATGCGTCCGGCGGCGTAGGCAGTGTTATCTCCGAAATACTTTGCAGCGTAGGCGTGCGCGGCTTCGTGCAAGGTGATGGCGAAAATGACCGGAATTGCGTAGACGGAGATCGCCTGGATAATTTCATTCATGGGTGGATTCTAACAGAGCGCGCCGTTGCTTCCCGGTCGCGGTGGGTGGAAGATGACGGGCCGTCAGATGCCGAACATGGCCGGATCGCCCCGTCCGCGCCGCATCAGCACCGGCTCGGCGCCGGTCAGGTCGATGACGGTGGTCGGCTCCAGCGAGCAGGCGCCGCCGTCGATGATCAGGTCGACCTGCTTTTCGAGGCGTTCGCGGATGACCTCCGGGTCGTTCAGCAGTTCGCCGTCGTCGGGCAGGATCAGGGTGGTGCTGATCAAAGGCTGGCGCAGTTCCGCCAGGAGCGCGCTGGCAATCGCATTCTCGGTCACGCGCAGGCCGATGGTCTTGCGCGACGGGTGCGACAGGCGGCGCGGCACCGCGCGCGTGGCCTCCAGGATCACCGTGAACGGACCCGGAGTGCTCGCCTTCAGCAGGCGGAACTGTTTGTTGTCGACCCGGGCATACTCGGCGATTTCGGACAGGTCGCGGCACAGCAAGGTCAGGTGGTGTTTTTCGTCGATGCCGCGGATGCGGCGCAATTTTTCCACCGCAGCCTTGTCATCCAGGTGGCACACCAGCGCATAGCTGGAGTCGGTCGGGAGCGCAACCACGCCCCCGCCGTGAAGGATCTGGGCGGCCTGCTTGATCAGGCGTAGTTGCGGATTCTCCGGATGAATCTGGAAAAATTGACTCATACAGGCTGGACGCGCTTAGCGCAGCTGCGAAAGAGCTGCGATGCGCTGCTCCATCGGCGGGTGGGTCGAGAACAGCGCGCCCCAGCCGCCGCCGCTGCCCGAAATGCCGGAAGCGGCCATCGACTGCGGCAGCGCGCCCGGCGCCAGGCCGCCCAGGCGTGCCAGTGCGTGCTGCATCGGAACCGGCGAACCCATCAGCTTGGCCGAACCGGCGTCGGCGCGGAATTCGCGCTGGCGCGAGAACCAGGCCACGATGATCGAGGCCAGCAGGCCGAAGATGATTTCGCAGACGAACACGGTGACCATGTAGCCGATGCCGGGGCCGCGGTCCGACTCGCCCCTGAGCAGCACCTTGTCGACGAAGAAGCCGACCACGCGCGCCAGGAATACGACGAAGGTATTGACCACGCCCTGGATCAGGGTCAGCGTGACCATGTCGCCGTTGGCGATGTGCGCCACTTCGTGGCCGAGCACGGCCTCGACTTCGTCGCGGTTCATGCTTTGCAGCAGGCCAGTCGACACGGCGACCAGCGCCGAGTTCTTGAAGGCGCCGGTGGCGAATGCGTTTGGCTCGCCGTCGTACACGGCCACTTCAGGCATGCCGATGCCGGCGCGCTCGGACAGCTGGCGCACGGTGGCCACCAGCCACTGCTCGGTCGAGTTGGCGGGGGTTTCGATGACCCGTGCGCCGGTCGACCATTTGGCCATCGGCTTACTGATCAGCAGCGAGAAGATCGATCCTGTGAAGCCCACCACGGCCGAGAACACCAGCAGTTCGCCGACGTTGATACCCGCCGCGCTGACGCCGCGGCCGATGCCGAGGATATTCAGCACCAGCGACAGCACCAGCATCACTGCGAGGTTGGTGGCAAGAAATAGAACAATGCGCTTCATGGAAAGCCTCCCGGCTTAATGTGTGATTGACAGGACGCTAAGATAAGGGTGCTCACGGGAAAATTCAAGTCGGGATACTTAACCGGGGCTTAAGCCCGAATGCCCCTTAAAACCAATCGTGCCAGACGGGTGTGACATTGCCCGGCAGCGGCGGCAACTGCGCGAATTCAACCCGGTTTTCGCCCGGCGCATGGAAATCAGTGCCGCGCGAGGCCAGGAAACCGTAACGCCTGGCCTGCTCGGCGTACTGCGGATACTGGTCCGGCGTATGGCTGCCTGTCACCACTTCGATCGCTGTACCGCCCAGTTGCTTGAACTCGTCGAACAACACCCCCTCCGCGGTCGTGCTGATCTTGTAGCGGCCCGGATGGGCGATTACTGCGATCCCGCCTGCCGCCCTGATCCAGCCGACTGCCTCCTCCAGGCTGGCCCAGCGGTGGGGCACGAAACCCGGCTTGCCTTCGGTCAGGTATTTACGAAACACATCCGGCGTATTGTTCGCCACGCCAACCTCGACCAGGTAACGCGCGAAGTGCGTGCGCGACATCAGGTCCGGGTTGCCGACGTATTTCAGTGCGCCCTCATAAGCACCGGGAATCCCGGCCTGCTCCAGCTGCGCGGCGATCTCGCGGCCGCGCGCGTCGCGCCCGCTACGCGTGTCGGCCAGGCCCTTGACCAGGGTCGGGTCCTGCTCGTTGATCTGCAGGCCGACGATATGGACCGTCGAATTGGCCCAGGTAATCGAAATCTCGACGCCGGATACGAACCGCATGCCAAGTTCCTGCGCCGCCGCGCGCGCGCGCGCGATGCCGCCCACCTCATCGTGGTCGGTCAGCGCCCACACATCCACGCCTGAGCCGTGGGCGTACTTCGCCACAGCTTCGGGCGCAAGGACGCCGTCGGACACGTTGGAATGGCAGTGAAGGTCTACTTTCATACTTAATGACAGCCTGGTCGCGAAGGCTTCATTGTACGCCGACTGGCGAGCTTGCTCAGCGGCTTACCCAGCCGCAAGGAACTCTTCGATCATGCGGGCCAGCAATTCAGGCTGGTCATGGTGCAGCATGTGGCCCGCATCGGGCATCATGTGCGCCGTCACGTTGACAAGGTGCGACAGGCGACGGTCAACTTCGGCGCGCGCCTGCTCCTTCGGCCCCATCCACTGCCACATATTGGTGTCCTCCGCCTCCACCCACATCACTGGCGCGGTAATCGCGCGCGAGCAGGCCAGCACTTCCTCGACGTGGTACAGCAGCGGGCTTGGCTTCTTGTGCTGCGGGTCGCCCAGGATTTCCCATTCGCCCGCGTCGTTCGGCGCGGCCCAGTGCTGCGACAGGAAGTCGGCGCGTTCGTCAGGCAGGCGCGGATTGGTCTTCTGCAGGCGCGCAGCGACCGCCTGGCGGCTTGGATAGGTGCGCAGCACCGGCGGCTCGCGCAACTCGTCCAGCCATTTGGCGTAGCGCTTCGGTGAGTCTTCCGGCTTGGTGGCCGGCAGGCCGAAGCCTTCCAGGTTGATCAGGCGCCGCACGCGCCCGGGCCGCACGCCAGCGTAGATGTTGACCACGTTGCCGCCCATGCTGTGGCCCAGCAGGTTCACTGCCTCACCCGGTGCGTAATGGTCGAGGATGGCGTCGAGGTCGGCCACATAATCGGCAAACCAGTAGGTGTCCGACTGGGTGCGTTCGGACAGGCCGAAACCGCGCCAGTCGGGGGCGATCACATGCCAGTCCTGCTGCAGGCAGTCGACCACGAACTGGAACGAGGCCGACACGTCCATCCAGCCGTGCACCATGAAGATCTTCGGCGCCCCTTCCCTGCCCCAATGGCGGAGATGGCTGCGCAGTCCGCGGATGGACAGGAATTCGGAACGGGATGGTTTCATGCTTGCCTCTGAAATAAAAGTACGACCGTTCGAATTATACGCTGCCGTTGATTTTCCGGCAGGCGGCCCCATTTGTTGGCATTCGGCCGGCAAAGCGGCCACCCGGGCGTAAAATAGCGCCATCCCAACGTTTCCACGAAAACTACTATGGCCATCTTCCAGCTGGGCGAGCACGCTCCCGAGATCGACGCGACCGCCTTCGTCGCCGAATCCGCCAACCTGATCGGCAAGGTTACCCTTGAAGCCAACGCGTCGGTGTGGTTCGGCGTCACGATCCGCGGCGACAACGAACGGATCACCATCGGCGAAGGCAGCAATGTCCAGGAAGGCACCGTGATGCATACCGATATGGGCTACCCGCTCGACATCGGCAAGGGCGTCACCATCGGCCACCAGGCCATGCTGCACGGCTGCACCGTCGGCGACGGATCTCTGATCGGCATCCAGGCGGTGATCCTGAATGGCGCGAAGATCGGCAAGGGCTGCCTGGTCGGCGCCGGCGCCCTGGTCACGGAGGGTAAGGAATTCCCGGACTACTCGCTGATTATCGGCGCGCCTGCCAAGGCCGTGCGCACGCTCAGCGAAGAAGACGTCGCACGCCTGCAGGCCAGCGCCGCCAGCTACGTCCAGCGCGGCCAGCTGTTCAAGGCAGAACTCAAAAGAATCGGATAAGACATGACTACAGAAACCAAAGACACCCTGCAAAAATTCATCTTCGATAACGCCGCCGTGCGCGGCGAGTTTGTCGAAATCTCCGACACCTGGCGCGAAGTCCAGGCCCGCCACAGTTATCCGCCCGCGGTCAAGACCGTGCTGGGCGAAATGCTGGCCGCCGCCGCCCTGCTGTCGGCCAACCTGAAGTTCAACGGCTCGATCATCATGCAGATCCACGGCGACGGCCCGGTCAAGCTGATGGTCGTCGAGTGCGATTCCGACCTGCGCCTGCGCGCCACCGCCAAGCTGGCCGAAGGCGCCCACGTGGCCGACGACGCCACCCTGACCTCGCTGCTGAACGTAAGCGGCAAGGGCCGCTTCGTCATCACGCTCGACCCGAACGACAAGATGCCGGGCCAGCAGCCGTACCAGGGCATCGTGCCGCTCGACGGCGACGACATGGCCACCGTGATCGAAAACTACATGCTGCGTTCCGAGCAGCTCGACACGCGCCTGTGGATCGCGGCGGACGAGCATGTCTCGCGCGGCCTGCTGCTGCAAAAGCTGCCGCGCCACAGCGGCAAGGACGACCAGACCAAGCAGGCGACCGAAGCGGAAGAACTCGAAACCTGGAACCGCGCCGTGATGCTGGCGTCGACCCTGAAGCAGGAAGAACTGCTGTCGGCCGACATCCAGACCCTGATGAACCGCCTGTTCTGGGAAGAGACGATCCGCGTGTTCGACCCGGCGCATCCGCGCTTCCACTGCAGCTGCACGCGCGAGAAGGTCGGGAACATGCTCAAGATGCTGGGCACCGGCGAAGTCGAGGCGGCGCTGGAGGACCTGGGCGCGCTCGAGATCAACTGCGACTTCTGCGGCAAGCACTACGCGTTCGACAAAGTCGACTGCGCGCAGCTGTTCGCCACCGACACGCCGGTCGAGACCCTGATCCCTGCCGGCGATGTCAAACACTGACCTGCGCAGCACGCCGTGACGATTTGCACTGCACGCAATGGAACTTCTAGGCAAACGGATTGAGAAGATTGGCGCTCGTTGCAGAAAAATCGTCGATGTTGCGAGTTACGACGACAAGCCCATGAATAAGGGCAATTGCGGCGATCTGCTTGTCAATTGGGCTGCTCGCCTGGGGTGACATCAAACGGCCCCACACCTGCGCGCAATCGGAATCGAAGCTGAGGATTCTATTCGCGTATTCGCTAATAACGGCATCAAGCCAGACCTCAAGCCGCGAGGCTTGGTCCTGGCCGCCACGACGCCGGATATTCTCGATGCCGCGCCGAATTTCGCCGACCGTCTGGACTGACAAGAAGCGGTCGGCAGGAATTGTCGACCGAAAAAATTGCAGGACCCCGGGATTGGCTCTTCGCCCTTTGCGCGCTTCGCTGATCACATTCGTGTCGACCAGGTACATTTCTAACTAACCCTTCCGCGCGTCGAAATCGGCATCTTCACCCACATCGGGCATGCTCGCGAGTATGTCGACCACGGTGCGGCGACGAGGTCGTTTCAGAGCCGCTTTCAGGATCTCGCGGTGCTCCGCCTCGGCGCTGCGGCCGTTGGCGGCCGCCCTTTGCTTCAAGGCCAGTGCAACCTCTTCATCGACATTGCGCACTATCAAATTCGTGGCCATGGACACCTCCCATTTGCAATCATTGATTGCATCATAAGTCAACGTTGGCGGCGGTGCAAATGACTCGCTTGCAAATCAGGTTCGCGAAGGACGGGGCGCAACTGTGCCACAATCAGCTTTTCGCTTACCAGACCCAAGATGACACTCCCCGTTTCGTGTGGCACTCTCATTGTCAACGGCGCCGGCCAGCTACTCTTATGCCATGTCACCGGGACAGCCAAATGGGACATCCCTAAAGGCATGCAGGATCCGGGCGAGTCGCCCATCGACACCGCGATGCGCGAACTCAGGGAAGAAGCGGGCCTTGCATTCGCGAGGGACGAATTTACGGATCTGGGCTGCTTCGACTACCGCAAGGACAAGATGCTGCACCTGTTCCTGGTGCGCGCGCCGGCCGATCTCGACTGCCTCGATCATCTGGAGTGCACCAGTTTTTTCCCCCATCACAAGACCGGCGAACCGACGCCCGAAGCCGACGGCTTCCGCTGGGCGTCGCGTGGCGAGCTTGCGAAGCTGTGCTGGCCGAGGATGGCCGAGCGCCTGCAGTCGATGGACTGGTAGGCGGCCTCATCGCATCAGCAGCTTGGTGCGATGAGGCGTTGCAGCAACAAGGTCCGATATGCAAACCCCATAGAAAAAAAAGCAGCCCATTGCTGGGCTGCTCATGATTCCACTGACTGGCTTCTGCTTAATTGCTCAGCAGCACTTGCGCAATCAGGCCGGTCGCCAGCGCTACCAGCGCATAGTCGTTGCCTGCCTGGACCCAGTGATGGCCGCGCGGCGGGGCATACAGGCGGCGCTGGCGCCAGTCGCTGACCACATAGCGCGACCCGCGGTACTGGTGCGCCAGGTACTCGCCGCGGCGCGCCCGGTAGTGCGATCCGTGGTCGTAGCGATAGTCGCGGCGCTCGCCACGGTGGTGGTTGTCGTAGCGGTTATGGCGGTCGTAGCGGCGGTCGCTGCTGTATTGACCGCGATGGCTATCGCCGCCGCGGTCACCGCGGTAGTTCTGCTCGTAGCGGTCAGCGCGGTAGTCGCGGTTGTCGTAATGTTGCGCAAGCGCGGCGCCTGAGGTCAGGGTGGCTGCGACAGCGGCGATGATGAGGGCTTTCTTGTTCATATGAACTCCTGAGGTGAAGTGAAACTTGTTGCCTGCCTGGGCCCCTGCAGAACAATCTTCTCCAGGAGATGAGCTAGTACAGTTCCTTCGCCCATGTATTCATTAAACCTCAGCCAAATGTACAGTTCTACCGTATTCCCGTAAGAAGTGTTACGCGAGGTATCCGGGTTCCGTCCGTACAAAAGCAAAAAAGCCGCCCAGTTTTCACTGAACGGCTCCATGGCGCGTGTCGGTTAATGACCCGTTTTGCCATCGTCCTTGGGCTCGGGCGGCGGCGGGGGCGGCGTTGCCGATTCAATCGGCTTGCCGTTCTTGCCGAGCACCTGCACGAAGATCTCGTTCTGCTTGATCATCCCCAGCTCGAAGCGCGCACGCTCCTCGACCGCGCCGGTCCCCGTCTTCAGGTCCGTCACTTCCGATTCCAGCTTGGCGTTGCGCGCCTTGCGGTCGGCCGCGCCCTGCTGCGCGGTGGCGACCTGGCTTTCCAGGTCGGACACGCGCAGCCAGCCGCCCTTCCCCAGCCAAAGCGGGTACTGGATCAGGAGCAGCAGCGCTGCAAGGGCAAGCGTAATGAGGCGCATGGTGTCGGCAGCCGGCCGGGGTAAACCGGCCTGTCCTTACTTCAGGTTGTAGAACGCGTCGCGGCCCGGATAGCTGGCGATGTCGCCCAGGTCTTCCTCGATGCGCAGCAGCTGGTTGTACTTGGCCATGCGGTCCGAACGCGACATCGAGCCGGTCTTGATCTGCAGGGCGTTGGTGCCAACCGCGATGTCCGCGATGGTCGAGTCTTCGGTTTCGCCGGAACGGTGCGAGATCACGGCGGTATAGCCGGCGCGCTTGGCCATCTCGATCGCCGCAAAAGTCTCGGTCAGGGTGCCGATCTGGTTGATCTTGATGAGGATCGAGTTGGCGATGCCCTTCGAGATGCCCTCTTTCAGGATCTTGGTGTTGGTGACGTACAGGTCGTCGCCGACCAGCTGCACCTTCTTGCCCAGCGCCGCAGTCAGGATCGCCCAGCCGTCCCAGTCGCCTTCGGCCATCGCGTCTTCGATCGAGATGATCGGGTACTTGTCGCACCAGGTCGCAAGCATGTTGGTGAATTCGGTCGCGGTGAGCGACAGGCCTTCGCCCGACAGCACGTACTTGCCGTCCTTGTGGAATTCGCTGGCCGCGCAATCGAGGCCCAGCGCGATCTGGGTGCCCGGCTCGTAGCCGGCTTCTTCGATCGCCTGCATGATCAGCTTGATCGCTTCTTCATGGCTGCCGACGTTCGGCGCGAAGCCGCCTTCGTCGCCGACCGAAGTGGCCAGGCCCTTCGAATGCAGGATCTTCTTCAGCGTGTGGAATACCTCGGCGCCGTAGCGGACCGCTTCCTTGAAGCTTGGCGCGCCGACCGGGATGATCATGAACTCCTGGATGTCCAGGTTGTTGTCGGCGTGGGCGCCGCCGTTAATCACGTTCATCATCGGCACCGGCATCTGCATCGCGCCCGAGCCGCCGAGGTAGCGGTACAGCGGCAGGCCGGCTTCTTCAGCGGCGGCCTTGGCCACTGCCATCGACACGGCCAGCATGGCATTGGCGCCCAGGCGGCTCTTGTTTTCGGTGCCATCGAGGTCGATCAGCGTGCGGTCGAGGAACGCCTGCTCGTTCGCGTCAAGGCCCATGATCGCTTCCGAGATCTCGGTGTTGATATTCTCGCAGGCCTGCAGCACGCCCTTGCCGAAATAGCGCTTCATGTCGCCGTCGCGCAGCTCGATCGCTTCGCGCGAGCCGGTCGATGCGCCCGATGGTACCGCGGCGCGGCCCATCACGCCCGACTCCAGCAGCACGTCGCATTCCACGGTCGGATTGCCGCGCGAGTCAATGATCTCGCGGCCGATAATATCAACGATAGCACTCATGTTTTAAGTCTCCGGAAAGGTAAAAAATTCGTCGCGCGCAAAAGCCGAACGCCCACTTGGGGCGCTCGGGTACAGGCATTATTTACATCAGTTGAAGCTGGTTTCGAGGAAGGCTGTTCGCTTTACCACGCGGTCGATGTCGACCAGCGTCGCGAGCAGCTCCTTCATGCGTCCCAGCGGCACCGCGTTCGGGCCATCGGACATCGCTTCGGCCGGATTCGGGTGCGTCTCCATGAACAGGCCGGCCACGCCGACTGCCACCGCAGCGCGCGACAGCACCGGGATGTGTTCGCGCTGGCCGCCCGAGGAGGTGCCCTGCCCGCCCGGCAGCTGCACCGAGTGGGTGGCGTCGAAGACGACCGGGCAGTTCGATTCGCGCATGATGGCCAGCGATCGCATGTCCGACACCAGGTTGTTGTAGCCGAACGAGGCCCCGCGCTCGCAGGCCATGAAGTTGTCTTCGTTCAGGCCGGCGTCGCGTGCAGCCGCGCGTGCCTTGTCGATCACGTTCTTCATGTCGCCCGGAGCAAGGAACTGGCCCTTCTTGATGTTGACCGGCAGGCCGCTCTGCGCGCAGGCGACGATGAAGTCGGTCTGGCGGCACAGGAAGGCCGGGGTCTGGATCACGTCGACAATGCTGGCGACAATCGGGATCTCTTCGACCGTGTGCACGTCGGTCAGGACCGGCACGCCGATCTCGCGCTTGACGTCGGCCAGGATCTCCAGGCCCTTCTCCATGCCGGGGCCGCGGAAGGTCTTGCCCGACGAGCGGTTGGCCTTGTCGAAGGACGACTTGTAAATGAACGGGATGCCCAGCGCCGAAGTGATTTCCTTCAGGGTGCCGGCGGTGTCCATCGCCATCTGGCGCGACTCGATCACGCAGGTGCCCGAGATCAGGAAGATCGGGTGCTCAAGGCCTACGTCGAAACCACATAGCTTCATGCTGCATCTCCTTGCAGGGCCGGGGCGCCGGTGTTGGCGGCCTGGCTGTTGGCTGCCTGGTGCGCCAGCGCAGCCTTGATGAACGACGTGAACAGCGGATGGCCGGTACGCGGGGTCGACTTGAACTCCGGGTGGTACTGGACACCCATGTACCACGGGTGCGAATTGTCGCCGCTGCGCGGCAGTTCCATGATTTCGCACAGGTCTTCGGTCGGGGTACGTGCCGACACCACCAGGCCGGCCGCTTCAACGCGCGACAGGTAGTGGTTGTTGGCTTCGTAGCGGTGGCGGTGGCGTTCAGTGACGACGCTGCCGTAGATCTCCGCTGCCAGCGTGCCCGGATTGACCGCGCAGGTCTGCGCGCCCAGGCGCATGGTGCCGCCCAGGTCCGAATTCTCGTCGCGCTTTTCGACCTTGCCGTCGTGGTTCTGCCACTCGTTGATGAGGGCGACGACCGGCTGGTCGGTCTCGGTATCGAACTCGGTGGAGTTGGCGTTGGTCAGCCCTGCCATGTGACGGGCGTACTCGATCAGCGCAACCTGCATGCCGAGGCAGATGCCGAGGTAAGGGATCTTGTTTTCACGGGCGTAGCGGGCAGCCATGATCTTGCCTTCCACCCCGCGCTTGCCGAAGCCGCCCGGTACCAGGATCGCATCGTACTTGGCCAGGTGGTCGCAGCCGCGCGTTTCGATGTCTTCCGAGTCGAGGTATTCGATGTTGACGCGGCTTTCGGTGTGGATGCCGGCGTGGCGCAGCGCTTCGGTGAGCGACTTGTACGACTCGGTCAGGTCGACGTACTTGCCGACCATGCCGATCGTGACGGTCGCCTTCGGATGCTCGAGCGCGTGAATCAGCTTGGTCCATACCGACAGGTCGGCCGGCGGCGCTTCGATGCCGAGCGCTTCGAGGATGATCTCGTCGAGGCCCTGGTCGTGCAGCACCTGCGGCACCTTGTAGATGGTGTCGACGTCCCAGACCGAAATGACGGCCTGCTCTTCGACGTTCGAGAACAGCGAGATCTTGGCGCGCTCGTCGTCCGGGATCGGGCGGTCGGCGCGGCACAGCAGGGCGTTCGGCGAGATGCCGATTTCGCGCAGCTTCTGCACGCTGTGCTGGGTAGGCTTGGTTTTCAGTTCGCCGGCCGATGCGATGTAAGGCACCAGGGTCAGGTGAACGAACGCCGACGACTTGCGGCCGGCGCGCAGCGACAGCTGGCGCGCCGCTTCGAGGAACGGCAGCGATTCGATGTCGCCCACGGTACCGCCGATTTCCACCAGCGCGATGTCCACGCCTTCGGCGCCGCGGTAGATGTAATCCTGGATCTCGTTGGTGATGTGCGGGATTACCTGCACGGTCTTGCCGAGATACTCGCCGCGGCGTTCCTTGCGGATCACCGATTCGTAGATCTGGCCGGTGGTGAAGTTGTTCACCTTGCGCATGCGGGTGCTGATGAAACGCTCGTAGTGGCCGAGGTCGAGGTCGGTCTCGGCGCCGTCATCGGTGACGAACACTTCACCGTGCTGCATAGGGCTCATCGTACCCGGATCGACGTTGATGTACGGATCGAGCTTGAGCATGGTGACTTTGAGGCCGCGCGATTCAAGGATCGCGGCGAGAGAGGCGGCGGCAATCCCTTTACCAAGGGAAGACACGACGCCACCGGTGACGAAGACAAATTTGGTCATTGCAGAATAGTGCCGAACGGCACGCGCGGGAAATTGAAATTATACCTTAAACGCGCCAATACTTCCGCAGAACAAGGTAAAAATCATCATGCCGGGGCACCCCGTATATATATGCTTTACCCAACTTGAATGAAGTCAGCCCCCTATAACCAAAAGACTGGATTACTGTAACCAGAGGTTATATGATCAGGAACTTTTGTTGAATCGAGGCACCATGGACCCCACCGTCAACTATCCCGATGCACCTTCGCGCGAGCCCGGTTTCAGCGCACCTCCCGAAGCGGCCAACGACCAGTCGCTACAGCTTGAGACCCACCGATTTACCTTTACGGGCAGCGGTTCGGAATATTTCAGGATCTGGATCGTCAACCTGTTCCTGTCGATCGTGACGCTGGGCGTGTATTCGGCCTGGGCCAAGGTGCGGCGGATGCAGTATTTCGACCGCAACACCCAGTTGGCCGGCGCCAGCTTCGATTTCGACGGCGACCCGAAAGCGATCCTGCGCGGGCGCCTGCTGGCGGTGGCCATGCTGGCGGCCTACCAGTACGCGTTCGGCTTTTCGATGGCGGTCGGCATCGGCGTCGTGGTGACGCTGCTGGTGATGCTGCCGTTCATGATGCGCGGCGCGCTGCGCTTCCGGCTCAGGAACACCCGCTACCGCGGCCTGCGTTTTAATTTCAGCGGTTCGGCAGCCGGATCGTACGGCGCCTACCTGCCTCCCCTGCTGATCTTCCTGATGCCGGCGGTACTGGTCGCGCTCGACCCGAGCGGCAAGCTGATGGCGCTGCTGATCCCGCTCTACATTGCATGGCCGCTGATGCACGGCGCCATGAAGCGCTACCAGCACCAGCACCTGGAATACGGGTCGAAGGAGGCTTCATTCGAGCTCCGGAAACGCAAGTTCTACAAGCCCTACTTCGCCGTGCTCGGCCTTGGCCTGGCCGGCTTCCTGGCCATCGTTGTTGTTATCGTCGCAGTGGTGTTTGGAATAATTGCCCTGTTCGGCAACCAGGAAGCGCCAACGTGGGCACCGTTGCTGGGCGGTGTCGCCTTTGTCTACGTCATGTATCTCGTGGCCGGCCCCTACATCCAGGTCCGCGTCGGCAATATGGTGTGGTCGAACACGACCTTCCCCGGACTGAAGATTTCGTCGCACCTGAAGGCGCGCGCCTTTATGCGCCTGCAGACAGGCAACGCCATCCTGACGCTGTTAACCCTCGGCCTGTACCGTCCGTTCGCGGTTGTGCGCGCCTACAAGTATCGTCTCGACCACGTGACCGTGCAGACCGACGGCAGCTTCGAGCACACCGCCGCCGGCGTCACCAACTCGTCGCGTGCCGCCAGCAGCGACGGCGTTGCCGACTTCCTCGGCGTCGACCTTTCCTGGTAAGGGATTCAAATGATTTCAGCACACTTCTTCGACGGCGCAAGCGCCCGCCTGCACACGGTCAACCTCGAACTTGGCAACGGCATCATCGGCCTCGCAGGCCCCGACATCGTCCGCTCCTACGCTATTTCCGACGCGAAGCTGGCTGAGCCATTCGCGCGCGCTGCAGCCGTGCTCGACTTTGCCGATGGTGGCCGATGCGAAATCGGCGATCCGGACGCGAAAGCGGCCGTCGCAACCGCGCTGGGTTACCGCAAGTCGCGCGTGGTGCGCTGGCAGCAGCACTGGTACGGCGCCCTGCTGGCCCTGGTGTTCCTGATTGTGACTGTAATGGCGGGTATCAAATGGGGCGTGCCCGCGCTGGCGGACCGCGTGGTCGCATCCCTGCCGTCATCGGTCGACCAGCAGGTCGGTGATGCTGCACTGAAAGCGGTGAGCAGCACCTGGTTTAAACCAAGCAGACTCAGCGATGAACGCATCGCCGAGGTCCAGGAGATTTTCGACTCGATGAGGCCCGAAACCCAGCGGATGCCGCTGAAGTTGTCGGTCGTGAATTCGGACAGCCTGCCGCCCAACGCGCTTGCTTTCCCTAACGGCCAGATCGTGATCACCGATAGCATGGTGCTGCACATCCTCGGCAAGTCGGCCGATTTCGACGACTATTCACACGCGATGCTGGCCGGCGTGCTTGCGCATGAGATCGGTCATATCGAAGGTCGCCACTCGATGCGCGCGCTGGCACGCGGTTCCATGCTGGCGGTGTTGTCGGCAACGCTGTTTGGCGACTTCAGCACCGTGGTGGCTGCTGCGCCAGCGCTGGTACTGAACATGGACTACTCGCGCGACATGGAGTCGCGCGCCGACGGCTACGCCGTCACGCGGCTGATCCAGGATGAACTCGATCCTGAAGCGCTGGCGGACCTGTTCGATTCGCTTGAAGCAAACGCGCCGGGCCAAAGTTCCCTGCCGCGCTGGATGCAACAAGTCGGCAACTACATGAGCAGCCATCCAGCCACAGCCGAGCGCACCGCGGCCATCCGCCAGGCCGGCGCCAGGGTCAACTAGCGGCTGCCGATCCGCTGCGTGAGTCAGCGTACAGACTTGCCGGCCTCCAAAGTTCATGCTTGAACTTTTCCACCAAGGAGGTCGAAATGTCCTACGAACAACGCGATACCTATGGCATGTATGCAGACAAAGGCCACAAGGGTCCGGGTCCTGAACTGATGGGCGCCGAGACGCTGATCGGCAACCATGTGCACAACCTGAAGAACGAACACCTTGGCGAGATCAAGGAAATCATGCTCGACATGCGCACCGGCAAGGTCGCATATGCGGTGATGTCGAGTGGCGGCGTGCTGTCGATCGGCCAGAAGCTGTTCGCGGTGCCATGGGCAGCGCTGGCGCTCGACACCGTCCACAAACGCTTTACGATGGACGTGGAAAAAGAGCTGATCGAAAACGCCCCGGGTTTCGACACCGACAACTGGCCTGACATGGCCGACCAAAAGTGGATCAGCCAGATCCACGGCTACTATGGCACCCAGCACGCACAGTAACTGATCTCACTTGTTTTATCGACAGCCCGCCGGTTCCCCCGCGGGCTGTTTTGTTTTTGGAAACGTGTTGCAAAACGGCCTGAGTAGTAATACTTAGAGTGAACAGATATTGCCCATGTGCACTTAAAATCTCTCCCTGGGTTCGCGTCCGCGGGCAATTAAGGGGTCAGCAGCATGGGTTTTTTAGCAAATATTCAAATTGGCAAACGCCTCGCGATCGGCTTTGCGCTGATTCTCACGATGACAGCGCTAATCGCGGCGGTGGGCGTGTGGCGCCTGAACCAGGTCGCCGACTCGACCCGCGCAATGATGGAGCAGCCGCTCGCCAAGGAACGCATGATCGTCGACTGGTATACCCAGATCTTTGCAGCGGTGCGGCGCACTGCCGCCATCGTCAAGAGCAGCGACCCTGCCCTGGGCCCCTTCTTCAAGGAAGACGCCGCGGCCACCGCCAAGACCACGGTGGACCTGATGAAGCAGATCGAGCCCTTGATCGAAGGCGACGAGGAAAAGGCGCTCTACGAAAAAATCGTCGCGCAACGCAAGCTCTACACGGCCGGGCGCGATGGCGCGATCAAGGCCAAGGCGGACGGCAATGCGGAAGAAGCGACCCGCATTTTCGAGCAGGGCTTCGTCCCGGCCGCGAAAACCTATCAGGAATCGGTACGCGAACTGGTCGCGATGCAGCGTAAGCACATGGACGCCACCGCGCGTTCGATCGACCAGACTGCTGACTTCAGCACCACCCTGCTCGCCGGTCTCGCAGCGGGCGCGGTCCTGCTTGGCGCGCTGTGCTCATGGTTGCTGGCAGCCGGCATCGTGCGCCCGATCCGCGAAGCGGTTGCGCTGGCCGAAACGGTCGCCAGTGGCGACCTGACGCGCCAGATCGAGGTCACCAGCCGCGACGAAACCGGCGCGCTGCTCGGTGCGCTGCGCCAGATGAATGACAGCCTGGTCGGCATCGTAACGCAGGTGCGCGGCGGCACCGATTCGATCTCCACCGCGTCGCGCGAAATCGCCGACGGCAACCTCGACCTGTCGGCGCGCACCGAGCAGCAAGCCAGCGCGCTTGAACAGACCGCGGCCTCGATGGAAGAACTGACCACCACCGTGCGCCAGAACGCCGACAACGCGCGCCAGGCCAACCAGCTGTCGATGACCGCCTCCGATATCGCGGTACAGGGCGGCGCGGTGGTCAACCAGGTGATCGCCACCATGGGCTCGATCAACGACTCGTCGCGCAAGATCGTCGACATCATCGGCGTCATTGACGGCATCGCGTTCCAGACCAACATCCTGGCGCTCAATGCGGCGGTGGAAGCGGCGCGCGCCGGTGAACAGGGCCGCGGCTTTGCGGTGGTGGCGTCGGAAGTACGCACGCTGGCGCAGCGTTCGGCGGCGGCAGCCAAAGAGATCAAGGAACTGATCGGCGACTCGGTCGAGAAGGTCGATGCCGGCACGGCCCTGGTGGACCAGGCCGGGACCACGATGGGACAGGTGGTTGCCAGCATCCGCCGCGTGACCGACATCATGGCCGAGATCTCCAGCGCCAGCGTCGAGCAGACCGGCGGCATCGAGCAGGTCAACGCGGCGATCGGCCAGATGGACGAAGTAACCCAGCAAAATGCGGCGCTGGTCGAGGAAGCGGCGGCAGCGGCGGGCTCGATGCAGGAACAGGCCGCGCAGCTGGCGCAGGTGGTCAGCGTGTTCAAGCTTGATCGCCATGCGGCGCCGGCAGCCAAGACCGTGGCGGCGCGTGCGCCGGCCGCACGTCCTGTTGTAGGCAGCAAACCGGCGATCACAGCCCCGCAACGCAAGCGCGCAACGGCCACCGTTGGCGACGACTGGGAAACATTCTAAAACCGGGGACAGACCGGGGCGCGCAGACCCCGATTTTGGAACTTTTCATTAGCAGAAATTGCGGCTGGAGGTGTCGAGCCGGCCGAGCAGGTGCGACATGTCGACCAGCCGCTTGGCGACAAGGTGCTTGACCTGCCCCTGGCTCTGCCAGATGCCGTACACGCCCAGCAGCGGCGCCCCCAGCACCTCGCGCCGCTGCTGCTCCACCAGCGAGGGCCACACGATCACGTTGACATTCCCGGTCTCGTCTTCCAGCGTCACGAACAGCACGCCCTTCGCGGTCGCCGGCCGCTGCCGCACCGTGACCAGGCCGCAGGCGCGCGCGAGCTGGCCGTCCTGGTAGTCGCCCAGCGTCGATGCGGGCATGAAGCGCTTTTCCAGCAGCTGCGGGCGCAGCAACGCCAGCGGGTGCCGCCCCAGCGTCAATCCTTGCGATCGGTAGTCGCCAACGATCTCGTCGCCTTCGCTCGGCGGCGCTAGCTGCGGCGTGTCTTCGGCCAGCGAGGTTGGCCGCAGCAGGTCCTTGTCGGGCACCGCGCCCACCGCCTGCCACAGCGCCTGGCGCCGGTTGCCGGCCAGCGAACGCAGCGCGTTGGCGCCGGCCAGCACCTGCAGGTCGTGGCGGTCAAGCTGGGCGCGGCGCGCCAGGTCGCTGACGCTGTCGAACGGCCGGATCGCGCGCGCGTCTTCGATGCGCGCCACCGCTTCCTTGCGCATGCCGCGCTGGAGCGACAGCCCGAGGCGCACCGCGGCTTGCGGCCGTTCGCCTTCACCCGGTGACGATGCCGGCTCCAGCGTGCTGTCCCAGCCGCTAATGGCAATGTCCACCGGCCGCACTTCGATGCCATGCCGCTGCGCGTCCTGCACCAGCTGCGACGGGCTGTAGAAACCCATCGGCTGGCTATTGAGCAGCGCGCACATGAAGGCAGCCGGTTCGTGGCACTTGAGCCAGGAGCTGGCATACGCCAGCAGCGCAAAACTGGCGGCGTGCGATTCGGGGAAGCCGTATTCGCCGAAGCCCTGGATCTGGCTGAAAATCGATTCGGCGAATTCCCTTTCGTAGCCGCGTTCGAGCATGCCGCCGACGATCCGGTCGTAGTATTTTTCGAGCCCGCCCTTGCGCTTCCACGCCGCCATCGCGCGCCGCAGCTGGTCCGCTTCCCCCGGCGTGAAACCGGCCGCCAGCATCGCCACCTGCATCACCTGTTCCTGGAAAATCGGCACGCCCAGCGTGCGTTCCAGCGCGACCTTCATCTCGGGCTTGGGATAGTTGACCGGCTCGAGGCCCTGCCTGCGCCGCAGGTACGGGTGCACCATGCCGCCCTGGATCGGGCCGGGACGCACCACCGCCACTTCGATCACGAGGTCGTAAAAGGTCCGTGGCCGCATCCGCGGCAGCATGCTCATTTGCGCGCGCGATTCGATCTGGAACACGCCGATGGTGTCGGCCGCGCAGATCATGTCGTAGGTGGCCGTGTCTTCGGCCGGGATATCCTGCATCGAGAACACCATGCCGCGCTGCTGGCCGACCAGCTCCAGCGTGCGGCGCAGCGCAGACAGCATGCCGAGCGCGAGGATGTCGACCTTGAGCAGCCCGAGTTCTTCGAGGTCGTCCTTGTCCCACTGGATCACGCTACGGTCGGCCATCGCCGCGTTCTCGATCGGGACAAGGCGCGACAGCTTGCCCTGCGCGATCACGAAGCCGCCCGGGTGCTGCGACAGGTGGCGCGGGAAGCCAAGCAGGCGCTGTGCCAGCGTGGCCCATTGCTGCGCCAGGTCCGATTCGGGATCGAGCCCGCTTTCGGCCAGCCGGTTGACCAGGTCCTCCTTGCTGTCGAACCAGTGGTGGTTCTTGGCGACCTTCTCGACGATGGCCAGGTCGATGCCGAGCGCCTTTCCGCTGTCGCGCAGCGCGCTCTTGGGGCGGTACGAGATCACCACCGCCGCAAGTGCAGCCCGCGCGCGCCCGTACTTCTGGTAGATGTACTGGATGACCTCTTCGCGCCGCTGGTGTTCGAAGTCGACGTCGATGTCGGGCGGCTCGTTGCGTTCCTTCGAGATGAAGCGTTCGAACAGCAGGTTGCCGCGCGCCGGATCGACCTCGGTGATGCTCAGGCAGTAGCAAACCGCGGAGTTGGCCGCCGACCCCCTGCCCTGGCACAGGATGCCGACCGAACGCGCATAGCGCACGATGTCGTACACGGTCAGGAAGTAAGGCTCGTACTTCAGTTGCCCGATCAGGTCGAGCTCATATTCGATCTGGGCCTGCACCTTGGCCGGGATCCCCTGCGGGAAGCGGTGGTGCGCGCCGATGTAGGTTTCGCTGCGCAGGTAGCCGGCCGCCGTCTGCCCCGGCGGCACCAGCTCGTCGGGATATTCGTAGCGCAGCTCGTCCAGAGAGAAGGTGCACAGGCGCGCGATGCGCAAGGTCTCGGCCAGCACCTCGGGCGCGTAGATGTTCGCCAGCCGCAGCCGCGCGCGCAGGTGCTGCTCGGCGTTCTGCGACAGCGAGTAGCCGCACTCCGACACCGCCTTGCCAAGCCGGATCGCGCAAAGCGTGTCGTGCATAGGCTTGCGCGAGCGGACATGCATGCACACGTGGCCAACCGCGGTGATTGGCAGCCGGTGCTGCCACGCGACCTCCTCGATGGTGGTGCGGTGCGCGTCGTCGTAGGCGCGGTGCAGCAGGTTCAGGCCGATCCACGCGCGGCCCGGGAAGGTCGCCGCCATCCACGCGCTTTGCCGGTGCAGGCGGTCGACGTCGGCCGCGTCGTGGCCGGGATAGGCCGGCAGCAGGATCGCGAGGCAGTCGGGCAGGCCTTTCAAATGCGCCTGTTCGCCGGTGGGTTCGGCAAAGTCATCCGGCGTGAGCAGGTAGCTGCCCTTCTCGCTGCGCGTGCGCGCCAGTGTGATCAGTTCCGACAGGTTGCCGTAGCCGTTACGGTTCTGCGCCAGCACCACCAGCGACAGCGCCGGCGTGCCGTCGCGGTTCTGGAGATGGAAATGGGCGCCGACCAGCAGCGCCAGCCCCTCGCGCTTGGCCACCGCATGCGCCCGCACCACGCCGGCCAGCGAACACTCGTCGGTGATCGCCAGCGCCGAATAACCCAGCTGCACGGCGCGCGCGACCAGTTCCTCGGCATGCGAGGCGCCGTGCAGGAAGGAGAAATTGGTCAGGCAGAACAGCTCGGCATAGTCGGGCAGGCTCTGCGCCATTGGAGCGGTGAACATAAGAGATGGCGCCGATATACGAAGAAAGAATACTGTATAAAAACACAGTATAAGCCATGAAGGACCACGAAACAAATACGAATCCAGGCCACGGCTGCCTCCCCTACCATGCATCGCCGTAAGCCGGTGCCGACCCGGGCAATATTTACAATGTTGTCACCTAACGACACTTTCCTGGGAGATAAGTCCTAGAATGAATTTTTGCCCTTCGGAGATTGCCGCGTGTTCAAACTCACTACCCTGCGCCGTTCGGTGCTCATCAGCCTGTATGGCAGTGTCGCCCTCGCCGCTCTCGCCCCATCCGCCTTCGCCCAGACCACAACCGCCGCGGAGGCGCAGTCCGCCGAAGTGCTCCCTAGCGTCAGCATCGTCGGTTCGCGCCGCGCGGCCCCGACGTCGGCGACCGAAACCGCGGTACCGGTCGATTTCATCCCGATGACCAAGCTGGCCGAACAAGGCAGCCAGTTCGACCTCGCCCAGACCCTGACCTACATTTCGCCGTCGTTTAACTCGACGCGCCAGACCGGCGCCGACGGCGCCGACCTGGTGGACTCGGCCGCGCTGCGCGGCCTCGGTTCCGACCAGACGCTGGTGCTCATGAACGGCAAGCGCCGCCACAGCACCTCGCTGGTGAACATCTTCGGTGCGCGCAACCGCGGCAACACCGGCACCGACATGAACGCGATCCCGCTGCTGGCGGTGAAGAATATCCAGGTCCTGCGCGACGGCGCGGCCGCGCAGTACGGCTCCGACGCCATCGCCGGCGTGATCAACGTCGAGCTGAAAAAATCGCTTGGCTGCGAATCGGTCATCGGCGCCGGCCAGTATGCCGAAGGCGACGGCGAGAACCTGCTGGTGTCTGGCTACTGCGGCGTACCGATTGCCGGCGGCGTGGTTGGCATTACCGCCGAATACCTTGACCGCGACCGTTCCAACCGCGCCGATCCTGGCAGCCTGCGTACCATTGGCGACTCGAAGGTCGAGAACCAGACCGTGTACCTGAACGGTGAAATCCCGGCCGGCCCGGGCAAGGTGTACTTCACCGCCGGCCTGCAAAAGCGCGACGCTTCGTCGGCCGCGTTCGGCCGCGGCCCTGACCAGATCCCTGAGCGCAACGCGCTGGCGATGTACCCGAACGGCTTCGCGCCGTACATCGACGCGCTGATCGATGACCAGTACGGCACGCTGGGCTACCGCACCCGTTTCGGCGAATGGACCGCGGACCTGTCGCAGACCTACGGCTACAACAAGATGCACTACACGATCCGCAATACGCTCAACGCGTCGATCGCCAACGCCGCATTGCTGGCGGGGCGCCCGGGCGTTAGCGCATCCGAGTTCGACGCCGGCGGTTTCTCGGCCGAGCAGATGACCACCAACGTCGACGTCGCGCGCTTCTACCCGGGCATCATGAATGGCCTGAACCTGGCGTTCGGCGCCGAGTACCGCACCGAGAACTACCAGATCTTCGCCGGCGAACCTGGCTCGTACATCGACGCCGATGGCCCGGGCTTCGGCGGCGACCCTGGCAGCCAGGGCTTCCCTGGCTTCCGTCCGGCCGACATGACCGACCGCGACCGCCACAGCGTGGCCGCGTACATTGACGTCGAAACCGACGTGACCGACCGCCTGAAGGTACTGAGCGCGCTACGCTACGAGAAGTTCAGCGACTTTGGCAGCAGCGTCACCGGCAAGCTGGCTGGAGCCTACAAGCTGACCGACGCATTCATGCTGCGCGGCTCGGCCAGCACCGGCTTCCGCGCCCCGTCGCTGCAGCAGGCTTACTTCTCGTCGACCTTCACTGAATTCGTTGGCGGACGCCCGATCGACTCGGTGTTTGCCCCGAACGGCGGCGCGGTTGCCAACGCCATCGGCATTCCGAAGCTGAAGGAAGAGGAATCGGCCAGCTTCACGCTGGGCGCGACCTGGACCCCGACGCAATCGACGTCGGTGACGGCCGACCTGTACCGCATCGCCATCGATGACCGCATCGTGTTCTCGGGCCGCTTCGACGCGGACAACTTCGCGCCGATCGTTCCGCTGCTGAACACCCTCGGCGTTGGCGCGGCGCAGTTCTTCGTCAACTCGATCGACACCAAGACCCAGGGCCTCGACCTGACCGTGGCGCACCGTGCCGACGTCGGGCCGGGCAAGCTGAATACCTTCCTGGCGATGAACCTCAGTAAAACCGAAGTCACGGCGGTGCATGCACCGGCGGTGTTCAGCGGTTACGAGGACGTGCTGCTGTCCGAGCGCGAGCGCCTGTTCATCGAACAGGGTGGCCCGCGCCGCAAGGCCACGCTGTCGTTCGAATACCTGCTGGGCAAAGTCGGCACTGAATTCAAGATCATCCACTTCGGCCCGCAGACCTTGGGCACGTGGTCGGGCAGCGAATCGGTGCCGAACCAGCACTACAAGGCCAAGACCTCGGCCGACCTGAGCCTGACCTATAGCTTCAGCGACCGTACCAAGCTGACCGTGGGCGGCGCCAACATCTTCGACGTCAAGCCGACGGTGCAGGACGAGAACGAGACCGACAATGGCTTCAAGTACGAGTCGGTGCAGTTCGGCCTGAACGGCGCATCGTATTTCGCGCGCCTGTGGCACAAGTTCTAAGCGCACCTGCGTAAACACGGCGCCCTCAGGGGCGCCGTTTTTCATTCCGGGCCAGCATAAATACACTCGAACACCGCGCTAGCCTGCCCTCACCGCCTGAGATACACTTGCGCGTTACCTCATCTACCCAGCCGGACATGAAACCACCATTCCTCGCCTACGCCCTGCCCCTTTTCCTGCTTGCTGCGGCACCTGCTGCCTACGCCGACGTCGATTACCAGCTGCGCATCAGCGACGCCGCGCAGCACCTGGCTGAAGTAAAGGCCACCTTCCCTGCCGTGAACGGCCCGACGCTCGACGTCCAGATGCCAAACTGGCGCACGGGCCGCTACCAGATCCTGAACCTGGCCAACGGCGTACGTACCTTCAAGGCGGTCAATGCGAAGGGCCAAGCGCTGCAGGTGGCCAAGACCGACAAGGGTACCTGGCAGGTCCAGACCAAGCCGGGCGACGCGGTTACCGTCAGCTACGAGGTGTACGCCAACGTGCTGGGCGAGCGCACCCGCCACATCGACGACACCCACGCCTACCTCGACGCGAGCGGCGTGTTCGTCTACGCGGCGCCGTTCCGCAACGAGCCGGTGAAGGTCAAGCTGGACGTACCGACGGGCTGGCAGTCGCGCTCGGGCATGGATGCGGGCGCCTGCGGCCACTGCTTCGTCGCGCCGAACTACGACGTGCTGGTCGATTCGCCGATCGAGACCGGCATCCACGAGTTCCACACGACGACTGTCGACGGCCGCACCATCGAGGTGGCGATCTGGGGCCGCGGTAACTACGACGGCAAGAAGATGACCGAAGACCTGCGCAAGATCGTGGTCGAAGGCGGCAAGCTGTATGGAGGGAAATGGCCGTTCCAGCGCTACCTGTTCATCGTGCACGCGACCGACGGCGCCGGCGGCGCCACCGAGCACCTGAACTCCACCGTGATCCAGCGCCCGCGCTGGATGTTCGCCAAGCGTAAGGACTACCTCGGATTCCTGCGCACCGCCGCGCACGAGTTCTTCCACACCTGGAACGTGAAGGCGTACCGCCCGAAAGAGATGGTCCCTTACGAATACCAGAAGGAGAACTACAACCCGCTGCTGTGGATCGCCGAAGGCCACACCTCGTATTTCGACGAGATGATCGTGCTGCGCGCCGGCCTGCAGAAGCGCGAGGAATTCATGGAGGAGTACGCGAAGACCATCGACGACTACCTGCACCAGCCGGGCCGGTTCCAGCAAAGCGCGTCCGAATCGAGCTTCGACGAATGGATCTCGGTTGGCGGCGAGCGCGCGCGCAATGCGTCGGTCAACATCTATTCGAAGGGCCAGGTATTGGGCCTGATGATGGACATCGAACTGCGCCGCCAGACCAAAGGCGCCAGGGGCCTCGAAGACGTGCACCGCGTCCTGTTCGACAAGCACTCCGTGGCCCAGGGCGGCTACGACCCGATGGCGGTAAAGGCCGCGCTGCGCCAGGTCAGCGGCACCGACTGGAGCGGCTGGTGGGCGCAGTACGTCGACGGCACCGCCGAAATCCCGTTCGCGAGCCTGCTCAAGACGGTCGGCATGCAATACCTGATCGACGTGCCGAAGGATGAGGAGCAGAAGGAAGAGTGGTGGGCCGGCTGGAAGATGCGCGAAGGTAGCGACCCGGCAGTGGTGACCGAAGTCGAACGCGACAGCCCGGCATGGAAGGCCGGGATCGTCTCGGGCGATGTGCTGGTGGCGGTGAATGGCCTGAAGGTGTCGGCCAAGGACCTGTCGGAGAAGCTGTACCTGTCGAAGAAGGCGCCGTTCAACCTGCACATGTTCCGACGCGACGAGTTGCGCGAAGTGCAGCTGAACCCTGTGCTGCAGCCGAAGGGCAAAGCCAAGGTCAAGGCACTGGACAAGCCGACCCCGGAGCAAAAGGCGTTGAACGCGGCCTGGCTTGGCATGCCGTGGCCGAAAGAGGAAGCGAAGAAGAACTAAGACCTGTAGTCAGCAAACGTAGGGCGGATAAGCGCAGCGCATCCGCCATGTTAGCGCCAACACGGCGCAGGCATGGCGGATGCG
>DASWSX010000206.1:0-24747 GCA_036402435.1 Telluria sp. | reverse complement strand
TAGCCCTGTTCCTTCAGCATCCACGCCGCGACCGAGGAGTCGACTCCTCCCGACATGCCGATCACGACTTTTTTCTTGCTCATTTCAGGTGACATCCGTTTTCAGTGAAAGCCCGCCCTCGAATACCGAGGAGTGGGTGTGCAGCAGCTCCAGCGCCGTGCGTTTGCCGGCCAGGTAATCGTCGACGCAGGTCAGCACGATCGGGCTGCGGTGGCGCTCGGGACAGGCCGCGATCTCGTCGCGCGTCATCCACAGTGTACGCAGGATTCCATGGTCGAGCGGCTGGTCGTATTCTTTTCCCGCTTCGCCACAGAAGGTGAAACGCAGGTAGGTCACGTCGGTACCGCGCCGTTTCGAGGTGTAGCGCGACATGTACATGCCGACCAGCGCATGCGGGGTGAAGTCGTGCGCCGTTTCCTCCATCACCTCGCGGATCACGGCCTGCTCCAGCGTCTCGTGCGGGTCGAGGTGGCCGGCCGGCTGGTTGAGGCGCACGCCTTCACTGGTCTCTTCTTCGATCAGCAAAAAGCGCCCATCGCGCTCGATAATCGCGGCGACGGTAACCGATGGCCTAAAGGTGTGTGGCATGTGTGCCCCTCAAAATGGAAGCCGACATTCTACCTTGGCCCCGCGAGAGTTGCTCACGCGCACACGTGATATGCAATATGCATGGTGCCCAAGTTGATCTGATACAAAAGTTGCCCGAATTCCGCTGGCCGGGAACCACATCCCGCCCGAGAATCGTGGATTGCCCTTTGATTAAGGTTGCGGCGATTTGTATTAACAATTTCCGTGTACTATCTTATCAATCAATTCATTTCACGGAGGCATTTATGAGGATAGGCATCCCCGCCGAAACGCGGGCGGGCGAAACCCGGGTCGCTGCAACTCCCGAGACGGTAAAGAAGCTGGCCGCGAAGCACCAGGTCGTCGTCCAGTCCGGCGCCGGGGTAGCGGCTTCCGTCATCGACGAGGCTTACGCCGCCGCCGGGGCCACCATCGGCAGCGCCGCCGACGCCTTTGGCTGCGACGTCGTGCTCAAGGTGCGCGCACCGGATGCCGCCGAACGTGCGCTGATGAAGCAAGGCGCAGTCCTGATCGGCATGCTCAATCCGTTCGACTCCGAGAACATCGCGGCGATGGCTGCTTCCGGCCTGTCCGCCTTCGCCCTGGAAGCCGTGCCCCGCATCACCCGCGCGCAGTCGATGGACGTGCTGTCCTCCCAGGCCAACATCGCCGGCTACAAGGCCGTGATGGTGGCCGCAAACACCTACCAGCGCTTCATGCCAATGCTGATGACCGCTGCCGGCACCGTGAAAGCGGCGCGCGTGCTGATCATGGGCGTCGGCGTGGCCGGCCTGCAGGCCATTGCCACCGCCAAGCGCCTCGGCGCCGTGATCGAGGCGTCCGACGTGCGTCCGCCGGTCAAGGAGCAGGTCGAGTCGCTGGGCGCCAAGTTCATCGACGTGCCCTACCTGACCGACGAGGAAAAGGAAATCGCGCAAGGCACCGGCGGCTACGCGCGCGCCATGCCGGCCGACTGGATGCGCCGACAGGCAGAGCTGGTGCACGAGCGCGCCAAGCTGGCCGACATCATCATCACCACCGCGCTGATCCCGGGCCGCCCGGCGCCGGTGCTCATCTCCGAAGAAACCGTGAAAGCGATGAAGCCTGGCTCGGTGATCGTCGACCTGGCCGTCGAACAGGGCGGCAACTGCCCGCTGTCGGAGCTGAATAAAACCGTCGTCAAGCACGGTGTGTCGATCGTCGGCGAGCCGAACCTGGCCACGCTGGTGGCGGCCGACGCATCGGCGCTGTACGCGCGCAACGTGCTCGACTTCCTCAAACTCATCATCGACAAGGAAGAGAATCCGGGCGGCGCTCCGCTGGTGATCGACCGCGAGGACGAGATCATCAAGGCCACCCTGGTGTGCGCCGGCGGCGACGTGCTGCGTAAATAACAAGAAGGGGATTCCCATGGAAATCAGCCATACCATCATCAACCTGATCATCTTCGTGCTGGCCATTTACGTCGGCTACCACGTCGTCTGGACCGTGACGCCGGCGCTGCATACGCCGCTGATGGCGGTCACCAATGCGATCTCGGCGATCATCATCGTCGGCGCGATGCTGGCCGCTGCGCTCACCGAGGGCATGCTGGGGCAGGTTGCCGGCACCGTCGCAGTGGCGCTTGCCGCCGTCAACGTGTTCGGCGGCTTCCTGGTCACACAGCGCATGCTCGAGATGTTCAAGAAAAAAGAACCGAAGGTTAAGTCGGGAGAGCAGGCATGAACTTCATCAGCATGAACCTGGTGACGCTGCTGTACCTGGTGGCGTCGGTCTGCTTCATCCAGGCGCTCAAGGGCCTGTCGTCGCCATCGACCGCGCGCGCCGGTAACACCTTCGGGATGGCCGGCATGGCCATTGCCACCGTCACGACCGTGGCCCTGATCCTCAAGCTCAAGGCCGAGATGGCGACCGGCACCATGGGCTACGGCCTGGTGCTGATGGGCCTCGTGGTCGGCGGCGGCATCGGCGCGTTCGCGGCAAAGAAGGTCGAGATGACCAAGATGCCGGAACTGGTCGCGGCGATGCACTCGCTGATCGGCCTGGCGGCGGTCTGCATCGCGGTGGCCGTGGTGTCGGAACCGTGGGTATTCCAGATTACCGAGCGCGGCGTCGCACTGCCATTCGGTAACCGCCTGGAACTGTTCATCGGTACGTTTGTGGGCGCAGTCACCTTCTCCGGATCGGTCATCGCGTTCGGCAAGCTGTCGGGCAAATACAAGTTCCGCCTGTTCCAGGGCGCGCCGGTCAGCTTCCCTGGCCAGCACATGGTCAACCTCGCCATCGCAGTCGCGATCGTCGTACTGGGGCTGATGTTCTGTTTCTCCGATGCTGTCGAACCAGCATGGACGCCGTTCGTCATCATGGCGGCACTGTCGTTCATCCTCGGTGTGCTGATCATCATCCCGATCGGCGGCGCCGACATGCCGGTGGTGGTGTCGATGCTGAACAGCTATTCGGGCTGGGCGGCGGCGGGCATTGGCTTCTCGCTGAATAACTCGATGCTGATCATCGCCGGTTCGCTGGTCGGATCGAGCGGCGCGATCCTGTCGTACATCATGTGCAAGGCGATGAACCGCTCGTTCTTCAACGTGATCCTGGGCGGCTTCGGCGGCGAGGCGGCAGCGGCGGGTGGCGCGGCGCAGGAGCAGCGCCCGGTCAAATCCGGTTCGGCCGAGGATGCCGCCTTCATCATGGCCAATGCGGAGTCGGTGATCATCGTGCCGGGTTACGGCCTGGCGGTGGCGCGCGCGCAGCATGCGCTCAAGGAGCTGGTCGAGAAGCTGACGCACCAGGGCGTCTCGGTGAAGTACGCGATCCATCCGGTGGCGGGGCGCATGCCGGGCCACATGAACGTGCTGCTTGCCGAAGCCGAGGTGCCGTATGACCAGGTGTTCGAGATGGAGGACATCAACGGCGAATTCGGCCAGACCGACGTCGTGCTGGTGCTGGGCGCGAACGACGTGGTCAACCCGGCGGCGAAGGATCCGAAGTCGCCGATCGCCGGCATGCCGATCCTCGAGGCCTACAAGGCCAAGAGCATCATCGTCAACAAGCGCTCGATGGCGTCCGGTTACGCGGGGTTGGACAATGACCTGTTCTACCAGCCTAATACGATGATGGTATTTGGCGACGCGAAGAAGGTGCTCGAATCGATGGTCAAGGCCGTCGATTAACCATCGCGGCCGCGGGCGCTAAACCATTTCAACCCGGTTGCGCCCGCCGTCCTTGGCCGCGTACAGCGCGCAATCGGCAGCGGCAAGCGCCTCTTCCACGGCCATGCCGGGCGTCATGGTTGCCAGGCCGATGCTGATCGTCACGCACACCTCGCCGCCGTCCTCTGTCAGGACCGGACTGGCTCCGATCGCTTCGCGGATCCGCTGGGCGATGCTCACCGCCGTTTCCGCCCGCGTTCCCGGGAACAGCAGGCCAAACTCCTCGCCACCTATGCGGGCCACGAAGTCAGTCGCCCGCGCCGCCTCGATCATCCGCCGCGCGACCGTGCGCAACACCGTATCGCCCACCGGATGGCCATGGTCGTCGTTGATATTCTTGAAGTGGTCGATATCGGCGATGCCGACCGCTACCGCCGTCCCGCTGCGCTGCGCGCGCACCAGCATCTGCGCCGCCTCGGCCTCGAACGCGCGCCGGTTGGCGATCCCGGTGAGCACGTCGGTCATCGCTTCCTGTTCAAGCCGTGACAGTAAGGCCGCATTCTTCTCTTCCATCCGGCGGCGCGGCCGCAAGTCTTCGAGGAAGGCGCCAAAATAGCGCACTCCCTCGTGCTCGCCCAGGTCGAGCGCTTTCATTTCGATCGGGATGATCCGGCCGTCCTTGTGCCTGATTGAGAATTCGCGCACCTTGCCCAGTACCGCCGACGGCTGCTCGCCGTGCGCGAAGATGCGCACGTAATCGGTATGGTAAGCAGCCATGGCGCCGGGCAGCAGGACATCGAGCGACTGGCCGAGCAGCTCCTGCTTTGGATAGCCGCTGAGCGAAGCGAGCGACTGGTTGGCGTAGCAGATGCGGCAGTGCTCGTCCACGATGAGAACCGAGTCGAGCGACTCTTCAATGAGGGCCGACATCAGCGATGCGGGCAGGGCGGTAGGCATGGCAGCGGGGCAGTGGCGTGGTCTTGATATTCTGCCACCACCCGGGAAATTACGGCGCGCGGTGCCCGAACATCATGGTCTCGGCCAGCAGCGTGCGCGCCGGCCGGACGGTGTCGAGTACGCCCAGCGCAAGGCCCAGCAGCGCCTGCGAGCGTCCGCCGTCAGCGAATACGCGCGCCATCGTATCGGTCAGGCCGACCACGAGGCCGCGGTCGCGCTTGCGCTCGGCATTGAAGCGCTCCACCGCGGCAGGATCCGCTTCGCGCGACAGTATCCGCGCCAGCACGGCGGCGTCGCGCAAGCCCAGGTTCAGCCCCTGGCCTGCCACCGGGTGCAGCGTTTGCGCCGCATTCCCGATTGCGACGGTGCGGGCAGTGGCGGCGATATCGGCGTTCAGCCCGAGCGGATACGACACGCGTGGCGTGGCGCTGGTAAACCGGCCGAGCCGCCCGCCGAATGCCTCGCCCAGCTGCAAAAGGAATTCCGCATCGTCGCAGGCCAGCAATGCCTCCGCGCGCTCCGGCCGCACGCACCACACCAGCGCGTACTGCTGGCCATCGGCGCCAGTCTGCGGCAGCAGTGCCAGCGGCCCTTCGTCGGTGAACCGCTCGTAGGCGCGGTGCGCGACCGGCCTGCTGGTGCTGACCCGCGCGATGACGGCGGTCTGGCCGTAATCGCGCTGGCGCGCGCGCGCTTGCTGCTGGCCGAACACGCCGCCTTCGGCCTGCACCGCCAGCGCGGCGGCGATCTCGCGTCCATCGTCGAGGCGCAGCACGACGCCATTGTCGTCTTCTGTCTTGGCGGCGACGCGCGCAGGCCGCGTGACTGCGACGCCAAGCGTTTCGCATACGGACGCGAGCACGCCGGCCACGTCCCCGTAGCGCGCCACGTAGCCAAGCGCCGGCACTTTATGGTCGCCGCGGTCGATCATGCTGCGCCCGAAGTGGCCGCGCCGCGACACATGGATCTCATGGATCGGCGTGGCCGCCAGCGGCCAGGCGCCGATCGCTTCAAGCAGCTGGCGGCTGCCGTACGACAGTGCGATCGAGCGCGGGTCGGCCAGCGACAACGCCAGCGGCTTGGCGTCCACCAGGCCGATGCGCTGCGGCGCCATGCCGCGCTTTACCAGCAGGGCCGCCAGCGCCATGCCGACCGGGCCGGCGCCGCAGATGGCGACATCCAATTTGTTATCCGTAGCTTCCATCATCCGTGCTGCATCGCTTTCTCGATATCGGACACCAGCTTCGGCGCGGCGCCGCTGAGGATCTTGCAGCCGTCGGGCGTAACCACCACATCGTCTTCAATGCGAATGCCGATGTTCCAGAACTGTTCGGGCACGCCCGGGGCCGGACGCACGTAGATTCCAGGCTCCACCGTCAGCGCCATCCCGGGCTGCAGGATGCGCGACGGGCGTTCGTCCTGCGCCACGTCGCGGTAGGCGCCGGCGTCGTGCACGTCGAGTCCGAGCCAGTGGCCGGTGCCGTGCATGTAGAACTGGATGAACGCGCGCTCGGCGATGACGTCGTCGACGCTGCCGAACTTCGCCTTGTCGAGCAGTCCGACGTCGAGCATCCCCTGCGACAGCACCTTGAGCGCCGCATCGTGGATGCCGCTGTAACGCTGCCCGGGCACGATCGCGGCCAGTGCCGCCGACTGCGCCGCCAGCACCAGTTCGTACAGCAGCTTTTGCGGCTCGCTGAATCGTCCGTTCACCGGCCAGGTGCGGGTGATGTCGGACGCATAGCTATCGAGTTCGCAGCCGGCGTCGACCAGCACCAGGTCGCCGTCGCGAACCTGCGCGTTGTTCGCGTTGTAGTGCAGCACGCAGGCGTTCGCGCCGGAGGCCACGATGGACGGGTAGGCCGGCGACTGTGCGCCGCTGCGGCGGAACTCGTGCAGCAGCTCGGCTTCGATTTCATATTCGAACATGCCGGGGCGCGTCGCGCGCATGGCGCGTTCGTGCGCGCGGCCTGAAATGCCGGCGGCGCGCTGCATCAGGGCCTGTTCGTGGTCATCCTTGAAGACGCGCATTTCGTCGAGCAGCACCAGCAGGTCGTGCGCGCTGGCCGGCGCCGTCACGCCCGTGCGCGACTGGCTGCGCACCTTGTCCATCCAGCCCTTGATGCGGGCGTCGAACGGCGCGCTGTGCGCCAGCGGGTAGAAAACGGCAGGGGCGTTGGCCAGCAGCTTTGGCAGCTCGGCGTCGATGTCGTCGATCGCAAGCGCCTCGTCGAAACCGAACGCCTCGCGCGCGGCCTCGGGACCGTAGCGGAAGCCGTCCCAGATCTCGCGTTCGGCGTTTTTCCGGCGGCAGAACAGGATCGAACGCGCCGGCTTGCTGCCTTGCGCGGCGACCAGCACCAGCACGCCCTCAGGTTCGGTGAACCCGGTCAGGTAGTAGAAATAGCTGTCGTGTCGGTATGGATAATCGCTGTCGGCATTGCGGGGCACTTCCGGCGCGGTGGCGAGGATGGCGACCGCGCCCGCGGGCATCTGCCCGCAGACCCGTTCGCGCCGCGCCGCATGCGTTTTCACGCCGTTGCCTTTTTCGCCAGCGGCGCGTTGAGCTCCTCCAGCTGCGCGACGGTGCCGACGTTGACCCACTCGCCCGTATAGACCTCGCCGCCAACCAGACCACGCTCGGCGTAGTCGCGCATCAGGTTGCCGAGGCGCGCCTTCTCACCCGGCGTGATGTGGACGAACATCTCGGGGCGGAACACGCCGATGTTCGCGAAGTTCCACTTCGGCGTGCCTTCGTTGGCCACCGAGTACATCGTCAGCGCGAAGTCGCCCTCCGGGTTGTGCCACGGGTTTGGCGTCAGGTACAGCCAGCAGGCGTCGCGCTTGTCCGCAGGGTAGGGATTGCCCAGCGCGTCCTTGTCGGCCAGTACGTCCTTGACCTGCTCGAAGTCGAAGTAGGGGCAGTAGATATCGCCCGACACCGCGACGAACGGCTCGTCGCCCAGCAGGTGCAGCGCATAGGCGATGCCGCCCGCCGTCTCGAGCGCCACTTCTTCGCGCGAGTAATGGATGCGCGCGCCGTACTTGCTGCCGTCGCCCAGTTCTTCCTCGATCATGTGGCCGAGGTGGGCGTGGTTGATGACGATCTCGGTGATCCCGGCGCGCACCAGGTTCAGCACGTGCCACGTGATCAAAGGGCGGCCGCGCACCTTGAGCAGCGGTTTCGGGCAGGAGTCCGTAAGCGGACGCATACGCTCGCCGCGGCCGGCGGCAAAAATCATGGCTTTCATCGGTGCCTTGCTGTCAGAAGGTGTAGCCTACCTGGGGCGCCTTGTCCTCGAACGTGTCGAGCAGCCGCACCAGGGGTTTGAGCACAGTGTAGCGGTTGGCTGTCTTGCGCACGTAGTCGGTCACGGTTGGCAAATCGCCCATGTAGATCGATTTGCCATCGCGGTAGTTGAGGCGGCAGAAGATGCCGAGGATTTTCAGGTGGCGCTGCAGGGCCATGAATTCGAAGTCGCGGTAGAACGCATCGATGTCCGGATTGACCGGCAGGCCGACCTGTTTGGCGCGCTGCCAGTAGCGCACCACCCAGTCCAGCACCACTTCCTCGTCCCACTGGATGTAGGCGTCGCGCAGCAGCGAGCCGAGGTCGTAGGTGACCGGGCCGAACACCGCATCCTGGAAGTCCAGCACGCCCGGGTTGCCCTGGTCGAGGAACATCAGGTTACGCGAATGGAAATCGCGGTGCATGAACACCTGCGGCTGCGCCAGCACGTTGGCGGTGATCGCTTCGAACACGCCGTTCAGCTGCGCGGTCTGCTCCGGCGTCATCTCGATGCCGAGGTGCCTGCCGACGAACCATTCGGGGAACAGGTTCATCTCGCGCTCGACGAACGCGCGGTCGTAGTTGGCCAGCACGTCCGGCTTGCTGTGCAGCTGGAACTGGATCAGCGCGTCGACCGCGTCCGAATACATGAACGGGGCGTTGTCGACATCGAGGCGCTGCAGGTAGGTGGTGGTGCCGAGGTCGGACAGCAGCAGGAAGCCGTTGGCGACGTCCTGCGCGACGATGGCGGGCACGGTCACGCCGGCTTCGAGCAGCAGGCCTTGTACATTGATAAACGCCGGCACGTTCTCGCGATCCGGCGGGGCGTCCATTGCAATTAAGGTATCCCCCAGTTTTTCGCGCAGCGCGGGCGCCACGTCGAAACGGAAGTAGCGGCGGAAGCTGGCGTCGGACGAGGCGGCGCGCCGGGTCTCGACCTGGACGATATTGAGTGCGCCGAGCCATGCTTCGAGCTGCTCCAGACGGGTGTCCGGCTTGTGGGCGGGGGTATGTGATGACATTAAAGACATGAAGCAGCCTGTGGAATCCGGTTGAGTGACGCAATCCCATATAATAAGGGATTAAACTCAAAAAAGCGCCTGTCATGGTGTTTGAACGCATCTTTTCATGAGCTGGAATTCAGCTCCCCCACACCCGCCACGCTGGGCCTACGCCCTGACGGCGATCGCCACCGCCACCGCGGTGCCGGCGCACGCCCAGACCACAGCCCCGCAAACCAACGCCGATGACGCCAGCGCACCGATAACGGTAGAGGCCGAACAGATCACCGGCCGCCCCGACCGTGAAGTCAACCTTGAGCGCGATGTCGAAGTGACACGCGGGCAGACGCGCCTGACCGCGGACTCGGCCTGCTTCATGCAAGTGGAAGACCAGGTAACGGCGCGCGGCAACGTGTTCATGCAGCGCTTCGGCGACCGCTACACGGGCGACTCGCTGCAGCTGAACCTCAGCTCGGGCAAGGGCTACGTCATCAACCCGACCTACAAGCTGCAGAAGAACAATGCGCAGGGCGGCGCCACGCGGCTCGATTTCATCAGCGAAGAAGAGGCGGTCGTCACCAACGGCACCTACAGCACCTGCGAAGGGCTGAACCCGGATTGGTACCTGAAGGCCAATACACTGCGCCTCGACGCGGGCCGCGACGTCGGCGTCGCCAGCGGCACGGTGGTGTACTTCAAGGACGTGCCGATCCTCGGCACCCCGGCGCTGTCGTTCTCGCTGTCGGGTGCGCGCCGCTCCGGCTGGCTGCCGCCGAGCGTCGGCTTCGGCTCGAAGGGCGCGGCCGAGCTGATGGTCCCTTACTATTTCAATATCGCGCCGAACCGCGACCTGACCCTGTATCCGCGCCTGATGCTCGACCGCGGCCTGCAGATGGGCGCCACCGGCCGCTACATCGGCGAGACCGGCGCCGGCTGGTATGGCGGCGAGACGCACCTTGAACTGCTGCTGAACGACCAGGAAACCAAGACCGACCGCTGGCTGGTCAACTCGAACCACTCGCAGGCGCTGGCGCCTAACCTGTCGTTCGGCTGGAACATCCGCGCCGCATCCGACGACGAGTACCCGAGCGACTTCTCGCAGTCGATTTCGTCCAGCGCCGAGCGCCAGCTGCTGCGTGAAGTGCGCACCGCCTACCAGGGCAAGTACTGGAGCCTGACGGCGCGCGCGCAGAATTACCAGATCCTGCAGGACCCGGCCGCGGCCACCGATCCGAGCCTGACCGTGATCCGTCCGTACGACCGCCTGCCGCAGATTAACTTTCACGCCGGCCGCTACGACGTCGGCGGCTTCGACTGGGCGCTCGACGCCGAACTGGTGCGCTTCTCGCACCCTGATTTCCAGAGCGGCACTCGCGCCGTGGCCATCCCGCAGCTTAGCTATCCGCTGATCCGCCCGGGCTATTTCATCACGCCCAAGCTGATGGTCCACACCAGCAAATACGATATCGATACGGTGGGCGGCAGTTCGCAGGCGCTCACCCGCACGCTGCCGACCTTCTCGGTCGACAGCGGCCTGATTTACGAACGCGAAGGCGCGCTGTTCGGCCGGGACGGCACACAAACGCTGGAGCCGCGGCTGTTCTACGTGTACACCCCGTACGAGGACCAGAGCATGTTCCCGCTGTTCGATACGGCGGAGGCGGGCTTCAACTTCGCCCAGATCTTCAGCGAAAACCGCTTCATCGGTGCGGACCGCGTGGCCGACGCCAACCAGGTGACGGCCGCGCTGACCTCGCGCTTCCTCAGCCCGGACGGCGCCGAGCAGCTGCGCCTGACGCTCGGCCAGCGCTTCTATTTCCGCGAACAGCGGGTGCAGCTCGACCCGAACCAGCAGCGCACCGACACCCGCTCGGACCTGCTGGCCGCGGCCTCGGGCCGCATCGACGAAGACTGGACCTTCGACAGCGCAGTACAATACGACGCCAGCGCCAGGCAGTCGTTCAGTTCGAACTTCGGCGTGCAGTGGCGCCCGGGCGAAAAGAAAGTGGTCAACGCCCAGTACCGCTACCTGCGCGAAACGCTCAAGAACGTCGACCTGTCGGCGCAGTGGCCGCTGTCGATGCGCTGGTACGGCGTGGGCCGCGTGAGTTATTCTGTGCGCGACCACAAGGTACTCGAGAGCCTGCTCGGGCTCGAGTACCGCGCCGATTGCTGGGTGTTCCGGATGGGTGCGCAGCGCTTCGTGACCACCTTGCGCAATACCTCGACGCCGATCTTTTTCCAGCTCGAGCTGAATGGTTTGTCCAAGCTCGGTTTCGGCAATCCGCTGGAATCGTTCTATAACAGTATTCCAGGCTACACAAGGCTGAACCCGGGCTTCGGCCGTTAAGCAGACAACGATTTTTTCATTCACCTGAACATGAGTGCTTCCCAGATTATGCGTAAAGTCAGTATGCACCAACTCAAGATCGCAGCTGTCCTGCTGTGCGCCCTGTCCGCCGGCCAGGTGGCCGCGCAGGCGACGACGCCTGCGGCCAAGCCGTCGTCGGGCTTCCTGCCGCCGGCTTCGAGCTCGGCCAACGTGATCGATTCGATCGCGGTCGTCGTCAACGACGAGGTCATCACGAAGAACGAAGTGACCAAGCGGGTCGCGTCGATTGTGCAGCGCATGCGCGCGGCAAACGCCCAGATTCCCGACGCGGCCGACCTGCAGCGCCAGGTGATCGAATCGATGATCGTCGAACGCGCCCAGCTCCAGCTGGCCAGGGAAATGGGTGTGCGCATCGACGACGCCATGCTCGACCGCGCCATCGCCGGCATCGCCGAGCAGCAGAAGATGAACGTCCAGCAGCTGCGTGACGGACTGGAAAAGGAAGGCACCACCTTCGCCGCCTTCCGCGAAGAGATCCGCAACGAGATGCTGCTGCAGCGCCTGCGCCAGCATGAAGTCGACAACAAGATCCAGATCTCCGACGCCGAAGTGGACAGCTTCATCGCCGCCCGCAAGGCCGCAGCCGCCGAGCGCGTCGAACTGAACCTGGCGCAGATCCGCGTGCGCATCCCGGACAATGCATCGCCCGAGCAGATCGCCGCGCGCCGCGCGCGCGCCGAAGAAATCTCGCGCCAGCTGCGCACCGGCGCCGATTTCGCCAAGATCGCCGCCACCTATTCCGACTCCGCCGACGCGCTCAAGGGCGGTGAAATCGGCTGGCTCGATTCGCAGCGCCTGCCGGAAGCCTTCGCCCGGGCGCTCGAGCCGCTCCAGCCAGGCCAGATTACCCCGATCATCAAGTCGGCGACCGCGTTCCACATCCTCAAGCTGGTGGACAAGCGCAGCGCCGCCCAGGCGCAGGAAAGCGCCGTGGTGCAGCAGACCCGCGCGCGCCACATCCTGCTCAAGGTCACCCCGACCATGACCGCCGACGACGCCAAGCGCAAGCTGGCAGAGCTGAAGGAGCGCCTCGACAACAAGGCTGCCAAGTTCGAGGAACTGGCGCGCCTGTTCTCCAACGACGGTTCGGCCAGCAAGGGCGGCGACCTCGGCTGGCTGTACCCGGGCGACACGGTGCCTGAATTCGAAAACGTCATGAACGGCCTGAAGCCGGGAGAAGTCAGCGGCGTGGTCGAAACCCCGTTCGGCTACCACCTGATCGAAGTCCTGGAGCGCAAGAGCGACGACAAGTCGAAGGAGCGCGAGCGCACCGCCGCACGCCAGGCGATCCGCGAGCAGAAGATGGCCGAGGCGACCGAGGACTGGGCGCGCCAGGTGCGCGACCGCGCCTACGTCGAGTTCCGCGACGAGCAGTAAGCATGGCCGCAACCCCGCATGAGCGCCAAGCTCCCGAGCCGCGGCGCCACGCGGGCGTTGCAAGACCTGCGCTGGCCGTCACCACTGGCGAGCCTGCGGGCATCGGTCCCGAAATATCGATCCGCGCCGCATGGGCCATGCGGCACGAAGCGAACTGCGTGCTGATCGGCGACGCAGCCTTCCTGGCGCTCACCGCCAGCTACATCGACCCTTCCATCAAGCTGGCCGCGCTGTCGGTACAGGCGCTGCGCAACAGCGGGCTGCCGCAATTCGGGCCTGACCGCATCGCCGTCATCGACGTGCCGCTGGACGCCCACGTTGTGCCGGGCCAGCTTGACGCCGCCAACGGCCGCGCCGTGCTGGCCACGCTCGACCTCGCGGTCGAAGGCACGCGGGCCGGCTGGTTCGATGGCATCGTCACCGCGCCGCTGCAGAAGTCGACGATCAACGACGCCGGCGTCGCGTTCTCCGGCCATACCGAATACCTCGCCGAAAAGACATCGACGCCGAAAGTGGTGATGATGCTGGCCGGCGTGCCGGCCGAAGGCCAGCCCCCGCTGCGCGTGGCGCTGGCCACCACGCACCTGCCGCTCAAGGACGTGTCGGGCGCCATCACGGCCGACGGCCTGGCGCGGGTGCTCGACATCATCGACAGTGACCTGAAAACGAAATTCGGCATCGCCGCGCCGCGTATCCTGGTGACTGGCCTGAACCCGCACGCGGGCGAGGGCGGCTACCTCGGACGAGAAGAGATCGACACCATCGCGCCGGCGATTGAAGCGGCGCGCACGCGCGGGATCGACTGCAGCGGGCCTTATCCGGCCGACACGCTGTTCCAGCCTCGCTACCTGAAGGATGCCGACTGCGTGCTGGCGATGTACCACGACCAGGGCCTGCCGGTGCTGAAGTACGCCACCTTCGGGCGCGGCGTGAACATCACGCTTGGCCTGCCGCTGGTGCGCACGTCGGTCGATCACGGCACCGCGCTCGACCTGGCCGCGAAAGGCCTTGGCATGGCCGACTGCGGCAGCATGATCGAGGCGATTACCACCGCGCTGCACATGGCCCGCACGCGGCGCCCGGCGAAACACTGACAACACGAAAAGAATCCATGAAACACATCGCACGCAAGCGCTTCGGCCAGAACTTCCTGACCGACAAATTCGTCCTCGACGCCATCATCGAAGCGATCGATCCGCAGCCGGGGCAGGCGATGGTCGAAATCGGCCCTGGCCTGGCGGCGATGACGGCGCTGCTGCTCAAGCGCCTCGACCACATGCACGTGGTGGAGCTGGACCGCGACCTGGTGGTGCGTCTGGAGAAGGCGTTCCCGCGCGAGAAGCTGACCATCCATTCGGGCGACGCGCTCAAGTTCGATTTCGGCCAGATTCCGGTGCCGGAAGGGCAGAAGCTGCGCGTGGTCGGCAACCTGCCGTACAACATATCGAGCCCGCTGCTGTTCCACCTGGCCGACTATGCGCACCTGATCGAAGACCAGCACTTCATGCTGCAAAAAGAAGTCGTCGAGCGCATGGTGGCAGAACCGGGCAGCAAGGTGTACGGACGGCTGTCGGTGATGCTGCAGTGGCGTTACGACATGGCGCTGATGTTCGTCGTGCCGCCGACCGCGTTCGACCCGCCGCCGAAGGTGGAGTCGGCGATCGTGCGCATGATCCCGACGCGGCGCAAGCTGGCCTGCGACGGGGCCACGCTGGAAGCGGTGGTGACCAAGGCGTTCTCCCAGCGCCGCAAGGTGATCCGCAATTGCGTGGCCGGGATGTTTACCGAGGCGCAGCTGGTCGAGGCGGGGATTGATCCAACGACCAGGCCGGAGACCGTGGGGCTCGAGCAGTACGTGGCGCTGGCCAATTTGCTCAAGCCCGTATAAGTCGCACGGCCGTTGATATCACGAACCGATGCGGCCACCATCGTTCTTGGTAATCACAATCGTCGCCGACCGCGGCCGCTTGCCCGCCCCGTAACCCGTATTCGCCGGCCACTGGCTGGTGTACCTGGACGGATCGGCCAGGTTCGCCTGCTGCGTGTTCTCGCCCGGGTGCTGGATGTTGACGAACATCGTCTTCCCGTCCGGCGTCTCGGCGATCCCCGTGATCTCCGAGCCCACAGGACCGACCAGGAAGCGCTTGAGCGTGTCCGGCGCGGCCTTCTTGCCCACGAACGTATCGACTGCCAGCGCCGCGCCTGAGGCCTGCGTGTAGTTCAGCGTGACCTTGCCGCCGTCGCCCACCTGGCCTGGAATCGCCGCCAGCATCATGCAGTTGGTGACGTCGGTGTAGGCGCCGTCGTCGGTCTGGATCCAGCAGATGCCGGTGTACGGGCTGAATGCGAGTCCGTCCGGGCTGGAGAAGTCCTGGTCGGCAGTCAGGTTCGACAGGTTGACCTTGCCGGCGTCGGCCGACGCTTCCGCGCCGAACAGGTACACGTCCCACGTGAAGGCCGTTGCCTGCGCCGCGCCGGCGCCTTCCTTCAGCCGCACGATGTGCCCGTTCGGGTTGCCGTTCTGGGCGCTGGTCCCCTTCATATCGGTGTAGGCGCGCGGGTTGGCGCTGTCCGGCGCCACTTGCGACGAGCCGGCCGGGTTGACCGTGCGGTTCGAATTGTTGGTCAGCGTGTAGTACACCTCGCCGTTCCTGGGATTGACCGAGCACCATTCCGGGCGGTCCATCTTGGTCGCGCCGACCGCGTCGGCCGCGAGCCTGGCGTTGACCATGATGTCGCCCTGGTCGGCGAACCTGTAGGCCGCATAGGCCGCGATGGCGGCATTCGCCAGCGACAGTTCGATCCACTGGCCGCTGCCGTCGGCATTGAGCTTCGCGACATACAGCTTGCCGCTGTCGAGGTACTTGTCGCCGATCGCCATGCGGTCGGCAGGCGTGGCGTCCGCCGCCGACCACGCGGCCGCCGATACCCACTTGTAGATGTATTCGTTGCGCGAGTCGTCGCCCATGTAGACAGCCAGCGGCTGGCCCGCCACCGGCAGCGAGAAGGCCGCGCTTTCGTGGGCGAAGCGGCCAAGGCCGGTGCGCTTCTTCGCCGCCCTGGACTTGTCGTACGGGTCGATCTCGACGATGTAACCCATGCCGTTCATCTCGTTGCGGTAGTCGTCGCTGCCGTCGGCAGAGGTACCTAGCTTGCTGTTGTTCCAGCGCGCGTACTTGTCGTCGGCGCCGCCGGTTTCCCAGCCATGGCGCGACGCCGCGCCCTGGTTGCGGCCGTAGCGCCTGAGCGCCACGACGCTTTTGTCGGTGCCGCGCGCGGCGTCGTCGGTGGCGCCGCGCGTGAAGTAGCCGGCCCAGTTCTCTTCACCGGTCAGGAAGGTGCCCCATGGGGTCTTGCCGGTGCCGCAGTTGTTCAGGGTGCCGCGCGTGCGCAGCGCGCTTGGCGAGTACTTCGTCACCAGCAGCGCATTGCCGCGTGCGGGCCCGGACAGGTCGATGTCCGACAGCGCGGTCAGGCGGCGGTTGAACGAGGACTCCTTCAGGTACTGCCAGGCGGCCGCGCCCTTCTTTACTTCAACCACGGCCACGCCATGCAGCGCGACTTCCTTGTCGACTTCCGCCCCGGGGCGCGGCAGCGTGGTGGTGCCGCCGGCCGGGTGCAGGAAGAACGACGACAACTGCTGGTCCGTGGTCGCTTCGTGGTTGATCGCCAGCAGGCCGCGTTCCGAACTGCCTGCCGCCGGCGTACCGGTTGCCGACAAGCCGAAGAACTCCATGCCGTCGTGGTGGTCGCCGGCGCGCTGTTCGAAGTCGCCGTCGGTGCCGTCATTCCTGAAGGCTGGCGTCGAGGCCGACAGCGGGTCACCCAGCGCGTACAGCACAGAGGCCGTATAACCGGCGGGCACGACGACGGCGTCTGCCAGGCTCTTCGATACCGCGCCGAACGCCAGCAGCCTTTCCGGCGGCGGGGCGGGAGTGGCCGGCGCCACCGGCTCCACGGGACCGTTGTCGCTGCCGCATGCGCTCAGGCCCGTGGCGGCCAGCACCGCGGTCGCAGCGGAGGCAAAGCTGGCGCGCAGCAGGTTGCGCCGGCTCAGGCGGGCGTTGAGGATTGTGTTGAAATGTTCGTTGGGCGAATCGTTGCAGTCGATGTCGTCCGGGTCGAGGCGCAACAGGTCGTTCGGCTTGTTCATGCAGGGTCCTTGGCGTTGTTGGTTAATCGAGCCAGCCGATTCTATCGACCGCTGATGACCGCCAGGTGACGCTGCCGTGACCGCTACATGACATGCGATCGGGCCGTGCCGGATTTCTGGACAAAAAAAAGCCCGCTGTTGAAGGCGGGCTTAAATCCAATTCTTTTCTGAGGAGAGTTGGAGGAGACAGGTGCAATTATGCTGCAGCACGGAATATATGGCTAATTTATCTTTCCAATATCCGTTATGCGCAATCTACATATCTGTCCCTCTATCAATTGGCGCAAGTGACCTGCACATTGTCAACCGCGGCGTCGCCCATCTCGCCCACGCCGTTGGTCACGGTGCAGGTCTGGCCGGCCGGTTGCTGCAGGACTGTCACGCCATAGCTCTCGCCGTATGGAACCGGATTTGGCAGCGCGAAGATGGTGGCATCCTTGGCGACGGTGACGGAGCCGCCAGCGGTGCCATTGGTCAATTTGAGGCCATCGGTGGTCAGGCCGGAGATTTTTCCGCCCAGTGCAAAGACATTGGTGCCGCAACGGATTGGAATGTTGATCGACGCCATCCGGCCCGCGGTGTCGCTGTCGAAGTTTGCGTCGACTTCACAGGTCTGGTGCGCTGGCTGGGTCTTGATCTGGACATTGTAGGTGTCGCCGTACTCGATCTCGCCGGGGAAGGAGAAGGTGGTGGCGTTGGCGGCCACCGGCAGGTCCGATCCGCCATTATTGGTCAGGACCAGGCCGGGGTAGGCGAGTCCGCCAATGACGCCAGTGATGGTGAACTTTTCCGTGCCGCCGCACGCGGCCAGGCCTAGTGCCAGCGCGAGCGCCATGGCCGGGCGCAGGTAAGATGACTTCATTCAATTCTCCAGTATGTGTTGGTGACTATGCGCTGGCGTATCAGACGCAAGTGACGACGACGTCGTTCCGGGCGGTGCCGCCCATGATTCCGCTGCCGTTCGCGACGGTGCAGGTGCGGCCGGCCGGCTGCTGGAACACCGTGATGCCGTACGGCTGGCCGTCGGGAACCTGGCCCTCATAATTCTTGCCGTCTGCCTTGAGGGTGGGCATGGTCATCGTGAAGGTGGTGGCGCCGGCGGGAATGACCTTGCGGTCCCTGCCATTGATGAGAACCAGTCCGTCGGAATCGAGGCCGGTGATCGAGCCGCCAAGGTCGAAGCTGAACGTGAGGCACTGGATTTCGACGGCAAACACGCCGTACGCGCCAGATTTGCCCTTGCCGTTGATAACCTTGCACTCCGAGCTGGCCGGCTGGGTTTGGATGGTGATGTTGAAATCGCTGTCGCTGCCGATCAGTTCCGGGAATACGAAACCACCCGCGTTGGCCGGAATCGCCAGCGGCGGGCCGCCGTTATTCTGGATGACCAGGCCATCCTTGGTCAGGCCCCTGACAGCGCCGCTCAGCTGCATGTTGTCGTCGCTGCCGCCGCAGGCGGCCAGGCCGAGTGCGCAGGCCAGCGCCAGGCCGGAACGCAGGTACAAACTTTTCATAAATTCTCCAAAACGAACAGGGTACGGGCGGGCTTCTGGCCGGCGCCATGGTGGGATGATATTGTTGGCTCGTCATTTTAGTGCATTTGCCATCCAGCAGGCTTATTCCCCTTTGTATCACGCTGTAACCGGCGCACGAGCACGTTTGATTTTTGCGCCCCGCGTGGCTATGCTTCGCGTATGAATCCCCTGATCCGCCGCGCCTGGCCGAAGGCCATCCTGTTCGACCTGGACGATACGCTGTGGCCCATCACCCCGGTCATCATGCAGGCCGAGCTGACCTTGCATGCCTGGCTGCAGGAGCACGCCCCGCGCGTGGCGGAGCGGTTCTCCATCGAAAACCTGCGCCAGGCGCGGCTGGCCTTGCTGGCAAGCCAGCCCGAGTTCAGCCTCGACCTGGGCGCGCTGCGCCGTGCCGGCCTGAAATCGGCATTCGAGGACGCCGGCGAAGACCTCGACAAGGTCGAGCTGGCGATGGTGAAGTTTTTCGCCGCGCGCAATGCCGTGGTGCCCTACGACGACGTGGTGCCCGGGCTGCTGCGCCTGAAGCCGCGCGTGGCGATCGGCTCGATTTCGAATGGCAATGCCGACCTTGAGGCGATCGGCCTGTCGCACCATTTCAAGGTGTCGGTCGCCGCCCACCAGCTCGGCCGCGCCAAGCCCGACGCCGCGATCTTCCACGAGGCTTGCCGCCTGCTCGGCGTCGCCCCGGAAGACGCAGTGTATGTCGGCGACGACGTCCTGCTCGACGTGCAGGGGGCGCAGAAGGCCGGCCTGCGCGCCGTGTGGCTGAACCGCAGCGGCAGCGCGGCGCACCTGGAACACGGGGTGGTGCCCGACGCCATCTGCGCCAGTTTCGATGAACTGCTCGACTGGCTCAAGCGCGAACACGGCTAGTCCAGGCCGTCTGCAGCGGCTGATGGTTTAGCGCACAGCAGGGCGGCGAAAGTGCATAATAGGGATGTCTATAGCAAGTACCCCGCGGAATACCATGCATCTCGATAATCGTGCCCAAACCCTGCTGAAAGCCCTGGTCGAGCGGTATATCGCCGACGGCCAGCCGGTCGGCTCGCGCGCGCTGTCGAAAATCTCCGGACTCGACCTGTCGCCGGCGACGATCCGCAACATCATGTCCGACCTCGAGGAAATGGGCTATGTTTCCAGCCCGCATACCTCGGCCGGACGCATCCCGACCCCGCGCGGGTACCGCATCTTCGTCGATACGCTGCTCACCGTGCAGCACCTCGACGAGCATTCGGTCGAGTCGCGCATGCACTTCCCGGCGCAGCAGCCGCAGAAGATCATCGCCAACGCGGCCCAGATGCTGTCGTCGCTGTCGACCTTCGCCGGCGTGGTCATGAGCCCGCGGCGCGAATCGGTGTTCCAGCAGATCGAGTTCCTGCGCCTGTCCGAAAAGCGCATCCTGCTGGTCATTGTCGATCCGCGCGGCGACGTGCAGAACCGCATGCTGCTGACCGACGTCGATTATTCGCCGTCGCAGCTGGTGCAGTCGGCCAACTACATCAACCAGAACTTCGCCGGACTGTCGTTCGACCAGGTGCGTTCACGCCTGACGGGCGAACTGAAGCAGCTGCGCGACGACATGGGACGCCTGATGCAGGCTGCGGTGGAGGCGGGCAGCGAGGCGATGTCCGAATCGGAAGACATGGTCATCTCCGGCGAGCGCAACCTGCTGGGCGTGTCGGACCTGTCGTCGAACATGAATTCGCTGCGCCAGATGTTCGACATGTTCGAGCAGAAGACCGGCCTGATGCAGCTGCTCGACGTGTCGAGCAAGGCCACCGGCGTGCAGATCTTCATCGGCGGCGAATCGAAGCTGGTGCCGATGGACGAGATGAGCGTGGTGACGGCGCCGTATGAAGTCAACGGCAAGATCGTCGGCACCCTCGGTGTCATCGGCCCGACCCGCATGGCCTACGAGCGCGTGATTCCAATCGTCGATATCACCGCGAAATTGCTGTCGAACGCGCTGAGCAACCAGTAAGCGGCGTCCCGCAGTTGCGGCACCTGCGAGGTATCAGCCTCGGTGCGGGCAGGCAGGCTTGATGCAGTTGCCATAGATTGCCAGCGCGTGCTCGGCAATCTTGAAGCCGCGCTCGGCGGCGACCTTGTTCTGGCGCGACTCGATTTCTTCGTCAAAAAACTCTTCCACGCGGCCACAATCGAGGCAGACCAGGTGATCATGGTGCGAGCCGGCATTGAGCTCGAAAATGGCCTTGCCGGTCTCGAAATGGTTGCGGTTCAGCAGGCCGGCTTGTTCGAACTGGGTCAGCACGCGGTACACGGTGGCCAGGCCGACGTCCATGTTTTCGGACAGCAGGATCTTGTAGACATCTTCGGCCGTCAGGTGCCTGACCTCGCTGTTCTGGAAGATTTCGAGGATTTTCAGGCGCGGCAGGGTGGCTTTCAGGCCGCTTGCCTTCAGGTCGGTTGGGTTGGAACTCATGTTTGTTACTCGCTAATTGGCTTAGTGCTTTATCATATAGCGTTTTATACGGGGGTGCCTAGCTTCCGTTTCACGTATCGAGGTCACTTATGCGCGTCAACAATGCTGTATCGTACCGTTTTTACGCTCGCGCCCCGCTGGTGGCGGCACTCGTGTGCGCCAGCCTGACACTGTCCGGCTGCGCCACGTGGCGCGACCTGACCGGCCCGTCCGCCCCGGTTGACGCTGCGCCTGCCGCAGCCGCCGATGGCGCGGCCGTCGCGAATGCCGGCGCCCAGACCACCCAATCGAGCCGCCTGCAGAAGTTCCTGTGGGTGTTCTCGCCGTACCGCCCGGACATCCAGCAGGGCAACTTCGTCTCGCAGGAAATGCTGTCCCAGCTGAAGGTTGGCCAGACTCGCGAGCAGGTCATGTTCATCCTCGGAACGCCGCTGCTGACCGATATCTTCCATGCCGATCGCTGGGACTATCCGTTCTACCTGGCGCGCGGCGACGGCGAGCTGACGTCCAGCCGCGTGACCGTCTACTTCAAGGACAACAAGGTCGAGAAGTTCGACGGCGGCAACCTGCCGACGGAGCGCGAGTACATCGAGCGCATTGCAGGCAAGGCCAAGACCCGGCAGGACGCGGAAGTGAAGAAGAGCGACGCCAATGTCGGCAAAATCCAGATGAACAAATAAGCACGCGCGATGAACGAGCTGAAGATTGCAGTAGCTGGCGCCAGCGGGCGCATGGGCCGCATGCTGGTGGAGGCGATTGCCGCGGCGCCTGACGCGGTGCTGACGGGCGCGCTGGACGTGGCAGGTTCGCCGGCGGTCGGTTCGGACGCCGGTGCGTTCTCGGGCCAGCTGGCCGGGGTGGCGATCCAGTCCGACCTCGCGAAGGGCCTGGCCGATGCGCAGTTCCTGATCGACTTTACCCGTCCTGAAGGCACGCTCAGGCACCTCGAATATTGTGCCGCGAACGGCATCAAGGTGATCATCGGGACCACCGGTTTCGATGACGCCGGCAAGGCGGCCATCCGCGCGGCCGCCGAAAAAACCGCGATCGTGTTCGCGCCGAACATGAGCGTGGGCGTCAACGTCACGCTCAAGCTGCTCGAGATGGCCGCCAAAAGCCTGTCCGAAGGCTACGACATCGAAATCGTCGAGGCGCACCACCGCCACAAGGTCGACGCGCCGTCCGGCACCGCGCTGAAAATGGGCGAAGTCATCGCCGACGCGCTGGGCCGCGACCTGAAGGACTGCGCCGTGTACGGCCGCGAAGGCGTGACCGGCGAGCGCGATCCGTCGACCATCGGTTTTGCCACCATCCGCGGCGGCGACATCGTGGGCGACCATACCGTGCTGTTTGCCGGTATCGGCGAGCGCATCGAGATCACCCACAAGTCCAGCAGCCGCGTAACGTATGCGCATGGCGCCCTGCGCGCGGCGCGCTTCCTGGCCGACAAAACGACCGGGCTGTATGACATGCAGGACGTGCTGGCGCTGAGCCGCTGATCCCGGCGTTCCGACCCTGATGATTCCCGCGCCTGATCACCCGTTCAGCCTTGCCCGCTACTGGGAGCAGGGCGACGCGATTGGCCACGGCGTGGCCTACCTGCTGCTGGCGATGTCGCTGGTCAGCTGGTTCTTTATCCTGGCAAAAGCGTTCAGCACCTGGCGGGTGCGCCGGGCAGCCGGCGCTGTCGACGCCTTCTGGTCGGCCCCGACGTTCGACGACGGCATCGCATTGCTGAACGTGGCCGATGCCGAACGTATCTATGCGCCGCTGGCGGTGCACGGCCGCGCGCACGAAGGGGCCATCTCCTCGATTGCCGGCGAGATGAGCCGCGACGAACAGATTATCCGCATCCTGCGCCAGCAGATTACGCGCTCAACGCACCGCGTCGAGGGCGGCCTCACGCTGCTCGCGTCGATTGGCGCCACTGCGCCGTTCGTCGGCCTGCTCGGCACCGTGTGGGGCATCTACCATGCGCTCGCCAATGTCTCGGCCAGTGGCACGGTGCAGATCGATAAGGTGGCCGGTCCGGTCGGCGAAGCGCTGATCATGACCGGCTTCGGACTGGTGGTCGCGATTCCCGCCGTCCTGGCCTACAACGCGTTCAACCGCCTCAACCGCGTCACGCTGGCCGAACTTGACGGCTTCGCGCACGACCTGCAGTCCTACTTCACCGGCAGGTAAGCCAGCATGGCATTCGGCTCCTTCAATCCGCAGCGCCAGCCGGCGATGATGAGCGACATAAACGTCACGCCGATGGTGGACGTGATGCTGGTGCTGCTGATCATCTTCATCATCACCGCGCCGATGCTGACGCACTCGGTCAGGCTGGACCTGCCGCAGGCGAATGCGGCGGCCTTGCAGCAGCAGGACGAGACGGTCAGCATCGCGATCGACGCCAAAGGCCAGGTGTACTGGAACGGCGAGGTGGCGAGCGAAGCGGCGCTGGACGCATTGATGCTTGACGCCGCAGGACAGAGCCCGCAGCCGGAACTCCAGCTGCGCGCAGATAGAAACACCCGCTATGAAGTGGTCGCGCAAGTGATGGCGGCCGCGCAGTCGCGGGGACTGACGAAACTCGGTTTTGTCACCGACCCCGCCAAGGAGAAAAAATAATGGCCAGCGTTGAACTCAATGGTGTCGCGATCGACAGTGAAGCGAGCTTTCACGCCGAGTGCCGGCGCGTATTCGGCTTTCCCGAGTCGTACAGCGACACGATGGATGGCTGGGTCGACTGCATGAGCTATCTGCGCGACGAAGACGGCATGACCAGGTTCAGGCTCGGACCGAACGAGAAGCTGGAAATCGTCGTGAAGGATGCGGCGGCGATGCGCGAAAAGACGCCGGACCTGCTCGAGGAGTTGGCGTTCTGCGTCGGCGGCATCAACGAGCGGTATGAAGACTACGGCGAGAAGCCGGCGCTGGCGCTGGTGCTGCGCTAACGGCGGCGTCGCTTCTTACCGCACCGCCTTCAGATCGAAATGCGGGTTGTAGATCAGCCCCAGCAGGTTACCGAAGGGATCGAGCAGCTCGGCGACCCTGATCGACTCGCCGACATCCTGGATAGCCGAATGCACCTTAGCGCCCAGGCCGACAATACGCGCCACCTCCGCCTCGATATCATCCACGCCCCAGTACACGGTGCAGCCCTGCGTCCCCGGCTGGCCGTCGGGCACCAGTCCAAGCTCAAAACCGCCAATTTCGAAGCCGACGTAAAACGGCTGGTCGAAATAGGGCGCTTTTCCGAATACCTCGGCAAACCAGTCCTTTGCCTTGGCAAGGTCGGTCACTGGATAGATAGTCGTACGCATTCCATGGATCATGGCAATCCCCAATCAGAAAACCATAGCTTAGCCGGACCGCTGCGTTAAGAAAAGAATAACTTGGCGATGATGGCCAAGTTCGACACGACGAGCGTTCCGAACATCCAGTGCAGCGTCTTGATTTCTCCGTGAAGCGATGCTTCCAGTGTGTCGATTCGAGCGTAAATCTCGGTTCGAAGCAGCTCAATCCGGCTCAGGATGCGGGCCTCCAAGTCAGCCATGTCGCTCCGGATCTGGGTTTCGGTGGCCTTCAGTTGCCGTGCGAATACCACATCGCTCAATACCTCCCCCAGCACAGACGCATGCACCGCTGCCTGTTCTCTGGGCACCCCGGCATCTTCCAGCCGTTTTGCGTACTGAAGGGAGTCGAACTGGGTCATGGTAGATATTGGACATCCAGGCATGGCTATAGTTCAGCCCACCAGTTCGCTGCACCGCCGCAAGGAATGCTGAACCAGTATAATGTCCTGTTCATATCCCCCACCTTTGCCGCACACCATCATGCAAGATAAATATAGTCCAGCCGACGTCGAACAAGCCGCCCAATCCCAC
>DASWSX010000205.1:0-2562 GCA_036402435.1 Telluria sp. | reverse complement strand
TTGCCGTAGCCGACCAGGGCAGCATCACCCGCGGCGCCGAACGCCTTCATCTGGCCGCGGCAGCCGCCTCCCGCCGCATCCTCGAACTGGAATCCCAACTAGGCGTCTCCCTATTCGAACGCCTCCCCCACGGCATGGCCCCCCGAGTTCGACAGTTTGAGCCCGATTTTCCCCATTTCTGAAGGTCACCCCTAGCACTGGCGCGGCTTCCAGGGTAGCCGCCGCCGAATTCGTGTAGTGGCACGTCGGTAACCGCAAGGCCCATATTTGACAAGGAACCGGATGCCTGTAAAGTAACGGCATGTTCGTCAAAGTCACTTCCTCCGGTTCTCGCCGTTACGTGCAGTTGGTCGAGTCCTATCGCGATGACAATGGTCAGCCCAAGCAGCGCACGGTTGCCACCCTAGGCCGCCTGGACCAACTCGGCGACAGCATGGAGCGCGTGATCAACGGCCTGCTGCGCGTTACCGGTCGCCCTGCGCTTGAGGCCAGCGCCGAACCGGAGGTGACTTTCGAATCGGCCCGTGCGTTCGGCGACGTGTGGGCGCTCTCCGAACTGTGGCAGGAACTCGGCTTTGACGGCATGCGCCGCGTGTTCCGGCGCACCCGGCATGCCATCGATGTCGAGGCGCTCGTGCGCATCATGGTCTTCAACCGGCTGTGCGATCCGGAATCGAAGCTGGGCGTACTGCGCTGGCTGGAGACGATCGGCCTGCCGGGGCTGTCCCTCGAAGCCGTTGACCACCAGCATCTGTTGCGCGCCATGGACGCACTGGTCGCACATCAGGCAGAGGTCGATGCCGTGTTGGCGGGGCTGCTGCGTCCGCTGGTGGATCAGACCTTGTCGGTGGTGTTCTACGACATGACGACCATCCGTACCGAGGGGCTGTCGCAGCAACAGGACGATGTCCGTCAGTACGGCATGGCCAAGGAAGGCGCTATTGCCCGGCAATTCATGTTGGGGGTGGTGCAGACGGCGGAAGGATTGCCGCTCTATCACGAGGTGTTTGACGGCAATACCGCCGAAGTCACGACGCTGAAGCCAACCATCGAGAAGGTGCTCAGCCGCTTCCCCGTCAAACGCGTCATCGTTGTCGCCGATCGGGGCCTGCTCTCGCTCGACAACCTAGTCGAACTGCAGGCGATGACCTTGCCAGACGGTGCGCCACTGGAATTTATCCTGGCGGTGCCGGGCCGTCGCTACAGCGACGTGGTTGAGTCGCTGCATACCTTCCACACGCAGCAATGCCTGCCAGCCAGCGAGGAAGTCCTGGGCGAAGTGCCGTGGAACGGCTTGCGCCTGATCGTGGCGCACGACCCCGTGGTGGCGCAGGAGAAAGGCACCCAGCGCGATACACAGCTCGCCGAGCTCGAGCAGCTTGCCGCGCAGTGGGTTGGCAAGCTCGATGCGCAGGACACCGGCAAGCGCAGCCGCGGCAGGAAGCTCTCGGATGGCGGGGCCCGTGCACGGTTCTATCACGCCGTCTGCGAAGCTCATCTGGCGCGCATCATCCAGGTCGATCTGAAGAGCGAACACTTCTGCTATGCCATCGATGAGCGCGCCCTGCACCATGCCCGCATGATGGACGGCAAGCTGCTGCTGGTCACCAATGCTGCCGACCTATCCCCGCACGAGGTCGTCGATCGCTACAAGTCATTGGCCGATATTGAGCGCGGCTTCCGTGTGCTCAAGTCCGAGATCGAGATTGGCCCGGTGTACCACCGCCTGCCGGAGCGCATCCGCGCGCATGCGGCAATCTGCTTTATGGCACTGATTCTGTATCGCGTGATGCGCATGCGCCTGCACGCCGCCAACAGCGAGCTGTCGCCCACGCGCGCGCTTGCCATGCTCAATCGCATTCAGCACCACCGCATCGTCATCGACCAGACCAAATCCGTGGCTGGACTCTCGACCATCAGTCAGGAGCAGGCTCGGGTTCTATCCGCATTGAGGGTTCGCAAGCCAGTCAAAACAGCGCAACTGACCCTTCTGTAGTGGAGCGTTTTGCAGTCGGCTCCAATGAAATCAAGGGCTTACGCTCTTAACTGTCGAACTCGGGGGGCCTGGAGGTGATGCTGCGCGATGTACGCGAGTTCCTTGATCGCCATAATGAACCTTTCCTCAAACGCCACGCCGAATTCGGGTCAGGCGCACACGTTTAAGTCCCCGACGACGAGGCTCAAAGAGAGGTTTGCAATGACGAAAATAATGCCTGTTTTTACTCGTGTGCAAGTAAGGTGGGCACCCAGCGCCTATTCTAGTCTTGATGCCCCGATTCGTCTACCCGTCGCCCAGCGTGTTCGAATGGTCGTCACCCCCGTGTCACGGTAGATACTATTGCTCAAGCAACACAACGTCGCGAATCGATTCGAACTCACACACCAGCGGTCTACTTCATGACTTCATATTTCCAGCCATGGTAGCTGTATAGGTACTCGCCACCGCCTTCGCGGTCGGTAAGCTTTGCCATAAGGCGAAACCGGGTCCCCACTGGATAGTCGCGCGACAGGGCCTTCGAGCATTCAACGTGCATATCCTGCGAGTACTTTTCACCGAGAACT
>DASWSX010000204.1:0-10102 GCA_036402435.1 Telluria sp. | reverse complement strand
CAGCAGGAACAGCACCGCCGAGATGATCAGCACCGCACGCCGACCCCAGCGGTCGGCCAGGCGCCCGGCGAAGAACGCGCCGAATGCGCAGCCCAGCAGCATCGACGCCACTTCGAAACCGGTGCCTGCGGAACTGGACTGGAAGGTCTGCTTGAGCCCGTCCACGGTGCCGTTGATGACGCCGCTGTCGAACCCGAACAGGAAGCCGCCGATGGTGGCGACGCAACTGATCAGGATGATGAGACGGGTGTTCTCCCCGCCGGCTGCGAAGTCTTTCGGGATGGATACGCTCGTCATGGAGACACCTTGGTTGTATGGAGTTGGCGGAGCGACACGGAGCGATAAGACAGCATTAGCGGGTCAGATACTGGTTGAATAGGTTTTCATACATCTCCAGGCGGCCGCTGGTACTCGCCGGCTCGCCGGCGCCTGCGGCCAGGTCGCGCAAGTCTGACAGGCTGGTCCGGCCCTGTTCGAACTCCCGTCCGGCCCCGGCATCGAAGCTGGCATAGCGCTGGCTACGCCACGTCTCCAGGGGAGATTCGTGCAGCAGCGCATGCGCGACTTCGAGCCCATGGGCAAACGCATCCATGCCGCCGATGTGTCCCAGGAACAGGTCGGTGGGATCGGTGGACTCCCTGCGCACCTTGGCGTCGAAGTTCAATCCGCCCGGCTGCAACCCGCCCTGCCGCAATACCACCAGCATCGCGCCAACCGTGTCGTACAGGTCAAGGGGGAACTGGTCGGTGTCCCAGCCGTTCTGCGGGTCGCCGCGGTTGGCGTCGATGCTGCCCAGCAAGCCGGCATCGGAAGCGACCTGCAGGTCGTGGGCGAAGCTATGCCCGGCGAGCGTGGCGTGGTTGGCTTCGATATTGAGCTTGAAATCCGCATCCAGGCCGTGCTGCCGCAGGAAGCCGACCACGGTGGCCGCATCGAAATCGTACTGATGCTTCATCGGTTCCATCGGCTTGGGTTCGATCAGGAAATTGCCCTTGAAGCCGATACTGCGCCCATAGTCGCGCGCCATCGTCAGGAAACGTGCGAAATGTGCCTGTTCGCGCTTCATGTCGGTGTTGAGCAACGATGAATAGCCTTCGCGTCCGCCCCAGAACACGTAATTCTCACCGCCGAGTTCGACCGTCGCATCGAGCGCCGCCTTGATCTGCACCGCAGCACGCGCGACCACGGCGAAGTCCGGATTGGTCGACGCACCGTTCATGTAGCGCGGATGGCTGAACAGATTGGCGGTGCCCCAGAGCAGCTTCACGCCGCTCGCCTGCTGGCGCTGTTTCGCCAGCGCGACCATGTGCCTGAGGTTGCGCTCGTACTCGCCGACATCATCGGCGTCCGGCGCCATGTCGATGTCGTGGAAGCAGTAGTACGGCACGCCGAGCTTGCTGAAGAACTCGAATGCGGCGTCGATCCGCGCCTCGGCACGCGCCATCGGCATGGCCGGCGCATCCCAGCCATGGACACGCGTGCCTGGGCCGAATGGATCGCTGCCGACGCCGCAGAAGCTGTGCCAGTAGCACACCGCGAAGCGCAGGTGTTCGCGCATGGTCTTGCCGCCGACCTGCTTGTTCTCGTCGTAGACCTTGAACGCGAATGGGTTGTCGGAGCCCTTGCCCTCGAACGGGATGCGGACGATGCCGGGGAAATATTCTTTCGCGCCGATGAAGATGCCGTTGCTCATGGTCTTTACTCTTTCCGTTGTGCTGCTGTTGAACGAAGCCCTGTCAGCTCGCGTAGAGCGGGCTGACGGCATCGAGGTGTTGCAGGAATCGCTCGTAGTGCGAGCGATAGGCATCGACGTGATGTGCATGCGGTTCCGCGGAGTACGCGTCCTGCACGTGTACGTGATCGAGCACGAGGTCGGCGAGACTGCCCTGCCCTCCACTCTCGCTGTGGTGCGACCACAGCGCCTGGAGCGCAGCGCCGAACGCGGCGCCTTCGGCGTGCTCCGGCACGCTGACAGGCAAGGCGAATACGTCTGCGACCATCTGTCGCCAGGCCGCGCTCTTGCTGCCGCCACCGGTCAGGCAGATACGGTCGAATTGCAGTCCGGCACCGACGAAGGCGTCGTAACCATTCCGCAAGCTGTATGTCGCGCCTTCCATCGCAGCGCGGTAGGCGTTGGCCGGCGTGGTGTTGAGCAGATCCATGCCGAGCAGGCAGCCGCGTCCGTTGGGCAGATCCGGCGTGCGTTCGCCATTGAAGAAAGGCAGCAATACCAGGCCATCGGCACCGGGTTGGGTCGATGCGAGCATGGCCTCGCCTTCGCCGGGTTTCAGCTTGAACAGCCGCGCCATGGCTTCGGTGGCCACCGTGCAGTTCATCGTGCAGATCAGCGGTAGCCAGCCACCGGAAGAAGAACAGAACGCAGCCCAGCCAGCCTTGTCGTCCACCACGGGATGATCGGCGAATGCGAACAACGTGCCCGAGGTCCCCAGGCTCATCGTCAACCGGCCGGGTACGACGTTGCCCGTGCCGATCGCGGCCATCATGTTGTCGCCGCCGCCGACCGACACGCGCACGTTGGGCGGCAGGCCGAGTTCGCCGGCGGTCGTGCGTGAAATCGCGAAGGTCGTACCGAGTTCCGCCAATGGCGGCAGGCATTCGGTGAGATCCCGTTGCGGATCGATTGCGGCCAGCAGCTCGGGCGACCACTGTCGGCGACGCACGTCGAGCCAGCCGGTGCCCGAGGCATCGCCGTATTCGGTGAAGCGTTGTTCGGTCAGGTAGAAGTTGATGTAGTCATGCGGCAGCAGCACAGTCGCCAGGTTGCGCCATGCATCGGCGCGATGCTTGCGCGTCCACGGCAGCTTGGAGGCGGTGTATCCGGCCAGGATCGGGTTGCCGGCCAGTTCGATGCAGCGTTGTGCACCGCCGACAGCATCCATGATCTCGCGACATTCGGTGGTCGTGCTGGTGTCGCACCAGAGTTTCGCCGGCGCCAGCACACGTCCCGCGCGATCGAGCGGGACGAAACCATGTTGCTGGCCGGAGACGCCGATGGCGCTGACACGCGCGCGTACCGCCGGGCCCAGTTGCGCGAAGCAGTCGCGCAGGCCGTCGATCCACCAGCTCGCGAGTTGTTCGCGCGTGCCGTCGTCGCGGCTGATGATTTCCAGCGCCGAGCTCGCGGTCGCGGCGATGTGGCGCCGTTCCGGGTCGTAGGCGACCAGCTTGACGCCCTGCGTGCCGATGTCGAGGCCGACGAACAAGCTCATAGCTGCACCAGCTTGCCGCCGCGCAAACCGAAATCGGCCGATTGTCCTGCTGCCAACGTCGCCTCCACTGTCTGTTTGCCATAGGCCAGCGTGTAATCGCCGCCTTGGTCGCTGGTCAGGCGCGCGTTCGACAGGCGCCCATCCTTCCATTTCAGCTCGATACCGGCCGCACCGCGCACACGCAGCCCGCGTACTTCCCCGCTCTTCCACTGTTCGGGCAGCGCAGGCAACAGGAAGATCGAACCGCCCCAACTCTGCAGCAGCATTTCGGTGATCCCGGCGGTGCCGCCGAAGTTGCCGTCGATCTGGAACGGCGGATGCGCATCGAACAGGTTGGGATACGTACGATCCGGGCTGAGCAGCATGCGCAGGATCTTGTGCGCATGCTCGCCATCGCCCAGGCGCGCCCACAGGTTCAGCCGCCAGCCGATGCCCCAGCCGGTGGCGTCGTCGCCACGGATTTCCAGCGAGCGCTTGGCCGCTGCAGTGAGATCGGGCGTGTCGCGCACATTGATCTGGCTGCTGGGGTGCAGCGCGTACAGATGCGAGACATGGCGGTGATGGATCTCAGGCGCCTGCATGTCCCAGTCGGCCCGCCATTCCTGCAGTTGCCCTGCCTTGCCGATGCGGTCGGATGGCAATTGCTTGCGCAAACCCGCAAGCCGTTCTGCGAAAGCAGAATCAACGCCGAGCAGGCCGGCTGCTTCGATGCATTGCGCGAACAGGTCGCGCAGCAATTGCGAATCCATCGCCGGTCCCGCGCATAACGACGCGCCGTGCGGATGGACGTTCTCCGGCGAGATCGATGGATTGGTCACCATCTCGCCCGTATCGGGATCACGTACCAGCACGGCGGCAAAGAATTCGGCGGCACCTTTGAACAGCGGATAGACCTTCTGCAGATAGGCGCGATCGCGGCCGTAGTCCCAGCGGTCCCACAACTGCTGCAACAGCCATGCGCCGCCCATCGGCCACAGGCCCCACTGCGCTCCGTCGATCGGGCCGGTCTGTCGCCACAGGTCGGTGTTGTGGTGCGCGACCCAGCCGGGCGCGCCATACATCACCTTCGCCGTGTGCGCGCCTTTCTCGGCAAGATCGAACAGCATGGTCTCAAGCGGTTCGACGCATTCGTGCAATGCGTTGGCCTCGCTGGGCCAATAGTTCATCTCCGTGTTGATGTTGATCGTGTACTTGCTCTCCCACGGGGGATCCATCAGGTCGTTCCAGATGCCCTGCAGGTTGGCTGGTTGCGTACTGGGGCGCGAGCTGGCGATCAGCAGGTACCGGCCGTACTGGTGATACAGCGCGGCGAGCGCCGGGTCGTTGCCACTGGCGAAGTTCTCGACACGCTCGTCGGTCGGCTGCTTTTCGGCTTCGCTGTGCCCGAGGTCGATCGCAACGCGGCGGAACAGACGCTGGTGCTCGGCCACATGCGCCGCACGCAGCGCGTCGAAACCACGCTGCTGCGCGGCCGCCAGCTGTCGGCGCGTGATGTCGTCCGGATCGCCGCTGACGTCGTCGTAGCGACGATAGCTTGTGGCCGCGGTGAGCAACAGGATCACTTCGTCCGCACCTTCGATCTCGATGCGCTCCTTGCCCACGACCAGCGAGCCGCCACGATTGATCGCCCGCACGCGCGACGCAAACTTCAACTTGCCTTCGATCCCATGCCGTGAGGCATTGCGGCCGCGCAGCAGCAGCGTGCCGTCTTCGACCAGCACCCCGGTCTGCTGGTCGCTGTCCAGCGAGATGCGGAGATTGATCGCCCGGGGGCGGTCGGTCGCCAGGCGTACGACGATGCACTGGTCGACGGGCGATACGAAGGCTTCGCGCGTATGCACCGTTTGCCAGGTATCGAAACAGGTGCGGGTGATTGCGGTATCGAGATCGAGTTCGCGGCGGTAGTTGGTGGTGTCGGAGATGTCGCGGAAGTCCAGCACCAGGTCGGCCAGCGGCTGGTACGGCATCTGCTTGATCGGGTGCGCCATCATCTTCGCGTTCGCCAAGGCTTCGGCTTCGGCGTAGCGACCCTCGAAGATCAGGCGTCGCACTTCCGGCAACGCTTTCAACGCTTCCGGGTTGTTGGCGTCATGCGGGCCACCGGCATACAGCGTGTCGTCATTGAGCTGCAGGCGCTCGTGCTCGATGCCGCCCCACACCATCGCGCCAAGGCGGCCATTGCCCAGCGGCAAGGCTTCCACCCATCGCGTCGCCGGCTTGCGATACCAGAGCTTGAGCGCCTCGCTGCTGGCAGCATCGCTCGCATCCGCCGCGCGCACAGCAGCGGATGGCGCGAGGCTCGCGATCGCGAGTCCCGCGCCAACGGCCTTGAACAGCTCACGCCTGGTAAGGTCGACGCTCATCTCAGCCTTCGATCACTTGCCTGCAGCCTTCACGCTGATCGGCTTGCCGTCGTACTGCACGGTGGCGTCGGTCGCCGGTTCCAGCGCACCGGCATCGTTGCGCGGGCCGTTGACCCAGCGCACGTGGATGGTGCGCTTGGCCTGCATCCCGGGGAACGAGCCCTCGCGAGCGCCGATCTGCAGTTCGCCCTTGGCTTCGTTCCAGCTCAAAGGAATGCGGCTGAATTGTCCTTTCTCGTAGCCGTAGCTTCGGCCGTCGTCCTCGTACAGCGAGAACTTGCCATCGGCGCCGGTGTAGACGACCACGGTCAGCGGTGCATCCGGTTTCTCATCGACGTATTGCAACACCGGGCCGGTCGGCACGATCGAACCCGCGCGCACGAACAAGGGAATCCGCGCCAGCGGCGCATCGCCCCGGATCTTCTGGCCGCCTTCATGGCGCTTGCCGGTATAGAAATCGAGCCAGGAAGTACCGGCAGGCAGATACACCTCGCGGCTGGTCGCCTTGAACTGCGTGACCGGTGCGACCAGGAAAGCCGGGCCGAACAAGTACTCGTCGTTGATGTCGCGAACCTTGGCATCGCCCGGGAAATCCATCGCCAGGCCGCGCATCATGATGCCGTCGCGATGGTAGACATCGCCCGCGAGCGTGTAGATGTACGGCAGCAGCGTGTAACGCAGGCGGTCGTAGTACGCCATGCTGTCGTAGACCGGCGTGCCTTCTGGCGAAATGTTCCAGATCTCGCGGTACGGGAACTGGCCGTGCGAGCGGAAGATCGGCGCGAAGGCACCGAACTGGTACCAGCGCAGGTTCAACTCGCGCCATTCGTCGAGGTGCGCCGGATCCTGGCTGTCGTAGCGCTTCTCCACCGCGAAGCCGCCGATGTCGAAGGTCCAGTTCGCCTGGCCCGACATCGAGATGTTGACGCCGGCGGAGATCTGGTCGCGCAGGTCGTCCCAACGCGAGACGACATCGCCACTCCACACCGCCACCGCATTGCGCTGCGTGCCGGCGTAGCCCTTGCGCGACAGGATGAACACGCGCTTGTCCGGATCCTTGGCGCGCGAACCTTCGTACACGGCCTGCGTGTGCGGCAACGGATACGAGTTGAAGAACTCGGTGGACGGACCCGCCGCCGTCGGCGTGGTGCGTGCCTTGCGCTCGCCGATGTCGAGGTTGGAATGCAGGTCGGGTTCGTCCGAGTCCATCCACCAGGCATCCATGCCGAGTACGTTCAACTTGTCGTTGATCTGGCGCCAGTAGATCTCGCGTGCTTCCTTGGCGTACGGATCGTAGAAGGAGGACGTGTAGCCCGGGCCGATCCAGTCCTTCTCGCCGACCTCGATGTTGCGCTTGTACATGTAGCCCTTGGCGTCGAGTTCCTTGAAGTTATCCGTGTTTGGATAGAACTTGGGCCACACCGAGATCATGATCTGCGCATGGTTGGCGTGGACGTGGTCGACCATGCCCTTCGGATCCGGGAAACGCGCCTTGTCGAAGTCGTGTGATCCCCAGCCGTTCTCCGGCCAGTACGACCAGTCCATCACGATGTTGTCGACCGGCAGCTTGCGCTTACGGTATTCGTCCAGTGCACCGGTCAGTTCGGCCTGGGTCTTGTAGCGTTCGCGGCTCTGCCAGAAACCGTAGGCCCACTTGGGCAGCAGCACCGACTTGCCGGTCAGCTGCCGATAACCTGCGACAACCTGGTCGGAGGAATCACCGGCGACGAAGTAGTAATCGATCATCTGGCCCGCTTCGGACCACAGCGACAGGTTCTTCGCTTCGTCGACGGGCAGCGGATCGCGGTGCAGCAACGCGATGTAACTCGGATCGATCAGGTCCCATTCGATGCGCAGCTTGTGGCGTACGCCCGGCTTCATCTCCATGGAGAACTCGTGGTGCCACGGGTTCCAGTTCTGGCGCCAGCGATCGACCACCAGCTTGCCGTCGATCCACAGCTTGGCGTACTCGCTGGAGTACAGCGAGAACGTGTGCACGCCGACGCTCGCCGCCTCGACCTCGCCGTCCCACGTCACCTGCAGGCGTGGCGCCGCCGCTCCCTGCCCCGCCGCCGTCGACTTCGCTTCGGCCGGCCACTGCTTGAGATCCTTGATGTACTGGTAATTGATCTCCGACTCGCGTCGTTCGACTTTCTGTACGCCGCCCACCGAGTAGCGCGCTGTCAATGCGCCCTCCTTGCCGCTGGCGTCGTACAGCTTCAGCGACTTCGGCAACGGCTGCAGGCCGCGCGGATCGCCCATGCGCGTGATCGCATTGTTGTCCCACAGCAAGCCGTAGTTGCGGCTCGACACCAGGAACGGCACCGCCATGTCGATGTTGTGCTGCAGCAGCTCGACATTGCGGCCTTTCTGGTTCATCCAACCCTGCTGGTGCTGGCCGAAGCCGTAGATCGCCTCGTCGTCCGGCGACTCGAAGCGTTGGCGCACGCTGAAGTAGTCCTTGCCTTCGACCTTGAGCGGCGCGAACGAGCGGCCGCCGGCGACCTCCGACAGGATCGGCTTGCCGCTCTTGTCCAGGAACGAAACGCGTCCGCTATCGGGCGACACTTCGGCGATCACGCGCGCGGTCGCCAGTCGCACCTTGCCGTCATCGCTGGTAGTGACTTCGAAGGCCGGCACCGCACCACCGCCCTCGACGCGCATCAGGCTCGGCGAGCGCGCAAAGTCGCCGTCGGGATCGGCGCTGACCCGGATGATGCCGTCGCTGACTGCCTGCAACCGCACGTCGGCGGCGCCTTCGGTGGTCGGATGCACGATGATGCCGCGATCGGTCTTCTCGTAGGCCTGCGCAGCCGGCGATCCTGGCGATGCGGAAGGTCCGCTGCCCGCTCCGCATGCCGACAGCAGCGCGACGGCCAGCAAGGGCAGCCAGCGGGTGCTCGAAACGAACCATGGTCGCGAGGAGCGGAGTTGCACGGAACAGGTCATGCCGGAGTACCTCTCGGAAATGTTTGCGGACAGGCGGCTATCGATGCGGGTCATTGCGTAGCCGTCGGCGATGCGGGCGGAGGATTGGCTTCGTATGTCGCCAACTTCACCCGCAGCAGTTGCACGGCACTGGAGAAATTCAAGCCGTAGTCGGTCTGGTCGCCATTCCAGATGCGCAGGAATTTCCATTCCCCGTTCTGGTAAGTGCCTTCCTCGACCCGGTCGTAGATCATGTGGACGTCCTTGTCGGCCGGATAGATCGTCACGCGCGAGTGGTAGCCGGTAACGAGGAATTCATCCGGCGCCAGTTCGACGATCAGTGCTGCACCGGTGGGCTCCGGATTGCCTTTCGGTGGGCCGGCGTACCAGAACTGCGGCACGCCGTAGGTGACCACGGCGTTCCAGCGATCGTTCAACTTGATACGCTGCTCGGGCTCGCCCGCCTGCTCGGCGGTGCCGTGCACCTTGCCGGCGAAACTCTGCTTGGCGATCAACCGCGCCGCCGGCTTCACCAGCTTGTAGTTGAGCGCGAACGGCGCCAGCGTTTCGACATCCATGCGCTTGGCGCCGAGCGGCCAGTTGGAATATCGGGTGAAGTCGATGCCGAACGGCGACCAGCCGATCGCCTGCTGCCCGAGCGCGGAGAAGAAGAATCGCGCGAAAGGCTTGTCGTTGCCGGTTTCTGCGACGAACAGCGCGTTGTCGGGACGTGAGTAGCGGTCGAGCACGGCGACCTGTTTCTCGTACTCGCGCAGGTAGATGTCCGGCGCGAGCAGGTCGATGTTTGGCGCGGCCAGCTTGTAGATGTCGAGCACGTTGTCGGTCGGTCCGCCGCTCTCGTACTGGCCTGGCAAGCCCGGCGTGAACGGGTCGCGCAATGCGGCGTTGACGTACATCGGCAACGGGTACTCGGCCTTACCTGCCGCCGCGACTTGATCGATGTATTCCGCGACGTGCCAGGCATGGAAGAATTCATCCGCATCCTTGCCGAACACCTGCTTCCAGGTGCCGGGGTGCTTGTTCAATCTCTTCGCCAGCGCATCCGGCACCGGACCATCGAAGACCTGTTGCGCCAGCGGCGAAAAATCACGCGGCGAGCCATATGTGCCCGGCTCGTTTTCCGGTTGGATCATGATGACGGTGCGCTGCGGATCCACCTGCTTGAGGTGGCGCATCAGCTGGACGAACGCCTTCCTGTCGGCTTCCAGGGTCGCCTTGGCCAGCGGCGACAGGGAGTTGAGGGACTTGCCGTCGGCGGTGACGACCCGCGGGAAACGCTTGTTGTCCAGCTTGACCCACGCGGGTGCGTAGTTGGGTCCGTTGTTCTTCCAGGTGGCGAACCACAGCAGCACCAGGCGCTTGTCGCGCTCGCGCGCCTGCGCCAGCAGGGTGTCGAGGAAGGAGAAATCGAACGTGCCTTCCTTCGGCTCGATCTGCTCCCAGGCGATCGGCATCTCCAGCGTGTTGGCGTGCATCTGCTCGAGCGCGGGCCACACGTCTTTCAGCGCCGCAGGGTAATTGCTGGAATTGTTCGCCTGGGCGCCGAGAATGAGGAAGGGC
>DASWSX010000203.1:0-5835 GCA_036402435.1 Telluria sp. | reverse complement strand
GCCGCTGGCAGCTGCCGGATCGGGCCTGTACCTTGTGCTGGCAGCGCAGCTGGCGCTGATGTCAGGCGTGGTGCTGCTCGCTTGCGGCCTGCTGCGCATCGGCTTCCTGGCCAATTTCTTTTCGCGGCCGGTGATGAGCGGCTTTACGATCGGCTCGGCGATCCTGATCGCGCTGGCGCAAGTGCGCGTGCTGTTCGGCGCCGAACTGCCTACCTTCCACCTGGCCAGCACCGTGATGGGGGCCGGGTCGCTGCTTGTGTTGCTGCTCTCGCGCCGGTACGGAGGCATGCTGCTGCGCGCGCTGGGACTGCCCGCGACCGCTGCCGACGTTGGCGTGCGGCTCGCGCCAATGCTGGTCGTGGTGGCGGCGACGGCGTTGTCGGTGGCGCTCGACCTGCAGGCTGCGGGTGTTGCCACCACGGGCGATGTGCCCATCGGGCTGCCCGGCCTGAACCTGGCGCTGTCGCATGCGCACTGGCGCGCACTGGTGCAGCCGGCGCTCCTGATCGGCTTCATGACCTTCCTGATCAGTATGTCGGCCGCCCAGGCGCTCGCGCTCAGGCGCCAGGAAAAACTCAACAGTAATTACGAGCTGATCGGCCTTGGCGCGGCCAACATCGGCAGCGCCCTGACGGGCGGCTTTCCGGTCACCGGCAGCATTTCGCGCTCGGCCGTGAACTTCGCGGCCGGGGCGAACACGCCGCTGGCCAGCGTCATCGCCGCGCTGCTGCTGGCCCTTGCGCTGGTGGCGCCGACCGGGTGGCTGGCGCTGCTGCCGCTGCCGGCGCTGGCTGCCACCATCATCGTCGCGGTACTTGGCATGCTGGAGCTGTCGACGCTGCGTACCGCGTGGCGCTACGACCGGGGCGACGCGCTGGCGCTGCTGGCGACCGCCGGCGGCGTGCTGGTGATGGGGGTCGAGGCCGGCGTGATCATCGGTGTGGTGCTGTCGATGGGGACGCTGATCTGGCGCGCCAGCCGGCCGCACATCGCGGTACTCGGCCGCATCGCCGGCACGGAGCACTTCCGCAATATCGAGCGCTATCCCGCCGAGACGCGGCCCGGCATGCTGATGCTGCGTATCGACGCCAATCTCTTCTTCGGCAACGTGGAAGCGGTCAACCGCCGCATCGAGGACGAACTGCGCGCCCATCCGGAAGCGCGCAACCTGGTGCTGGTGATGACGGCGGTGAGTTCGATCGATACGTCGGCGCTGTTCGCGTTGTCGGAGCTGAACCAGAGCCTGAAGCAGCATGGGATCGGCCTTCACCTGGCAGAGGTCAAGGGGCCGGTGATGGACCGCCTGAAGGACAGCGATTTCCCGGCGGCGCTGAACGGAACGATCTTTTTGAGCGCCGCGATGGCGTGGGACGGCTTATCATCGGCGGTGTGAACACCGGAGGCGTGCATGACGCTGTCGCACCACCTGCTGGCCCAGGCTTACAACAACGGCTGGTCGAACCATCGCCTGATGAAGGCTTGCATGGCGCTGACGCAAGCCGAGTTCGAGGCGGAGCGCACCAGCTTCTTCCCGAGCATCAAGGCGACGCTGAACCATATCCTCACCGTCGACTGGCTGTACATCGATGCACTCGAGCGGGAAGAGCGCGGCGACGGACCGCATCCGGATTACCTCGCGTTCTTCACCCACGTTGAGCCGTTCGGCACCTGCCTCGGGCTGCAGGCCGCGCAGGCACAGTCGGACCTGCGCCTGATCGAGTACTGCAAGCGGCTGGCGGACGACACGCTCGGGCGCGAAATCACCATCCTGCGCGGCGGCCTTGTGCAGCGCGAAACGCGTGAACGGCTGCTGGCGCATCTGTTCGTGCACCAGATACACCACCGCGGGCAGGTGCATGCGATGCTGGCCGGGACCTCGGTCGCGCCGCCGCAGCTCGACGAATTCTTCAGTACGATGGACCGCGACGCGCGCGCCGGGGACTTCCGCGAACTTGGCTGGACCGAGGAACAGGTGTGGGGTTAGTGGGCTGTAGCGGGGCGCCGCTGCACCGTCGTCGTGCATCAACGCACCATTGCGGATGGGCGGTTGGTAGCGCGCGGAACAAGGCGGCGCTGGCACAAGGCGTGCTTATCGTTCGGTACCTTATCTGAAAATTCGACTATGAAGATCCGGACTATCTCCACGAAAGCTTTCGACAACGTGCGTTCCGCGCTGACTGGCCTGCTGCTCGACACGGTGGCGCACGGCGCATCGGTGGGCTTCCTCGCCAGTATCGACGATGATGAGGCGGACGCCTACTGGCGCGGTGTCGAAGCGGCGGTCGCGGACGGATCGCGCCTGCTGCTGGCTGCCGAAATCAATGGCATCCTGGCGGGATCGGTGCAACTTGACCTGTGCCAGCGTAAAAACGGTAGCAACCGCGCGGAGGTGCAGAAGCTGATCGTCCACAGCGCGGCGCGCCGGCGTGGCATCGCCACTGCATTAATGAAGGCGATCGAGGAGGAGGCCTTAGAGCGCGAACGCGGCGTGCTGTTCCTCGATACCGAGGCTGGCGCGCCGGCCGAAACGCTGTACCGCGGGCTTGGCTACACCTTCATCGGCGGCATCCCGGAGTACGCGTGCACGCCGGCCGGGCGCTGGACCAGCAACGCGATCTATTACAAGACGCTGTTCACGCGCGAGCTTGCGGGTCAGGCCTGACGCTGCTGCGAGGCCGACCGTGGCGGGGCGAGGATGATCGGCGCCTCGTCCGCCGGATGCAGGCCGTGGTGGCCCTTGTAAACCGCGGCGATGGCGGCCATGTCGCGCTCGACGTCGCCGGTCAGCATCATCGTGTCGACGACGCTGAGGGTCTTGTTCGGATAATCCATGTACACCATCAGCAGCGGCACCTGGGCCGCGAGGGCCAGGTGATAAAAGCCGCTGCGCCAGTGCGGGCTGTAGCCGCGCGTGCCTTCCGGGGCCAGCGCGATCCAGCACCAATTAGCCGCGCGCATGTCCTGGGCGAGGCGGGCGGTGGCGCCGGTGGCGGTGCGGCGTTCGACGGGGATGCCATGCCAGCGGCGCAGCAGGACGCCGAGGGTTTTACCGGTCAGGCCGCGGAACAGCGACTCCTTGCCCAGCCAGTTGAACGGCAGGCCGAGCGCCCATTTGCCGAGCAGGCCGATGACCACATCCCAGTTCGACGTGTGCGGGTATACCACGACGACGCCGTGCGGGCCGGGCAGTGGCTTGTACAGCAGGCGCCATCCGATCAGGTGAAGGATGCGCAGGGCCAGGCGCTGGCCACGGGTCGGCAGGGCCGCAGGCTGCATCTCATGATCGCTCATTTCTCAACTTTCCCCGGCTTCGACCGGTGTCTGGCAGGCTGCAACGAAACTTGCGCCGCGGAAAAAAGAGCGATTTTATAGTCCCGGCCGTTGGCCGACAAGCAGAAAAGAAATGTTCCAAAATCGGGGTCAGACCCCATTTTTCCGTCGAAGATTTGCATAAACGGTGAAACTTGCAAGCATCCTTTGCAAGTTCCCGTAATTATGCAAATTATATTCGGTTAATCGGGGTCTGACCCCGATTTTGGAATGTTGTTACAGGGCAGGGTAGTCGGTGTAGCCTTCGGCCGTCGGGTAGTAGAACTTGTCGGCGCGTGCGGCGTTCAGCGGGGCGTTGGTCTTCAGGCGGAGCGGCAGGTCGGGGTTGGCGATGAACCATTTGCCGAACGCGACTGCATCGGCTTCGCCAGCTTTTACTACCGCTTCGGCGCTGTCACGGGTCAGCGCTTCGTTGGCGATGTAGACGCCGCCGAATTCCTGCTTCAGGTAAGGGCCGAGGCGGTCCTCGCCCAGGCCTTCGCGGGCGCAGATGAAGGCGATGCCGCGCTTGCCAAGCTCGCGCGCGACGTAGCCGAACGTGCCCTTCGGGTCGGAGTCGCCCATGTCGTGCGAGTCGCGGCGCGGCGCGAGGTGCATGCCGACGCGGTCCTTGCCCCAGACTTCAATGCAGGCGTCGGTCACTTCGAGCATCAGGCGCGCGCGGTTTTCGATTGGGCCGCCGTAGTTGTCGGTGCGCTTGTTCGAGCCATCCTGCAGGAACTGGTCGAGCAGGTAGCCATTTGCGCCGTGGACTTCAACGCCGTCGAATCCGGCCAGCTTCGCGTTCTCGGCTCCCTTGCGGTATGCCGCGACAACGCCAGGGATCTCGCTGGTTTCAAGCGCGCGCGGGACCGGGTAGTCGCGCATCGGGCGCAGCAGGCTGACGTGGCCTTTGGCCGCGATGGCGCTCGGCGCAACCGGCGCTTCGCCATTCAGGAATTCAGGGTCGGAGATGCGGCCGACGTGCCACAGCTGCATGAAGATGCGCCCGCCCGCCTTGTGCACGGCGTCGGTCACGAGCTTCCAGCCTTCTACCTGTTCGTCGGACCAGATGCCCGGCGTGTCGGCATAGCCCACGCCTTGCGGCGTCACCGCGGTGGCTTCCGACAGGATCAGGCCAGCACTGGCGCGCTGCGTGTAGTAATCGGCCATCAGCTGGTTCGGTACGCGGCCTTCGCCAATGGCGCGTGCGCGCGTCAGCGGGGCCATGATGATGCGGTTCGGCAGTTGCAGGTCGCCGATGGTGATCGGGTCGAATAATGTACTCATATGTGCTCCTGTAGCTTGGGTCGTTGGTGTAGTCCGGTCGGAGATTATGAACCACCACAAATAATCCTGCAGGCAGCGCCATCTTTTTTGCGGTGCTATACTCGCGCTACCTTTTGCTCCAGCGGGGACGACCCCGTGTATCACCCGGAGCATGGCAAGGACGGCCTTGCCCTTCAAAGCGCCTCATGAACTGGATCATTCTCTTTGTCGCCGGCTTGCTCGAAGTCGCATGGGCCGTCGGCCTCAAATACACTCACGGTTTTACCCGCCTCGGACCTTCGGTCTTCACCCTCGTGTCGATGGCGGCAAGCGTGTTCCTGCTTGGACTGGCGATGCGCCAGCTGCCGCTTGGGACGGCATATGCGGTATGGACCGGCATCGGTACCGTGGGTACCGCGATCGCGGGCATGGTGATGCTTGGCGAACCTGCGGGAGCGATGCGGCTTGGATGCATCGCGTTAATCGTCGCCGGTATCCTTGGCCTGAAGATGCTTACGCCGTGAGCACCAGCAAGGCTTACTCGTAACGTTCGAAGTCCGGGTTCCGACGCGTCATGTAGTACCACTCCTGGTTCGCGCCCGCATTCACATCCGGGAACAAGATCTTGCCGTCGAACTCCGCGGTCACCGGCGTGCCGTCCGCGCGAATCCCGATCTGGTCGCCCCTGGACACGGCGTCGAAGCTGCTCCAGGTGCGGCTGAAGGTGTCGCCCGCGTCCATCTTGTCGTACACGGCCACCATCGACAGCGTCTCCATCTCGTCCAGCGGTACCGGTTCCGGCTCCGGCGCATCGATCAGCTTCAGGAATGCGAGGGTATTCATGATCGCGCGGTACGCGACGTCCGGCGCTTGCGGATCGTTGTGCTGGCCGCATTCGAGCGTCAGGGCATAGCCTCCGGTCGACCGCATGTATTCAGTCGTCCCGACGCCGTAGCGCAGCACGGTCTGCAGCTGCGCCGCGTCGCCCTTGCCCATGCGGCGCTGGACGCCGTCGCCATACGTGGAGAGCCATCCGTCGACGAAACGCTTGACGCCAAGCCGGCGCGCCAGGGCGCGTTCCTGCTGCGCGTGTTTGAAAGGCTGCAGTGGTCCGCCGTTGTTGCGCGGGCCGACCATCGCAAATGGCTGGCTCTGTGCGTTGAACGAGTGCAGGTCGAGCAGCACTTCATGGCGCGAGAGCAGGGGGCACAGCCAGTTTGCAACCTGGTCTTCGAAGTCCTGCGGGTTCTCGTTCGG
>DASWSX010000202.1:0-14299 GCA_036402435.1 Telluria sp. | reverse complement strand
GCCGGTCGTGATCAAGCCGAAGGACGGCAACCAGGGCAAAGGCGTGACGGTCAACGTCACCACGCGCGAGCAGCTGACGGCCGGCTTCAATACGGCCGCCGGATTCCGTGACGACGTGATGGTCGAACGCTACCTGCCCGGCAACGATTTCCGTCTGCTCGTCATCGGGAACAAGCTGGTCGCGGCCGCGCGCCGCGATCCGCCGCAGGTGGTCGGCGATGGGGTCCACAGCGTGCGCGAACTGGTTGACCAGGTCAACCTCGACCCGCGCCGCGGCAATGGGCATTCCACCTCGCTGACCAAGATCCGCTTCGACGATATCGCGCTGGCCAGCCTTGCCAAGCAGGGCCTGCAGGCCGAATCCGTACCGCCGATAGGTCAGCGCGTCATCCTGCGTAACAATGCCAACCTGTCCACCGGCGGCGCCGCTACCGACGTCACTGATGACGTGCACCCGGAAGTAGCCGAGCGCGCGATTGCGGCCGCCCACATGGTCGGGCTGGACATCTGCGGCGTCGACCTGGTCTGCGACAGCGTGCTCAAACCAATCGAAGAACAGAACGGCGGCATCGTCGAAGTCAACGCGGCTCCCGGCCTGCGCATGCACCTGTCGCCGTCGTTCGGCAAAGGCCGCGCGGTGGGCGAAGCGATCGTCTCGACGATGTTCGCCGCTGGCGACGACGGCCGCATTCCGGTGGTTGCCGTCACCGGCACCAACGGCAAGACCACCACCGTGCGCCTGATCGCCCACCTGCTGACCGCTGGCGGACTGCGTACCGGCATGACCAACACCGACGGCGTCTACATCGAGGGCCGCCGCATCGACAGTGGCGACTGCAGCGGCCCGCGCAGCGCGCGCAATGTGCTGATGCATCCGGACGTCGACGCAGCAGTATTCGAGACGGCGCGCGGCGGCCTGCTGCGCGAAGGCCTTGCGTTTGACCGCTGCAAGGTGGCGGTGGTGACCAACATCGGCTCGGGCGACCACCTTGGCCTGAATTACATCACCACGCTGGAAGACCTGGCCGTGCTCAAGCGCGTGATCGTGCAGAACGTGTCTGACGACGGAGTGGCAGTGCTCAACGCGGCCGATCCGATCGTCGCGGCGATGGCGCACAACTGCCGCGGCAGCGTCACCTTCTTCGCCGCTGACGTCAACCATCCGGTGATGTCGACCCACCGTGCACAGGGCAACCGCGTGGTGTATGTCGAAGGCGGCATGCTGGTGGCCGCGCAGGGCAAGGCCGTTCACAAGGTAGCGCTGTCGGCGGTGCCAATCACGCGCAACGGCACGGTAGGTTTCCAGGTGGAGAACGTAATGGCATCGGTGGCCGCCGCCTGGGCCACCGGCGTGGACTGGGAACGCATCTGCGCAGGCCTTGCGTCGTTCGCCAACGAGAGCGACAACGCGCCGGGCCGCTTTAACGTATTCAGCTACCGCGGCGCCACTGTCATTGCCGACTACGGCCACAACCCCGACGCCATCCTGGCGCTGGTGCAGGCGGTAGAGAGCATGCCGGCCAGGCGCCGGTCGGTGGTCATCAGCGGCGCCGGCGACCGCCGCGATGAAGACATCACCCAGCAGACCGAAATCCTCGGCGGTGCGTTCGACGATGTGCTGCTCTACCAGGACCAGTGCCAGCGCGGCCGCGAAGACGGCGAAGTCGTCGGGCTGCTGCGCAAGGGCCTGGCCGGCGCGAGCCGCACCACGCATGTCGACGAGATCAACGGCGAATTCGTCGCCATCGACAAGGCGCTGGCGCGGCTGTCCGAGGGCGACCTGTGCCTGATCCTGATCGACCAGGTCGATGAGGCGCTGGCGCATATCGCAGGCCGCGTCGCAGCCGGCTGACAGCCCACAGGGGACGCGCGCGCCGCGTCCCCACTCCATTCCGCGATCACCGCTCAGCCCTGCGGGCTGTTCGTCATCCGCTCGCAATACTTGTTCAACTGCTCGGGCAGGCGGCCCGGGCACACGCCACATTGCTTATTGCCCGGAACCGCATAGTCGATGAAAGTCGGGTACGGCAAATTCAGGCCGGCCATGATCGCGCGGAATTCCTCCAGCGATTTCCCCCTCCCCAGCCGCGGGTTGCGCTCCTTTTCCTGCGCGATCGAAGACACGTGCCGGTTCTGGTAGTCGTGCGCCGGATAGACCAGCGTATCGTCAGGCAGCGTGAACAATTTGCGGTGCACGCTGTCATACAAGGTATCGGAATCCCCGTTCTGGAAATCGGTGCGGCCGCAGCCGTCAATCAGCAGCGCGTCGCCGGTGAACACGCGCCCGTCGGCAACGTAGGCGAAGTGGCCGCTTGTATGCCCGGGCGTGTGCAGCGGATTGAGCGAAATGCCTCCGATCTGCAGGGGCTTGCCTTCTTCCAGTGCGAGGTCAGCGCAAGGCACCTGTTCGGGCGCGGGGACAGCGATTTTGCAGCCGGTACGCTTGCGCAGTTCGAGCGCGCCGGTGATGTGGTCGGCATGCACATGGGTGTCGACCGTCCACGCGAGCTTCAACCCAAGCCGGGCGACCTCGGCGAGATCGCGGTCTTGGGTGACGATGACCGGGTCGATCAGTATTGCTTCGCCCGTTTCCTCGCTGCCCAGCAGGTAGGTGTAGGTACTCGAAATCGGTTCAAACAATTGGCGGAACATCATGGATTGGATCCCCTCTTACGTTAGTAGCACCGCATGTGCGACCTACTAAGTATTGGACATCGCGCGGCGGAACTCAACATCGGCATGTCGAGTCCAATCATTCGGAGGGCGCATGAACGAGCTAACCGACCGTAATTCAGAAGGGCCCCCGCCTGATTGGCCTCCTGACGCTGCCGGCTATGAGGCCGACTTTGTCGCGTGGGTCGAACGACAGGCGGCTTTGCTGCGCGACGGACGTTTTGACGAACTTGACCGCGAAAACCTGCTTGAGGAGCTGGAATCGATGGGTTCGAACGTTCATCACGAATTGCGGAGCCGATTGATCGTCATTCTCATCCATCTTCTCAAGTGCATGTACCAGCCGCAGCGAAAATGCAAGAGCTGGTTCGCCACTCTCAGCGAGCAGCGCGACCAGATTGCACTCCACCTCCAGCGCAGTCCAAGTCTTTTACGGTTCATGGATGGATACATCAACGCCGCATATCGGTCAGCAGTTGTACGCGCATCCCTGGAAACGGGTTTGCCGAAATCGGCATTCCCAGCAACTCAGCCGTTTTCGCGGGCCGAAGTGCTGGATCTCGAGTTCATTCCCTGACAAGCCAGTCGACCGCGACACTGACCTGGAAGCGAGACACAGCGCCTTGAAAATGCTACCGTTAGCACGTGGAGCGTTTATGAACCAATTAACCGACAGCAAGTCTCTGGAACCAGTCGAACGTCCGGCGGACCAGCATTCTCATGACCGGGATCGCGTCCTGTGGGCGGACCGGCAAGCCCGTTTGCTTCGCCATGGCCGTCTCGATGAGCTTGATCGAGAAAACTTGATTGAGGAGCTCGACGCCATGGGTGGCAGTGAACGCAGGGAATTGCGCAGCCGCCTCGCGGTTCTCTTGATTCACCTGCTCAAGTGCCAGTACCAGCCCGAGCGCAAATCATCAGGCTGGATCGCCACGATCGGCGAGCAGCGCTCACAAATCGCGCTTCAATTCGAAGACAGTCCGAGCCTCGCCCCCCAGCTTATGGCGTACGCCGATAAAGCCTACCGGTCCGCCGTTACACGAGCCTCGCTGGAAACGATGCTGCCCAAAAATGCCTTCCCAGCCACTAATCCATTTAGCAGGGATCAGCTGCTCGACCTGGATTTCATACCCTGACACAGTCGGAAACTTCTCCCCACCTGGCCTTTTCACGAAGTCTTGGGCTTCGAAAGCGGTAAAATGGCGGTCTTGACACTGCGCTGCGCCTTGTCCGCTTAAAACGAAGAAGAAATGACGACTGTCCCCTCCGAAATCAACGCTGCCGCAGCAAAGAACGGCCCGACTGAAAAGCACACGCCGATGATGCAGCAGTACCTGCGCATCAAGGCCGACTACCCGACCATGCTGGTGTTTTACCGCATGGGGGACTTCTACGAGCTGTTCCACGAAGACGCCGAAAAAGCAGCGCGCGTCCTCGGCATCACGCTGACCGCGCGCGGCGCCTCGAACGGCACCCCGATCAAGATGTGCGGCGTGCCGTTCCACTCTTTGGACGGCTACCTCGCCAAGCTGGTCAAGCTGGGCGAATCCTGCGCCATCTGCGAACAGATCGGCGACCCGGCCACCAGCAAGGGGCCGGTTGAACGCAAGGTGCTGCGCGTCGTCACGCCGGGCACCCTGACCGATTCCGACCTGCTGCCCGAAAAGGCGGAGCGCCCGCTGCTGGCGGTCTGCATGATCAGCCAGCGCAAGGTCGTCACGACTGGCCTGGCGTGGATGTCGCTGGCCAGCGGCGCGGTGAAACTGATGGAGTTTTCCGGCGACAGCCGCACCGTCGGCGCGCGCCTTCAGCACGAACTCGAACGGATCGTCCCTGCCGAAATCCTGTGCGGCGACGGCGCCGAACTGGCGCCGGAACATGAGATCGCGCACACCCAGCGCGTTCCGGACTGGCACTTCGACGTCGTCGGCGGCCACAAGGCCCTGCTCGACCAGTTGAACGTGGCTACCCTCACCGGCTTTGGCGCGGACGGACTTGGCGCCGCATTCGGCGCGGCCGGGGCGCTGCTGCGCTACGCTCAAGCGACCCAAGGACGCGGCCTGCAGCACGTGCGCAGCCTGTCGACCGAAACCGAAACCGAATTCATTGGCCTCGATGCGGCCACCCGACGCAACCTGGAGCTGACCGAGACCATCCGCGGCCAGGAGTCCCCTACCCTGTTCTCGCTGCTGGACCACTGCCGCACCGCGATGGGTTCGCGCATGCTGCGCCACTGGCTGCATCACGCCCGGCGCGACCAGGGCGTCGCACGCGCGCGCCACGCCGCGATCGGGTCGCTGGCCGAAACAGACGCCAGCGGCACGCTGTCGCACACCCTGGCGCAGGTGCCGGACATCGAACGCATCACCACCCGCATCGCGCTGCTGACGGCGCGCCCGCGCGACCTGGCCAGCCTGCGCGATGGCCTCAAGCAGCTGCCGGCGCTGCGCCACGCGATGCAGCGCAGTTTCGTGCCCGGCGAGGACAGCCTGCTCGCTACTATCCACAGCGCGATCGCAACGCCTGACGCCTGCCTCGACCTGCTGCAGCGCGCCGTCGCCGAGGAACCGGCCGCGATGGTGCGCGACGGCGGCGTGTTCGCACGCGGCTTCGACGCCGAGCTCGACGAACTGCGCGGCCTGTCGGAGAACGCCGGCCAGTTCCTGGTCGACCTCGAAACGCGCGAACGCGCACGGACCGGCATCGCCAACCTGCGCGTCGAATACAACCGGGTCCACGGCTTCTATATCGAAGTCACCAACGGCCAGACCGACAAGGTGCCGGAAGACTACCGCCGCCGCCAGACGCTGAAAAACGCCGAGCGCTACATCACGCCGGAACTGAAGGTGTTCGAGGACAAGGCATTGTCGGCGCAGGACAAGGCGCTGGTGCGCGAAAAGCTGCTGTACGACCAGCTGCTGGCCGACCTCGCACCGCACATCGGCATCCTGCAGACGATCTCGCAGGGCCTCGCGCAGCTCGACACGCTCACCGCGCTGGCCGTTCACGCGCTGCAGCACCATTGGGTGGCGCCGGTGCTGGTAGCCGAGCCCTGCCTCGACATCCGCGAAGGCCGCCACCCGGTGGTCGAAAACCAGATTGAACGCTTCATCGCCAACGACTGCCAGCTGAATGACGAACGCCGCCTGCTGCTGATCACCGGCCCGAACATGGGCGGTAAATCGACGTTCATGCGCCAGGTCGCGCTCATCACGCTGCTGGCCTACATCGGCAGCTACGTGCCTGCGGCCAGCGCCACCATCGGGCCGATCGACCGCATCTTCACGCGCATCGGCGCAACCGACGACCTGGCCGGCGGACGCTCCACCTTCATGGTCGAGATGACCGAGTCGGCCGCGATCCTGAACGGCGCCACCGAGCACTCGCTGGTGCTGATGGACGAAGTCGGACGCGGCACCTCGACCTTCGACGGCCTCGCGCTGGCGTGGGCGATCGCGCGCCACCTGATCGACGCCAGCCGCAGCTTCACGCTGTTCGCGACTCACTACTTCGAACTGACCCAGCTGCCGGACACCCATCCGAGCGCGGCCAACGTCCACCTGTCGGCCGTGGAGCACAAGGACAGCATCGTCTTCCTGCACGCGGTGCAGGCCGGGCCGGCGTCGCAAAGCTACGGCCTGCAGGTGGCCCAGCTGGCAGGCGTGCCGCAGCCCGTCATCAAGGCGGCCCGCAAGCACCTGGCGCGGCTCGAATCGCAGGCGCTTGACCGCACCACGCAGCTGGACCTGTTCGCACTGCCCTGCGTCGAGCCTGGGGATGAACCGGCAGATGCACCTGCGGCGGTTTCGGGCGAACTGCTCGCTGCGCTCGACGGGATCGACCCCGACGCCCTGACGCCGCGCGAGGCGCTGGAGCAGCTTTACGCGTTGAAGCGCTTGACCGCGAAATGATGCGCCGCGCCTTCATCGCCGCGCTGTTCGCCGCTGCGTGGACGATTGCGTCTGCGCCTGCCGCAGCACACGCCCCAAAAGACGAGCACCTGTTCGGCGTGATCGGCAACAGCTTCGTCAAGGGCGGCAGCGAGGAGCGCCTTGAGCACGCGCTGGAAGATCTGAGCGAGCCTGCGCTGGCTTTCGTCGTCGTTACCGGCATCAAGGGGGCCGACGAGCCATGCAGCGACAAACTGTACCTACAGCGCCGCAAACTGATCTCGGATGCGAAGCGGCCGGTAATCGTCCTGCCGGCAGCGAGCGACTGGAGCGGCTGCAAGAACTCGAACGGGCGGACCGCCGCGATCGAGCGGCTGAACCGTGTTCGCGAGCTGTATTACGCGCAGCCGGAAACGCTGGGCCGCCGCAAGCTTGAGGTGACGCGCCAGTCGGCCAGCACCAAGTTCCGCAGCTACGCCGAGAACATGTACTGGGTCGACGGCAACGTGCTGTATGCGACCGTGAACGTCCCGGCGAATAACAACCACTATCTACCCGAGGCAGGGCGCAACAGCGAGTACGAAGACCGGCTGGTGGCCAACCGCTACTGGCTCAACCGGGTGTTCGCGCTGGCGCGCTCGAAAAAGCATGATGCCGTCGTCCTGTTCTCCGAGGGTGATATCCGGCCGCTGGTGCAGGAGCGGGGCTTTCGCGCCTTCCTGAACCGCGGCCGCGGGCCGAAAGACGGCTTCGACGCGCCGCGGCGCCAGGTGGCGCAACTGGCGCGCAAGTTCGCGGGCAAGGTGCTGCTGGTCGATACCGCAGCCGCGCCGGGCAGCAAGGCCGAGCCGGCCATCGAGTGGCTCGGGAATATCGGCCATGTCAGCGCCGGCGCGCGCGCGCTGCGCGTGCATGTGGCAAAGGACGAGGATGTCACGTTTACGCTGAAGAAGGCAGACGCCGGCGACTGAAGGTGCGGCGTTCATATGAACATGCCGATGACCGCACCGCCCACCATTGCAGCTAGTCCCGCCGCGAGGATAAATCCATAAACCGGTCCGCCGCTGAAAAAGGCCAGCACGCCTTTTGCCACCGCGCTGGCCGCAAGCACACCCGCGATTCCCCAGCGCGCGACTTGCTGATCCAGGCCTCCCGCAACCGCGAGCTGCGCTACGCTCGCTCCTGCCGCCTGCTGTTCAACCAGGGCGACCAGCGTGGCTGCGGCCAGCACCCCGGTGCCGCCGGTAATCTCCCCCAGCCATGCGGACACCACCAGCACTGCCGCGATGATCGCGGCAATCGTCAGCGCATGGCTAAGGCGGAACGACCGCGCCTGCGGGCGGTCCGGCACATGGCGGCCGTGCCTCGGGCGCAGGCATAGCAGCGAAGCTGCCGCCAGCGCCAGCGCGGCCGCCAGCAGCGGTACGCTCATCGATTGCAGCAAGGGCCGCGACACTGCGCCGACGACTGCCGCCAGCAACAGCAGCGAGGCCAGGTTGGCGAGCAGCGCAGCGCCGGCGGCCGGCACCGACAGCGCCATGTCGTGCCGTGCATGCCGGCCGAAGCTGGCCACCGCGGCGGTCGACGAAGCAAAGCCCGAGAAGAATCCCGCGATGGCCAGGCCCCAGCGCGGCCCGGCTGCGCGCATGGCGATGTGGCCGAACATCCCGACCGCCATCACCAGCACGACGATGCGCCAGACGGTTGGCAGGCTAAGCACGCGCCACGGATCGACCGGATCGGGCGGCAGCAGCGGCGTCACCACCAGGGCGGCCGCGGCGAGCATCAGCGCATCCTGCAGTTCCTGCTCGCTGATGAGGTCGCGGCTGACGCGGTGCAGGCTTTGTTTGGCTTCGAGCAGGATCGCGCACAGCACGCCGAGGGCGGCGGCGAGCGGCGCATGGTGCAGGGCCAGGGCGGCAAGCGACAGGTTGACCACCAGCGCGACCTCGCCCGTCATGCCGGGATCGGCGTCGGCGGTCTTCATGTAGCCCGCCACGGCCAGCACGCCGATGATCAGGAAGGCAGCGGCGAGCGCGGTCGTGCCGAGCGTCGCGGCGACATAGCCAAGCACGCCAACCAGCGCATGGGTGCGGGTACCGGCCTTGGACGTGCCCGGGTCATGCCGGCGTTCGCGGATCACGCCGATCAGCAGGCCGACGCCGAGCGCGGTGACCAATCCGGGCAAAAGTGCGTTCCAGTCCACGGCATTCGCTTCCTGCGCGCCAAATCGAATAAATAGTTTGAAGGCTGTCCCTGGACGGGGCGCCAATGCGGCGCAGGGCCGAGAGAGGACGCGGCGCCGGCAAGCTTGCCGATACCGCCGGGTACAACCAGCGCGGACCGCGTGCCTGGACCGGGGCTGGCCCCGGCCTTATCCTGGCAGTGCGTCCGCGCCTTAAGACTTAGTGAATCGGACGGGTGCGGAACTCGTCGCCTTCGTCGCCTTCATCTTCGTCGTCGCCATGGTGGTGGCTATGGGCGCCGTGCACGTGCTCGTGCTGGATCTCTTCGTCGGTCGCCGCGCGCACGTCGGTGACCGACAGCTCGAAGCGCAGCGCCATGCCGGCCAGCGGGTGGTTACCGTCGAGGACAACCTTGTCGTCGGCGATTTCGGTCACGGTGAAGACCATTGGCTCTTCAGCGTTTTCCGGATTGTCCGGCATGCCTTCGAACTGCATGCCCACTTCCAGCGGCTCGGGCAGGCGCTTGCGCTCTTCGATCTTGACCAGTTCAGGATCGTAGTCGCCGAAGGCGTCTTCCGGTTCGATCTGGATGGTCGACGAGTAGCCGACTTCTTTGCCGTCGAGCTCTTCTTCGATCTTCGGCAGCGTGTTCTCGTAACCGCCGTGCAGGTACACCATCGGCTGGCGGCCGTCTTCGATCAGGTTGTTCTGCGCGTCCGACAGTTTGTAGTTAACCGTCACGACCGTGTTCTTCGCAATCTTCATCGTACTTCCTTTCAGTGTTGTCAGGCAGATTATACCTCCGGCGCCGGATGCACCTGTTTCGATGGTGGTTATAATGGCGCATGAAAAAAATACAGCTCCTCGGCGACATCACGCCGGCCCAGTTTTTGCGCGATTACTGGCATAAAAAACCGCTCCTGATCCGCAACGCCATCCCGGGTTTCAAGCCGCTGGTCAAGCTCGAGGCACTGGCCGAGCTGGCTAAACTGAACCATGTCGAGTCGCGCCTGATCACCCACACCGACGGCGCCTGGGACATGCAGCACGGCCCCATCGAGGAACTGCCGGCGCAGGACAGCGGTGAGTGGACCATGCTGGTGCAAGGCGTGAACCTGTACAACGCCGACGCCGACGCGCTGCTGCGCCAGTTCCGCTTCATCCCGGACGCGCGCCTCGACGACCTGATGATCAGCTACGCCACCGATGGCGCCGGCGTCGGACCGCACTTCGATTCGTACGACGTGTTCCTGCTGCAGGCGCACGGCAAGCGGCGTTGGCGCATCGGCCCGCAGAAGGACCTGTCGCTGGTCGAGGGACTGCCGCTCAAAATCCTGCAGAACTTCAAGCCGCAGGAAGAATTCGTACTCGAGCCGGGCGACATGCTGTACCTGCCGCCGCACTACGCGCACGACGGCATCGCCGAGGGCGAGTGCATGACCTATTCGATCGGCTTCCGTTCGCCGTCGTACCAGGAGCTGGGCGAAGCCTTCCTGCAGTTCATGGCCGACTCGATCGACCTGCCCGGCCGCTATGCCGATCCGGACCTCGGCGTGGGCAAGCATCCGGCTGAAATTCCGAAGCACATGCTCGCGACCATCGCAGATGAACTGAACAAGGTGCGCTTCACCGAGGATGACGTCACGATCTTCCTGGGCGAGCACCTGTCCGAACCAAAGCATAATGTGTTCTTCAAGGGACCTGCCAAGCCGCTGACGATGGGGCGCTTTGCCGAGGCCGCCATCAAACGCGGCGTGGCGCTGTCGCTGAAAACGCAGATGCTTTACCGCGGCAAGAATGTGTTCATCAATGGCGAGTCGTTCTCGGTCAGCCGCGCCGACAAGGTGCTGCTGGACGTGCTCGCCAACGAACGCAGGATCGACGGCGCGGCGCTCGCCGGCGCCTCCGACGACGTGATGGAAGCCCTGTACACGTGGTACCAGGACGGCTGGATCGAACTGGCATAAAGGAGGAAACATGGACGAGGCCGGCGTTTACCCGTTTGCGAGCCACCAGGAGTTCGGCGCGCACCTGCGCGCGTGCATCGGGCAGTCGGTCGCCGCGCTGCACATGTTCGATCCCGACTTTGCCGTGTTCCCGCTAGGCGCCAGCGACGTTGACGAGCTGCTGCGCGTGTTCCTCAAACGCGGCGGCCACCTGCGTGTTGCCATGCACCGTAGCGAGCACATCGAACGGAACTACCCGCGCTTCTTGCGGCTCCTGCAAGACTACAGCCACCGCATCGAATGCCGCGTCACCGGCCGCAACCTGCACCAGCTGACCGATTCATTCTGCATCGGCGACGACCTGCACATCGTGCGACGCTTCCATAGCGACCACATGCGCGGGGAAGCTGCGTTCAAAATGCCACAGTCCACCGAAATCAGTGCAGAAAGGTTCAGGGGAATCTGGGCGGAGTCGCTCCCCGGCCTGCACGCCACAACAACTGGATTATAAGCAGGTTTTGCCAAAATACCGAATATTATTCGGTAACGCGCCCGGTTATTGACAATTTTATAGGCATCATCTGTTTTGATACAAAATGAAGCTTGATTTTTTACAAAATATTTCACCAGAGCATGATTGCGCTATTGCGAAGTAGGATATTTAGCTATAATATCGGGTTAGGAAGTTTCCGTTGTCTGTCAGGCACCATCACAGGTAATGAAAGCCTACGAGAATTTTCTAACGAGCGATAATTACCGGTAATTATTCATCGCAACAAGAGTTGTTTTAACTTGAATTAATCTAAGGAAAACCCATGAAAAAATCTTTGCTGATCGTCTCCCTGCTGGCCGTTGCTCTGACCGCTTGCTCGAAAAAAGAAGAGACCGTAGTTACTCCAGCTGCTGAAGTAACCGCACCAGCTGACGCTACCGTCGCTCCAGCTGACACCACCGTTGTTGCTCCTGCTGCTGACGCACCAGCTGCTGACGCTGCTGCTGCTGCTGCTGTTGCCGCTTCGGCTGCTTCGACCGCTGCTGACGCTGCTGCTGCTGCTTCGACCGCTGCTTCGGACGCTGCTTCGGTTGCTGCTGACGCTGCTAAGTAATCAGCACGATTTGAAAGAAACCGGTCTTCGGACCGGTTTTTTTTCGCCTGGACATTCGTAAAACGGCCGTATGCTGCCGGCACTTACGGAATGTTACTATTTTGTTTTGGTTTCCAGACCCGCGTGTTTCCACTCCCCGCTTGCGTTTGGGGCAACATGCTGACCGGTTTTTCCATCCCGGCCTGGCACTTCCGCGTGCCACCTCCCCCGCCCGGCCCGAACTTTGTTTGGCGCAGTGTTCCAGCTGACCGAAGGGACCGCGATTGCCGCCCATAAAAAAACCGGCCCTCAGGCCGGTTTTCATTGTGCGCTTGCGGGTTACTTGAGTTCGTCGCTCAGCAGCTTCAGGATCTTCGCACCCGTCGGCGAGGTCTCTGCCTTGCCTTCGTTGCTTTGCACGGTCACCGTGCTGACGCTGGCGCCCTGCTCGCTCTTGACCTGGATGCGGTAACGCTGCGCTTCCTTTTCCTTCTCGTCATCCTTACCGAAGCTGAGCAGCTTGCCCAGGAAGCCCTGCTTCGATTCCGCGTCCGGATCGACGTAGCGCACGAAGTAGACGCCCTGCACGCGGTCGCGGTCTTCGACGGTGAAGCCGACGCGGTCGAGCGCCAGGCCGACACGGCGCCATGCGCGGTCGAAGCCTTCGTCCACTTCCACGGCGTCGCCCACCAGCTTGGCGTGCTGCGGCGCCACGACGGCGTTCTGCACCGCGGTCTCGGCCGTCTTCACGTCCGGCGTGCCCGACAGGCGCGCCATCAGCTTGCCGAGGAACTGGGCTTCGAGGCCCGGATCGTTCGGACGGCTGGTCCAGGTGGTCGACTCTTTCTGCGAGCCGACCAGCACTTCTTCCATGCCGCGGTGGCTGATATAGATTTCGGTCGAGCCGTCGGCCGCGCGCTCGAGGCGGGTGCGGAACTTGTCACGCTCGCCCGTCGAATAGAACGAGTTGAAGACCTTGCCCAGGGTGTTGCGGATGATGCCTTGCGGGAGCTTGGCGCGGTCTTCGACCCAGTCGGTTTCCATCGTGCCGGCAGCGGTCGATTCGCTGACCACGCTAAATCCATTGTCAGTCCAGAACTGCTTGAGCTGCGGCCAGAGCTGTTCCGGGGTCTGCTTGACGACCAGCCAGCGCTGGGTGCCGGCGCGCTCGACGCGCATGTCGCCGGTGTTCAGGGGACCGACCTGCTCGCCAGAGGCGACAACGGCGGTGCCGGGCGCCTGGGTGCCGCGCTGCTGGAGACCGGAAGCGGTGGCCACGCCACGCCCGTCAGGCACGGCATAGCGGTTGTCCTTCTGGAGCTGGGTCAGGTCCGGCGGCACGTCCAGTGGCTGGGCTTTCTTGGCGCCGCGGTAGTCGACCTTGTCGGATTCGATGAGGGAGTTGATCATGCCGCAGCCGGCCAGGCTGGCCATCAGCGCGGTAAGTACCAGGCCGCGGGTGGCGGTTGCCGTCAAGGCGGAGCTCGTAGTCTTGCGAATAGTCATGTCGTAACTGGTTGAGAAGCTGGTGTCAGGGGATGGATCCGGCCCTTGCGGGTCAGGTCTGTGGAAGAACGCCCGCTTCGCGCAGTGCGGCGCGAACGGTGGCGTGGCAATTGTCGGCGAGCGGGACCAGCGGCAGGCGGATGCCGGCTGGCATCATGCCCATTTCCGCGAGGGCCCATTTGACCGGGACCGGGTTCGGCTCGACGAACAGTTTGGCGTGCAGCGGCATGATCTTGTTATTGATCTCGACGGCGCGGGCGATGTCGCCGGCCATCGCGGCAACGCACAGCTCATGCATGGCGCGCGGGGCGACGTTGGCGGTCACCGAGATGTTGCCGGCGCCGCCGCACAGCATCAGCGCCATCGCGGTCGGGTCGTCGCCGGAATACACGGCGAAGGTTTTCGGCACCATGCGCAGCAGCTCGAGGCCGCGGCCGATATTGCCGGTGGCGTCCTTGACGCCGACGATGTTCGGCACTTCGGCCAGGCGCGCGATGGTCTCGTTCGACATGTCGGCCACGGTACGGCCCGGCACGTTGTACAGGATCACCGGCAGGTCGACCGCCTCGGCAATCGCCTTGAAGTGGCGGTACATGCCTTCCTGGGTCGGACGGTTGTAGTAAGGAACTACTTGCAGGGTCGCATCGGCGCCGGCCTGCTTGGCCGCCTCGGTCAGCCTGATCGCTTCGGCGGTCGAATTGCCACCCGCGCCTGCAATGACAGGGATGCGGCCAGCCGCGTGCTCGACCGCGACCCGGATCAGTTCGCAGTGCTCTTCGACGCTGACGGTCGCCGATTCGCCGGTGGTGCCGACGATCACGATACTGTCGGTGCCCTCGGCGATGTGCCAGTCGATCAGCTTGCGCAGGCCGGGAATATCCAGGCTGCCGTCATCGTGCATCGGGGTAACGATTGCTACTATGCTGCCCTTGATCATATAAATGTGAATATGCTGGTCAATAAAAGCCTGATTGTAGCGGATAGACCGCACAATTGGTTCATTCTTGTCTAGA
>DASWSX010000201.1:0-17187 GCA_036402435.1 Telluria sp. | reverse complement strand
GTTGCAGCGATATCGTCTGCAATCTGTTCGCGTTCTTCACGGATGCGGCCCGAAATCCACCAGACGGCCGGGTGATAGAACAGCAGGGTCTCGACCACGTTCTGGCCGAGGTTGACCAAATAATCAAGGCGCCTTACGTGCGACAGTTCGTGCGCAAGCAGCGCTTCGAGCAGGTGCGCCGGCATCCCGGTGACCAGCGAGGCGGGAACCAGCAGGACAGGGCGCAACCATCCGGCAGTGATCGGACTCGCCAGGTTCTCGACGATGCGCAGGCGGACCTTGCGGGTAATCCCGAACTGTTCTGCCATGCGGTCGAGCCGGGCCTGCCAGTGAGCATCGCCCTTGTACTGTCGTTCCGCGCGCTTCACCCACAGCAGGCCGAGCCCGATGCGCACGGCGAGCACGCTGGCGCAAGCAGCCCAGAGTCCCACCACCCAGGCCAGGTTGTCTTGCAGGTAGCCTGCGATGCCCTCGGCACGTACCCCCGGCGCCACGGCCCAGCCGCCGGCGGGCGCTGCGGCAGCGACAACGGCGGCAGCATCCTGCAGACGCAGGTAAAACGCGAACGCGGGCCAGGCGAGACACAGGAACAGGGCAGTGCACGCAACCGTATAGCGATGCTCGGGGCGCGCGTTGCGCATCAGGGTCAGCAGCACAGCGGTGGCGCAGCCGAGCAGCACGCCTTGCCACAGGAAATGGACCAGGGTCCAGCCGAGGCTGCTGATGACCATCGATGCGTGCGGGCTCATTTGTCTTCCTCCTTCAGCAGCTTTTCGATTTCTTCACGTTCTTTTTTGGAAATGCCGCTGCGCAGCGCCGCCAACACGAGTGCCTTGGCCGAGCCGGAGAAGGCCTTCTGGATCAGGTCTTTCAGCAAATTTGTCTGCAGCGAATCCTGCGCCTGGGCCGGCGCGTACACGTGGGAGCGCTCGCTCTCGTCGCGGATCAGGATGCCCTTGGTGTGCATGATCTGCATCAGGCGCAGCACCGTGGCGTAGGTCACCTCGGGGCGCTGCTTCTGGATTTCCTGATGGACCTGCTTGGCGGTGGCGGAGCCGAGCGGCCACAGAACCTGGAGCAGGTCCAGTTCGGCAGCCGTCGGCTTTGGTGGGGTAGCGGAATTGGCCATGACAGTTCTTCTAATCTCGATGAATCGTAGATTAGTCTGTCTAGACACGATTGTCTACAATAATTTGACAGCGCGAAGCATAAGCTTGAAATTTGTAGACAATCTTGTCTGTGCGGGGTCAGGCGACCTTGCGGACAACTGCCACTTCGTCGCCATGATGCTGGTGCGAAGGGGTGGCAAGCTCAGCGGCAAGGCGGTTCTCGTCCAGTTCGTTTTCCCATTTCGACACGACGATGGTTGCCACGCCGTTGCCGACGAAGTTGGTGAGCGCGCGGCACTCGCTCATGAAGCGGTCGATGCCGAGGATCAGCGCCATGCCCGCCACCGGGATGGTCGGCACCACTGCCAGCGTGGCGGCCAGGGTGATGAAGCCGGCGCCGGTGATGCCTGAAGCGCCTTTCGAGGTCAGCATCGCCACGCCGAGGATGGTGATCTGCTGGGTGAAGGTGAGGTCGGTATTGGTGGCTTGCGCAACGAACAGGGCGGCCATCGTCATGTAGATGTTGGTGCCGTCCAGGTTGAACGAGTAGCCGGTCGGCACGACCAGGCCGACCACCGGCTTCGAGCAGCCGAGCTTTTCCAGCTTGCGCATCAGGGCCGGCAGCGCGCTTTCCGACGAGCTGGTGCCGAGCACGATCAGCAGTTCTTCCTTGATGTAGGCGATGAAGCGGAAGATCGAGAATCCGGTGAAGCGTGCGATTGCGCCGAGCACCACGAACACGAACAGCGCGCAAGTCAGGTAGAAGGAACCCATCAGTTTGGCCAGCGGCACCAGCGATTCGAGCCCGTATTTGCCGATGGTAAACGCCATCGCGCCGAACGCGCCGATCGGGGCAAGCTTCATGACCATATTGACGATGCCGAAGATCACGTGCGACAGCTCATCGATGGCGCGCGTGATCGGACGGCCGCGCTCGCCAAGCATGGACAGCGAGAATCCGAACAGGATCGCAAACAGCAGCACCTGCAAAATGTCGCCTTTGGCAAACGCGTCGACGACGGTGTTCGGGATGATGTTCAGCACGAAGTCGACGGTGCTCTGCGACTTGGCCTTGTCGGTGTACTGGGCGATCGACGAGGCGTCCAGCGTGGCCGGGTCGGCGTTGAAGCCGGCGCCGGGACGCACCAGGTTCGCAACCACGAGGCCGATGGCAAGCGCAAAAGTCGATACCACTTCAAAGTAGAGCAGGGCCTTGCCGCCGACGCGGCCGATTTTCTTCATGTCCTGCATGCCGGCAATGCCAGCCACCACGGTGCAGAAAATCACCGGCGCGATGATCATCTTGATCAGCTTGATGAAGCCGTCTCCGAGCGGCTTCATGTCGACGCCCAGGCTCGGGTAGAACACACCGAGCAGGATGCCGCAGACAATCGCGAACAGGACCTGGACGTAAAGGACTTGGTAGAAAGGCTTTTTCATGGCGGCGTCTCGCTGTTAGAAATTTAAGTCTCGCCATGATTCACCAGAGCGCCATGCGTATCCATTGTGGATATCCGCAGGGCCTGTTTCCTCTATTGCCCACTAAAAATTGTCTTTCGGCACTACACAGACTAGCGCCTGTATCCCGGCTATAATTTTTGCCGGGACAACATTCGTAATGGATAAAGAATGAAAAAGAAAATTGTTGGTGCAGTCGCGATGCTGTTGGCAAGTTCGGCCTTTGCCGCCTCGGTGCAGGATGTCGCTGAGCGGTACATGAAACTCGTGCTCGCCGTCGGCGTGCATGACAGTTCGTACGTCGATGCGTATTACGGGCCGCCCGAGTTGCAAAAACAGGCCGCCGATGACAAGAAGACGCTTGCCGCAATCCGCGATGAAGTCGACGCAGCGCTTAAAGACCTTGCCACACAGAAGGCCGCGAATGCCGATGAGGCGCTGCGCATCGAGTTCCTCAACAAGCAGTTAAGCTCGATGCTGACACGCATTGACATGCTGAACGGGAAGAAGTTCAGTTTCGACGATGAGACCGAGCGCCTGTATGACGCGGTGTCGCCGCATTACGACCGCGCGCATTACATGAAGCTGGTTGGCGAGATCGACAAGCTGTTGCCCGGCAAAGGTAGTGTGCCAGAGCGCCTCGCCGCCTTCCGCGCCAAGATGGTGATCCCGAAGGACAAGCTGAAGCCGGTGTTCGACGCGTCGATCAAGGAATGCCGTGTCCGCAGCGAGAAGTACATCGACTTGCCCGCCAACGAGAACTTTGTGCTTGAGTTCGTCAGCAACAAGCCATGGAGCGGCTACAACTGGTACAAGGGCAACGCGCAGAGCCTTATCCAGATCAACACCGAGTTCCCGATCTACATCGATCGCGCCGTCGACCTAGGCTGCCATGAGGGCTATCCGGGGCACCACGCATACAACGCGCTGCTTGAGAAGTCGCTGGTGAAGGACAAGGGCTGGACCGAGTTCAGCGTGTATCCGCTGTACTCGCCGATGTCGCTGATTGCGGAAGGCAGCGCAAACTACGGCATCGAGATGGCCTTCTCGGAAGCGGAGCGGCTGGCGTTCGAGCGTGATGTGCTGTTCCCGATGGCCGGCCTGGATCCGAAGCTTGCCAAGAAATACGCGGACTTGCGCAAGCTGCTGGGCAAGCTGAGCTATGCGGATAATGATGCGGCGATGAACTACCTGAACGGGAAGTGGACGAAGGAGCAGACCATCGACTGGCTGGTCAACGTGCAACTGTACCCGCCCGAGAAGGCAGGCCAGCGCGTAAGTTTCTACGACGGGCTGCGTGGGTATGTGATCAATTACAACCTGGGTAAGGATCTGGTGGCGAAGTACGTCGAGCGTCACGTGACGTCGAAGGATCCTGTGAAGGCGCGCGCGCAGAAGTGGGCGGCGTTCAAGCAGTTGTTGTCGTCGCCGAGGTTGGCGAGCGGAATCAGATAAGGCGTCAGTGGCGACTCATGGCGGAGGAGCGCGGGGCCGCCGAGGCCCCGCGCTTTTCCGCCCTACGGTCAATGGTTGGCAACGGTCCGTAGGGCGGACAAGCGCGATAGCGCGCCTCCGCCGCGAGTCGCCCGTAACGTTTACTGGGCCACCCATCCCCCATCCATATTCCACGCCACGCCGCGCACCTGTGCACCTGCCGGGCTGCAGAAGAACACCGCCAGCGCGCCCAGTTCTTCCGGCGTCACAAACTCGCCCGACGGCTGCTTCTCTGCCAGCAGCGCCTTCTTGGCATCCTCATTGCTCAGCCCATCACGCGCAGCACGGTCATCGACCTGCTTTTGCACCAGCGGCGTCAACACCCATCCCGGGCAAATCGCATTGCAAGTCACGCCAGTCTGCGCCGTCTCCAGCGCCGTCACCTTGGTAAAGCCAACCAGGCCGTGCTTCGAGGCCACATAAGCCGATTTCTGCGCCGACCCAACCAGCCCGTGTACCGACGCCAGGTTGATGATGCGGCCCCAGTTCTTCTGCTTCATGCCCGGGAGCGCAAGCCTGGTGGTGTGGAACGCCGAGGTCAGGTTGATCGCGATAATCGCATCCCACTTCTCAGCCGGAAAGTCTTCGATGTTCGACACGTGCTGGATACCCGCGTTGTTGACGAGAATGTCGACGCCGCCGAACTTTTCGCCAGCGAACTTCATCAGCGCTTCGATCTCGGCAGGCTTGGACATGTCCGCGTTGTGATACGCCGTCTGCACGCCGAACTCCTGCCCGACCTCCTTGTACAGCTTCTCGATCTGCTGCGCGTCGCCGAAGCCGTTGAACACAATGTTCGCGCCTTGCTGCGCCAGCGTCCGGGCAATCCCAAGCCCGATGCCGGAAGTGGAGCCGGTGACCAGTGCTGTTTTGCCGCTTAACATGCTTGTGTTCATTGTGTCCTCTGAGAGATTGGTTGGCTGGAAACGTACTGGCAGCGCGCCGCGCTACACCTTGGTAGAATTCTAATCGCAACGCCGGGTAAAATGTCAGTTTTGCCAGAAGTCAGCTCTTCAACTGAGCATCGGCGACGGATATCCGCCTTCATTAGGAATTGGCATGGTTGAACCAAGAATAAAATCCGTCCAGTGCATTTCCCCCGCCGGCTTGCACGCTATGTCGTACAAGGAGTGGGGCGACGAGAATAACCCGAACGTGCTGGTGTGCGTGCACGGCGTGACCCGCGTCAGCGACGACTTCGATAACCTGGCGCGCGCGCTGTGCGGCCATTACCGCGTGGTGTGCCCCGACGTCGTCGGGCGTGGCCGTTCCGGCAAGCTGGCCAACCCGGACCTTTACCGCGTGCCGCAATACGTCAGCGACATGGTAACGCTGGTGGCGCGCGTGTCGGCGGTACCGGGAACCGCCATCGACTGGTTCGGCACCTCCATGGGAGGCCTGATCGGCATGGCGCTCGCTTCGCTGCCCGGCAACCCAATCCGCAAGCTGGTCCTCAACGACATCGGCCCTTGCCTTGACGCGCCGGCGCTGCAGCGCATTGGTGAATACATCGGCCAGGAATTGCAGTGGCCCACCTTCGACCAGGCCGCCGCGTTCGTGCGCGAGGTGTCGCTGTCGTTCGGCGAGCACAATGAGGGCGAATGGCGCAAGCTGGCCAGCGACGTGCTGCGCCAGGACAAGGATGGCCATTGGGTGCGGCACTACGACATGGGACTGGCCCAGCCGTTCCGCGGCAGTACGCCTGACACCGTCAAAAAAGACGAATGCATGCTGTGGGCGGCGTATGATGCGATCCGCTGCCCGACGCTGCTGGTGCGCGGCGCCGAATCGGACCTGCTGTCGCACGCCACGGCCGAAGAGATGACGCGCCGCGGCCCCAAGGCCAAGCTGGTCGAGATCCCGAACGTGGGCCACGCGCCGACCTTCCTGCACGAGGACCAGATCGCAATCGCAAGACAATTTTTAGTCGGCTAAGCCGGCACCCTGAAAGAGACTATGGAAATCACACGACTGCACGTAGGCAAACGACTCTCCGAAGTAGCGATCTATAACGACACGGTGTACCTGGCGGGCCAGATCGCCGAAGACACCAGCGCCGACATCGTCGGCCAGACCCGCGAGGTACTGGGCCATGTGGACCGCCTGCTGACCGAGGCGGGCAGCGACAAGACCTGCATCCTGATGTGCCAGATCTACATCTCGGACATGGCCCACTTCGCCGGCATGAACGAGGTGTGGGACGAGTGGGTCGCGCAGGGGCACACCCCGCCGCGCGCCACCGTCGAAGCGAAGCTGGCGAATCCGGCCTGCCTGGTCGAAATCGTCGTCACCGCGGGCATGCGCTAAACCGCCATGGTTGCCATCGCGGCGCTTGGCAGCGCAACGACCCAGCTCGTCCAGGGCCTGAGCCCCGAGGACAGCGCGCGCGTGGAAGCGGCGCTGGCGTACGCGGGCGACGCCTACCAGGACAAGTCCTGCACGTCGGGCCAGAACGCGCTCGAGTTTTCCATCGGCGTGGCCAGCACGCTCGCCTACCTGAATACCGATGCCGAGACGCGCATCGCCGGACTGCTGTTCGAATTGTCGAACCTCGATCCCAGCGCTGCCGCGGGCCTGGAAGCGCGCGTTGGAAAGGACGCAACCGATCTCGTGACCGGCGTGCTGCAGCTGATCCGCCTGCGCGACATGACCATGGGGCAGAAGGAAACGGGCCGCGGCAAGGGCGCTTCGCAGCGCGCCGTCGCGCAGGTCGAGACGCTGCGCAAGATGCTGCTGGCGATGGCCAGCGACATGCGCGTGGTGCTGGTGCGCCTGGCGTCGTGCGTGACCACCTTGCGCTACTTCGCCGACATCAAGCTGTTTAATGACATGACCCGCGCCTACGGGCGCGAGACGCTCGACCTGTACGCGCCGCTAGCCAACCGGCTCGGCATCTGGCAGCTCAAGTGGGAGCTCGAAGACCTGTCGTTCCGCTTCATCGAGCCCGATACCTACAAGCGCATCGCCAAGATGCTCGAGGAAAAGCGCATGATGCGCGAGGGCTTCGTGCACTCAGCGATCGTGCGCCTGCAGGATGAACTGGCCGCAGCCGGGATCAAGGCAGAAGTGTTTGGCCGTCCGAAGCACATCTACAGCATCTATAACAAGATGCGCGGCAAGGACCTCGACTTCAGCGAGCTGTATGACGTGCGCGCCTTCCGCGTCATCGTCCCGGACATCAAGACCTGCTACACGGTGCTTGGGCTGGTCCACAACATCTGGACGCCGATACCAAAGGAGTTCGACGACTACATCTCGCGTCCGAAGCCGAACGGCTACCAGTCGCTGCACACGGTCGTCATGGCCGAAGACGGGCGGCCGCTCGAGGTGCAGATCCGCACCCAGGAGATGCATAACTTCGCCGAGTACGGTATTGCCGCGCACTGGCGCTACAAGGAAGAAGGCGGCTCGAACTTCAAGGGCCAGAAGTACGACGAGAAGATCGCGTGGCTGCGCCAGCTGCTGGCGTGGAAAACCGACGTGGCCGACGCGGTCGTCGAGGAAGGTGAAATCCAGCGCGAGTGGGTCGAAAAGCTCAAGTCGGCCACGCTGGACGACCGCATCTTCGTGCTGACGCCGCAGGCCCGCGTGCTGGAACTGCCCGTCGGCGCCACGCCGATCGACTTTGCCTACCACCTGCACAGCGAGGTCGGGCACCGCTGCCGCGGCGCGCGCGTCGACGGCGTGATGGTGCCGCTGAATACGCCGCTGAAGAACGGCCAGACCTGCGAGATCATCACCGCCAAGGGCGGTCCCGGAACCGCCGGCCCGTCGCGCGACTGGCTCAGCCCCGAATACACGGTCAGCAGCCGCACCCGCACCAAGGTACGCGCCTGGTTCCATGCCATCGACCAGCAGGAGACGCTGTCGCAGGGCCGCGCCCTGATCGAGAAGACGCTCCAGCGCGAGGGCAAAACCGCCGTCAACCTCGAGGCGCTGGCGCACAAGCTTGGCTTCAACAAGGTCGACGAGATGTTCATCTCGGTCGGCAAGGACGAATTCAGCCTGCGCCACGTCGAGAATGCGCTGCACGACACGGGCGAAGCGGCGCCGGCACAGGAAGACGCAGTCATCCTCAGCAAAAGCCGCGCGTCGAGCGTGGAGAAGGGCGCCAAGTCGGGGGTGCTGGTGGTGGGCACCGAGGGCCTGATGACCGCCCTGGCCAAGTGCTGCAAACCGGCGCCGCCGGACGGCATCGTCGGCTTTGTCACGCGCGGCAAAGGCGTATCGATCCACCGCGCCACCTGCAAGAACTTCGCCGAGATGCGCGCCAAGGCGCCGGAGCGCGTGATCCATACCGAATGGGGCCGCGCCGGGCAGGACACGGTTTATCCGGTCGACCTGTTCATCCTCGCCGGCGACAGGCAGGGACTGCTGCGCGACATCTCGGAGGTATTCTCGCGCGAGAAAATCAACGTCATTGGCTCGAACACGCAGAGTTCGAAAGGCCAGGCGCGCATGACCTTTACCGCCGAAATCGGATCGACCGCGCAGCTGCAAAAGGCCCTCGCCGCCATCGGCGAGGTGAACGGCGTGCTGGAAGCGCGGCGGCAGTAGCCCATGCGCCCGACATCCTTCCTTTACACGCAGCCGAGCGACTGGGGCAGGGTGGCGGTACGCATACTGCGCAGCTGGTGGTACATGGTGCATCTGGGCGCGATCGCCATCGTCATGGCGCTGTCGCTCAAGACCTACAGCCGCGCCAACCGCGTCGTCGCGTCGCGCTTCATATACGGCAGCACCTGGCAGGTGCTGCCGTGGTTCACGGTGCTGGCCGCGCTGGTCAGCCTGGTCATCATCCGGATCGTGGTGGTGACGGCGCTCAGTTATGGCCTGTCGGCCTACGCGCTCGAGATGGTGGTGCGCGTACTGGTGCTGGAACTGATACCGCTCACGGCCGCCATGTTCGTCGCGCTGCGCGCCAGCATGGCGTTCAACGCGGGCGATGCGCTCGCGGTAGCCGCTGCTGCCTCGCCTGACACCTCCAAACGCGCCCAGGCGCGCCTGCGCCAGGAACTGGTGCCGCAAGTGGTCGCCAATGCCTTCGCCGTGCTTAGCCTCGCAATGGTCAGCAGCGTGATCGTGCTGGTACTGGCGTACGTGAACGTGTACGGGCTGTCCCCATGGGGTGTGCCGGACTACACGCGCACGGTCGGGCGCATCTTCAATCCGGCCGTCACGTTTGGCTTTATCTTCAAGACCATATCGTTCGGGCTTGCCGTTGCGGTGATACCGACGGCCGCAATCCTGGAGATGCACCGCTACGGCCTGAGCTCGACGTCGACCGTGCAGCCGGGCGCGGTACGCCTGCTGTTCGTGCTGCTGATGATCGAAGCCGCGTCGCTTGCCATTAAATATATCTGAGAGGAGCGTCATGACCGAACCCCTGGGCCCAGCCGAAGCAACGCCTGCCGAAACAGTCGCCAATGTCGAGGCGAAGGCGGTGGCGCTGCTGCTCCTGATGGCCGCGCTGACCGTCGGCTTCCTGCTGTATGTGATGTACGCGCGCGGCGTGTTCGAAGTCACGCAGCGGCTGGTGCTGGTGTCGGACGACTCGGAAGGCGTCATTCCGGGCATGGATATGACCTTTGCCGGCTTCCCCATCGGACGCGTGCAGCGGGTCGAACTGGGCCCTGACGGCAAGGCGCGCATCCTGGTCGATGTGCCGAAGGATGATGCCAAATGGCTCAAGACCAGCAGCGTCTTCACGCTCGAGCGCAGCATGGTGGGCGAGACGCGGCTGAAGGCCTTCACCGGCATGCTCGACGATGCTCCGCTGCCCGAAGACGCGGTGCGCACCGTCCTGCGCGGCGATACCAGCGCCGAGATTCCGCGCGTGGTCGCCAGCGCACGCGCGCTGCTGGAAAACCTCGACAACATGACGCGCAGCGATTCGGCCATCAACAACAGCCTGGCCAACCTGGAGGCGGCGACCGGGCGCTTCGCCGGCAAGTACGGCCTGCTCGGCGGCGCCCTTGGCAGCGATGCCGAAGCGCAGAAGCTGATCGGCACGCTGGACCGTGTCAACGGCCTGATCGGCAATGCCGACCGGCGCCTGTTCGGGAAGAAGGGACTGGTGGATGACAGTCAGGCTGCCGTGGTCCAGATGAACGTGGTGCTGAAGGACGCGAGCAACACGCTGAAGAAGCTCGATGCAGTGCTGGCCGAGGCGCAACAAGTGGGCGCGAACGCGAAAGTGGCGACCAAGGACTTGGGCGCCTTGCGCGCAGAGGTGGACACCAGCCTGCGCAAGGTAACCCGCATGATCGATGAAATCAACCGCAAATGGCCGTTCGCACGCACGCCGGAGATAAAACTTCCATGATCAAAACCATTCTCACCGCCGCGCTGGGCCTGATGCTGGCTGGGTGCGCAAGCAAGCCCGCCCCGCCGGGATGGAAGTCAAACGCGGCCGATGCGCTGAAAGGCTACAGTGACGCCTACCTGAAGGGCAATACCTCGGTTGCCGAGTCGGAGTTCGCGCGTGCACGCAGCGAGATAGCCAGCACCGGCCGGCCCGACCTCGTCGCCCTGGCCGAACTGGCGCGCTGCGCCACGCGCGTGGCCGGTCTGGAATACGATGATTGTCCCGGCTTTGCCGCGCTGGCGCAGGACGCGACCGAGGGCGAGCGCGCTTATGCCGCGTATCTCGGCGGGCGTTGGCAGGGCCTCGATGCATCGCTGCTGCCGGAGCAGCATCAGGCGGTCGTACGCGCGAATGCTGCAGGCACGGCTGGCGTGCTGGCCGCCATCGCCGATCCGCTGTCGCGCATGGTCGCCGCTGGCGCGCTGATGCAGGTTGGGCGCATTGGCCCGACGGATATTGCGCTGGCGACCGAGACCGCGTCGGGACAGGGCTGGCGCAGGCCGCTCCTGATGTGGCTCGGGGTTGCGCTCCGTCGCGCCCAGGCAGCCGGCGACACTGCCGAGGCGGAGCGGCTGCAGCGACGCATCACCCTGGTGCTGCCGTAGGTGGGATGCTGGGCTCATCGGGTGCCGCGTCACGCCCCCATAAGTGCCAGCCGCTGCCGAAAAACTCGATGGGATGCTGGGTCCGATCCGAGCCGTTGCCGCAGGCGAGGGAGTCGGTTGGGCAATATTTGTCGCAGCCCCAGCAAATGCGCTCCGGGTTTGGCGGATCAATGGGAAATTTCTTGGCCATGGCCTTGGGTTGCGTCGTGGGTACCTGGAAACGATGCTAGACGCTCGTCGCGAAATTAACCAGAGACTATTGTGATGAACCGGCAAAAACCTTACTTAGGTTAAGTTTCGGGGGGAGGCAAGGCGACGCGACGCTTCACCGCGTTCCGGTAAAGGTAAGCAGCAAGGGCCCTCCGCCACTGCCGCCGCCCCCAGCGGCAGTCGCCTGTGCGCGTGCCCGTTGCACGCGGCACCGCCGTCAGCAGCGTTAATGCTGGGTGACCTCGCCGCGCCAGGCCCCTGTTTCCTTGCCCCGTGCTTCAATCATCTCCTTGAAACGTTCCAGGTTGCGGCGTGCTTCCATGCGCACGGCGCCCAGCGCATCGCCGATGCTCTCGACAGCGCCCTCTGGCGTGTACTGCATCTGCAGCATGATCTTGGTGGTCGTGTCGTTGATTCGATGGAAGGTGACAACCCCGCCGTTCGGCACGCCGCTGGTGCTGCGCCAGGCAATGCGCCTGTCGGGGATCTGCTCGGTGATCTCGGCATCCCATTCTTTTTCCTTGCCAGCCACGTCGGCGCGCCAGTGCAGGTGGCGGTCGTCGACCTGGCGGACTTCGTGCACGCTGTCCATAAAGCGCGGGAACTCCTCGAACTGAGTCCACTGGTTGTAAGCTGTGCTCAGCGGGACATTGACTTCGATCGACTCCTCGACAGTGGAACCACTGCCCGGACCGCCTTTTTTCATCTGCTTCGATAGCAGGTAGCCGCCCATGGCCAGCGCGGCAACTGTCACAACACGGTTTAGCATATTGTTTTTCTCCTGTAAAAATCCGGCGAGAGTTAGCCGTCATCGCGCCCATGTTCGGGGTCGCACTAGTTGTTCAGACTTGAACGGCGCGCGATGGTTCGGGCTGTTTTTGGTTTTCGCTTTGTCCTCGCCAGACAGCAGGCTGGCCGCGTTAGCCTTCCTTCGCCAGGTTCAGCGAATAGCGCGGGATCTCGACCACCAGATCCTCGTCGGCGACAATCGCCTGGCAGGATAGCCGCGACGTTGGCTGCAATCCCCACGCGCGATCAAGCATGTCTTCCTCGTTGTCGTCCACTTCGTTGAGCGAATCAAATCCGGCGCGCACGATCACGTGGCAGGTTGTGCACGCGCCGACTTTGCCACAGGCATGCTCAATCTCGACGCCATGGTCGAGCAAGGCATCGCAGATGGTGGTTCCCCGGTCGGCCTGGATCTCGGTTCCGGCGGGGGCGTATTCGGGGTGGGGGAGAACGGTGATCTTTGTCATCGCATTCATCCTCGTGGGCGGGTCTGGCCGATTATACGCCGCCGCAAAGCAGCGCCGGAGCAGGCGAGCCGTCGGAAAATGTTCCTTTCTAGACATGTCCAGGCAGTGTTGGTACTCCCCGGTCTGCCTAGCTATTCCCGGTAGCGGGGCGGCAACCGGTTGTGGATGCGGGTCGCCGCGACCGCCGCATGCCCGGCCGCCACGCTGATCTGGTTCAGGCCGCGCACAACGTCGCCCACCGCATACAGCCCTGGCACCGTGGTGCACTGGTATTCGTCGACGACGAGCTTGTCGCAGTCAGTGGTTTCCGCGCCGAGCGCGACGGCCAGCGTCGAGCGCGCGGTCTCGCCGAGCATTGGGTAGACCACGTCGAACTGATGATCTTCGCCATCCTCGGTGTGCAGGACGGGCTTCATGTCATCGGTCATCGTGATGCCGAGCAGCGGCGATTCGACGCGCCGGATGCTGGCTTCGTCAAGTCGCTGCAGGTCGGCGGGGACCGGACAGGTGCTGGCGTCGCGTTCGAACAGGGTGACGTCGTTCGAGAACGTGCGCATGAACAGTGCGTGGGCGACGCAGTCGCCAGGCTCGCCCACGACCGCGATGCGCTTGTCGAGCACGTCGAAGCCGTCGCATACCGGACACAGCCGGACCGCGCCGCTGGACACGGCTTCGCGCCAGTTTTCGATGGGCAGGCCGGCATCGGTGATGCCGCTGGAGAGGATGACGGTGCGGGCATGGAACTGGCCGCCGTCGAATTCGGCAGTGAAGTAGTCGTCGGTGCGCGTGAGGCTGGTGATCTCGCCTTCGGTGATATGGCCGCCATACCGGCCCAGCTGGCTGCGCAGGTTGTCGAGCAGCTGGGTGCCTTGAATGCCGTCGGGAAAGCCGGGGAAATTGTGCGTGACCGGAATCAGCTGCAGGCGGCTGTTGCCCTTATCGACAACAACGATGTCACGCCGGAAGCGGCGCAGGTAGACCGCGGCGGTCAGTCCGCCCGGTCCACCGCCAATAATCAGGGTGTCGTAGATTTTTGATGGAGTCATGCCGCATTATGATGAGTGCCCCGGCGCGCCGCCATCGGTGCGCTCGCCGCCTTCCGGTAAGAAAGTGCTTACAGCGCACGCATCGTGGGTCTCCGGCTGCAGGGTGATGTGGTCGATGCCGTGCCGCTCCAGCAGCATCGCCTTGACCGCCGCGAGCACCTTCGGCCACTGCTGCAGGTCATCGATTTCGAGGTGGCCGATCAGCGCAGGTTCGCCCGGCGACATGTCCCACACGTGCAGGTCATGCACCGACTGCACGCCTGGCACTTTGGCCAGGTCGGCGCCCACTTGCACGTAGTCGATGTGGTGCGGTACCGCTTCCATCAGGAAGTGGTACGAGTCGCGCAGTACGCCGAAGGTTGATTTCAGGATCAGCACCGCCACCAGCATCGACAGCAGCGGGTCGATCTGCATCCAGCCGGTCAGCGAGATGACGACGCCGGCGATGATCGCCGCGACCGAACCGAGCAGGTCGCCCATCACGTGGACCAGCGCGGCGCGCGTGTTCAGGCTCTTGCGGTCGCGCGACAATACCCAGGCCACCACGAGGTTGATCGACAAGCCGATGGCGGCGACCACGATGACGGTGTTGCCCGCGACCGGCTCCGGCGTGGCGAAGCGTCCCACCGCTTCGAACACGATCCAGCCGACCACTGCCAGCATGGCCAGGGCGTTGACGAACGCGGCAAGCGCCTCGGCGCGCACGAACCCGAACGAGTGGCGCGCCGACGGCGGGCGCCGCGCGATCTGCTGGGCCAGCAAGGCCAGTCCCAGCGCGGCGGCATCGGTGACCATGTGGCCGGCGTCGGAGATCAAGGCCAGCGAATTGGCCACGAAGCCGAACGTGACTTCGACCACTGCAAACAGCAAGGTCAGGCCAAGCGCCCACGCCAGGATGGCCTGGCTGCGCCCGGTGATCAAGTGGACATGCGTGGCGTCGCCTTCGCCGTGGGCGTGCAGGTGGGCGGAGGGCGGTTGTGGCTGGTGCTGAGGCATGTGCTGTATATTGGGAATAGAAACAGGCGATAGTGTAGCCGGGCGAGGAATCTTGTCCCAAACGAAAATTTTGAAAGAATATTAATTACGTGAAAAATAGCCCTTGTTTTTCGCCAGACGGCTCTCTATAATGCTGGGCATCGGGCGGTTAGTTCAGCTGGTTAGAATACTTGGTCGACATCCAAGGGGTCGGGGATTCGAATTCCTCACCGCCCACCAGAATACATAGTAAGAGCGAGAAAGGCACCACGGTTATGACACCGCGAACTACAACCAAGTTGTGGGAGCGACGCTAGTCAGCGTGGGGATTTCTTTGGCTTGAAAAAAGAAAACGCGGCTAGCCCGCGTTTTTTTTCGTCCGCATTTTTGTTTATCACATTTAGTTCAAAGTTCAGGAGAACAGCATGGTCGCAGTCCGACTCCCAGATGGTTCGCAGCGCCAGTTCGACGGCCCAGTCACCGTAGCAGACGTCGCGGCCAGCATCGGCACCGGCCTGGCCAAGGCCGCGCTCGCCGGCAAGGTCGACGGCAAGGTCGTCGATACCTCGCACCTGATCGAGCACGACGCCGACCTGGCGATCATCACCGACAAGGACCCGGAAGGCCTCGACGTGATCCGTCACTCGACCGCCCACCTGCTGGCCTACGCTGTCAAGGAGCTGTTCCCGGATGCGCAGGTGACCATCGGCCCGGTCATCGAAAACGGTTTCTACTACGACTTCTCGTACAAGCGCCCGTTCACGCCGGACGACCTGGCGGCGATCGAAAAGAAGATGATGGAAATCGCCAAGCGCGACGAGAAAGTCACGCGCACGGTCATGCCGCGCGACGAGGCAGTCGCCTACTTCAAGTCGCTGGGCGAGCATTACAAAGCTGAAATCATCTCGTCCATCCCGGCCAATGAAGACGTGTCGCTGTACGCCAAGGGCAACTTCACCGACCTGTGCCGCGGGCCGCACGTGCCATCGCTGGGCAAGCTGAAGGTCTTCAAGCTGATGAAGCTGGCCGGCGCCTACTGGCGCGGCGACTCCAAGAACGAGATGCTGCAGCGCGTCTACGGCACCGCCTGGACCAAAAAGGAAGACCAGGAGCTGTACCTGCACAACCTGGAAGAAGCGGAAAAGCGCGACCACCGCAAACTCGGCAAGCAGCTCGACTTCTTCCACTTCCAGGACGAAGCGCCGGGCCTGGTGTTCTGGCATCCGAAGGGCTGGACCATCTGGCAGCAAGTCGAGCAGTACATGCGCAACAAGTACCAGGTCAATGGCTACGATGAAGTCAAGGCGCCGCAGATCCTCGACGTCACGCTCTGGCAGAAGACCGGCCACTGGGACAACTACCGCGAGAACATGTTCACGACTGATTCGGAGAACCGTTCGTACGCGCTAAAGCCGATGAACTGCCCGGGCCACGTGCAGATCTACAACGCCGGCATGAAGAGCTACCGCGACCTGCCGCTGCGTTTCGGCGAGTTCGGCCAGTGCCACCGCAATGAATCGTCGGGCGCGCTACACGGCATCATGCGCGTGCGCGGCTTTACCCAGGACGACGGCCACATCTTCTGCACTGAAGAGCAGATCGAAGCTGAAGTGACGGCTTTCCACGCCCAGGCGATGGAGGTGTACAGCGACTTTGGCTTCACCAACATCGACGTCAAGCTGGCGCTGCGCCCGGAAAACCGGATCGGTTCGGACGAAGTGTGGGACGCCTCCGAAGAGGCGCTGCGTTCGGCGCTGCGCGCCTGCGGCGTGACCTGGACCGAGCTGCCGGGCGAGGGCGCGTTCTACGGACCGAAGATCGAATACCACCTGAAGGACAGCCTCTCCCGTCCATGGCAGGTTGGCACGATGCAGGTCGACTTCTCGATGCCTGGCCGCCTCGGCGCCGAGTACGTCGCCGAAGACAACAGCCGCAAGGTGCCGGTCATGCTGCACCGCGCGATCGTCGGGTCGATGGAGCGCTTTATCGGCATCCTGATCGAGAACTATGCCGGCGCGTTGCCGATGTGGCTGGCCCCGGTGCAGGTGGCGGTATTGAACATTTCCGACGCGCAAGCCCAGTACGCAACCGAACTGGCGGCGCGTTTGCGCAAATCGGGATTCCGCGTTCACGCTGATTTGCGTAACGAGAAGATAACCTATAAAATACGCGAGCATTCCGTCCAAAAACTGCCGTATATCCTCGTGATCGGCGACAAAGAGCGGGATGCCAACACTGTAGCTGTGCGAGCACGCGGCAATGTCGATTTGGGCGTCATGTCCATCGATGCGCTGGTCGAGCGCCTCAAGCAAGATGTAGAAACTAAAGCTTGAGGTGAATATTCCGCACGGCACTCCATTCGATATTAAAAGGAAACAACATAGCTACTGACAAGTCGTCCCATCGCATCAATGGCGAAATCACAGCCCCCGAAATGCGTCTGTCCGGGGTTGAAAACGAGCCGCTTGGCATTGTGAGCCTGGCTGAGGCTTTTCGCCTGGCCGAAGAAGCGAACGTAGACCTGGTGGAGATCGCGCCAACCGCGGTGCCGCCCGTCTGCCGTCTGATGGACTACGGCAAGTTCAAGTATTCGGAGCAGAAGAAGGCCCACGAAGCTAAATTGAAGCAGAAGATCATCGTCCTGAAGGAAGTCAAATTCCGTCCGGG
>DASWSX010000200.1:0-16844 GCA_036402435.1 Telluria sp. | reverse complement strand
TGCATCAGGTTGTTGCCCTGCATATCGTAGACGAAGAAGTAGCCGTCGTCCCCGTAGCTGAGGCTGCCGAGGATGCGCTTGGCTTCCTCCATCGCCGCCTGGTCGGTACGGCCCGACTCGTAGATGTGCGCAACCGAGCGCGACGCCAGCGACACGTAGTGCTTCAGCTCGGCTTCCTTGCTGGTGAGGTAGGCCTGCTGGATGGTCGCGCGTTGCTGCTGGGCGAGCGCAATCGCTTCCTGGCGCACAAACAGCGCGATCGCGCACAGGGCAACAATCAGCGGCGTGATCGCGAGAAATATCACTTTCTGCCTTAACTTCATCGGCCCGTCTTTCCGTTTATGCGATCTGCAAGATTTTACGTGCCTTCCGTCATTCTTGTGTACGCACTACTACGTAGGCGTTCTGCGTAGTGGTGCGCTTGTCCGAAGTGGTGCGTTCTTCAATACTCCGGTGCAAGCTGCGCACCAAGAACCGGCGTCAACCGGTCTCCCCTGCAGCGCCCGCAAATCCTTGGAGGATCAAATATGAAACGTTTTACAAGCCAGCTCGGTTGGGCTGCGCTGTCCGTTGCTGGCGCAGGCTCGCTGGCATTCATTGCGCTCAAGCGCGGCGAGTCGATTAACGCAGTGTGGATTGTTGCAGCCGCGCTGTGCGTGTACCTGATCGCCTATCGCTTCTACAGCCTGTTTATCGCCACCAAAGTCTTGTCGCTGGACGACAAGCGCCAGACCCCGGCCTACCGCAACAACGACGGCCTCGACTACGTCCCGACCAATAAGAATGTGCTGTTCGGCCACCACTTTGCTGCCATCGCCGGCGCCGGCCCGCTGGTCGGCCCTGTCCTTGCGGCCCAGATGGGTTATCTGCCGGGCATGTTGTGGATTCTGGCAGGCGTCGTGTTTGCAGGCGCCGTGCAAGATTTCATCATCCTCTTCCTGTCGATGCGCCGCGATGGCCGTTCGCTTGGCGACCTGATCAAGTCTGAGCTTGGCGAAATTCCGGGCCTGATCGCCCTTACCGGTACGTTCATGATCATGGTCATCATCCTGGCCGTGCTCGCGCTGATCGTCGTGAAGGCGCTGACCCACTCGCCGTGGGGCAGCTTCACCGTCATGGCCACTATTCCAATCGCTCTCTTCATGGGCCTGTATTCGCGCTTCTGGCGCGTTGGCCGGGTCGGCGAGGTATCCGCCATCGGCTTCGTGCTGTTGATGCTGGCCATTATCGGCGGCCAGTACGTGCAGGAATCGGCGACGCTGGCGCCACTGTTCGATTACACCGGCACCCAGCTCACCTGGATGCTGATCGGCTACGGTTTCGTGGCGTCCGTAATCCCGGTCTGGCTGCTGCTGGCGCCGCGCGATTACCTGTCGACCTTCCTGAAGATCGGCACTATCGCCGGCCTGGCGATCGGTATCGTGATCGTCGCGCCGCACATGAAGATGCCTGCGGTGACGCAGTTTATTGACGGAACCGGCCCGGTCTGGTCGGGCAACATGTTCCCGTTCCTGTTTATTACCATTGCTTGCGGCGCGGTGTCCGGCTTCCACGCGCTGATCGCTTCGGGCACCACGCCGAAGATGATCGAGAACGAGAGTCATGCCCGCTTCATCGGCTACGGCGCGATGCTGATGGAATCGTTTGTTGCGATCATGGCGCTGGTGGCGGCATCGACCATCGAGCCTGGCATCTATTTCGCCATGAACGCCCCGGCGGCAGTGCTTGGCACGACGGCGGAATCGGCTGCTGCCGCGATCTCGCAGTGGGGCTTCTACGTGACGCCTGAAATGCTGACGCAGACCGCGAAGGATGTTGGCGAGACCAGCATCATCTCGCGTGCCGGCGGCGCCCCTACCCTGGCGGTCGGCATGGCGAACATCCTGTCCGAAGTAATTGGTGGCAAGGCCATGATGGCCTTCTGGTACCACTTCGCGATTCTGTTCGAGGCGCTGTTCATCCTGACCGCGGTCGATGCCGGCACGCGTGCGGGCCGCTTCATGCTGCAGGATTTGATGGGCGCGTTCGTGCCGTCGTTCAAGCGCACCGATTCGCTGGTGGCTAACCTGACAGCAACCGGCCTGTGCGTCGCTGCCTGGGGCTACTTCCTGTACCAGGGCGTGGTTGATCCACTGGGCGGCATCAATACGCTGTGGCCGCTGTTCGGCATTGCCAACCAGATGCTGGCCGGTATCGCGCTGATCCTGGCGACCGTGGTCCTGTTCAAGATGAAGCGCGCGAAGTATGCGTGGGTCACGATGTTCCCAACCGTGTTCCTGCTGCTGTGCACGTTGACCGCCGGCTGGCAGAAAGTGTTCAGCGAAAACGTCAAGGTTGGCTTCCTGGCGCACGCCGACAAGTTCCAGGCCGCGATCGACGAGGGCATCGTGCTGGCGCCGGCCAAGACGATGGAGCAGATGGAACGCATCGTGTTCAACGATTACCTCGACGCGGGCCTGGCGATGTTCTTCATGGTCGTGGTGGTGTCGGTGCTGGGCTATGGTATCCGCGCCGCGATGGCTGCGCGCGCCAATGCGATGCCGAGCACGAAGGAAACACCATTCGCGCCGTCGGCGTTGGCATAAGGCAGCCATGTTCGACAAGCTGGCGCAGGCGGGTCGTTATCTGGGGCAGAGCATGCGCCTGATGGTCGGCCTGCCCGAATACGATACCTACGTCTCGCACATGGAAGCGACCCACCCGGGCGATCCCATGATGACGTACGAGGAGTTCTTCCGCGAACGGCAGGAGGCGCGTTACGGCGGCGCCCGCAGCGGGGGCTGCTGTTAAGTACGCAAACGTCCGCTAGCTCCAGAAAACGTTTCCCGAAATCGGGGTCAGACCACCATTAAATGAAAGATTTCATTTAATGGTGGTCTGACCCCGATTTTTTTATTTGCGCCGGGGTTTGCGCTGGCGTGTGGTCGCACTGCCGCGTCCGCCTGCCTCTCTTGCGCCTTCTCAAAACTTACAGGATTCTTTACCCGTATATTTTTCCTGATGGAATTGCAATACTTTACGTAGGGAAAGTGCTCATCCGTTTGCCCTCTCTGTCGTACTTCCGCGGGAAACATCATGCTGAATTTTGAGCGCTCAAGCCTGAGCAAGAAGTTGACCATCATCTCGTTGCTGTCGACGGGAACCGCCTTGCTGTTCGTGTTCATCGCTTTCGCGGTCACGTCGGTGCTCAATCACCGCAAGGACGAGGGCATGCAGCTGTCGTCGTTTGCCGGGGTCATCGGGGCCAACAGCGTCGACGCGCTGCTGTTCAAGAACCGCAAGCAGGCGCAGGCAACGTTGTCGGCGCTGAAAGCCAAGGCGGAGATCTCGGATGCGGTCTTGTACGACCGCAACGGCACCCCGTTCGCGCGCTACCTACCGCCAGGCCGCGAGGACGAAGAACAGGCGGAAGTGCCATCGATCGAGACCGACGAGGACTCCCTTGCCGCCGCCAACGCCTCCACCAGCTCGTTCTGGTCGACCCGCATGCGTCTGTACCGCGCCATCCCCGCCGCCAACCAGCAGGTCGGCTTCGTGATGATCGAGGCGAACCTGACCAACATGTGGCTCGACGTCGTCAAGAGCCTGCTGGTGATCGCCATCGCGATGGGTTGCTCGCTGGCCGTGGCGCTGTTGCTGGCGAGCCGCTTCAAGGGCAGCATCGCCGACCCGGTCACCAAGCTGATCAACGCGGCGCAGCGCGTCTCCGCCAGCCAGAACTACAGCCTGCGCATCCAGCATGAGCGCACCGACGAGCTTGGCACCCTGATCGACAGCTTCAACGACATGCTGGCGCAGATCGAGGGCCGCGGCACGGCGCTGACCAATCATCGCGACGAGCTTGAGCGCCAGGTCAGCGTACGCACCGAGCAGCTGGAGAAAGCCAAGAACGCAGCCGAGGCCGCCAGCCGCGCGAAGAGCGCTTTCCTCGCCACCATGAGCCATGAGATCCGCACCCCGATGAACGGCGTGCTGGGCATGACTGAAATGCTGCTCGGCACGCCGCTGAACGAGGCGCAGCGCAACTTCACCAAATTGGTCAAGCGCTCGGGCGAGCACCTGCTCGTGATCATCAACGACATCCTCGATTTCTCGAAGATCGAAGCGGGCAAGCTCAGCGTCGAATACATCAATTTCAACCTGTGGGACATGCTCGACGACATCAACACGGTCTACACCCCGCAGGCGCAGGCCAAGGGCATCGCCCTCGACTTCGCCATCGCCAACGACATCCCCATCGCGATCTGCGGCGACCCGAACCGTTTGCGCCAGATCATGGCCAACCTGCTCGGCAACGCGCTCAAGTTCACCGAGCGCGGCAACATCCTGGCGAAGGTCCAGGTCGTGTCGGAGGAGCCGCAGTCGGTCACGCTGCGCTTTGAGGTGCACGACACCGGCATCGGCGTCTCGCGCGAGGCGCGCACCCGCATCTTCGAAGCGTTCTCGCAGGCCGACAGTTCGACCACGCGCCAGTACGGCGGCACCGGCCTCGGCCTTGCCATCTCCAAGCAGCTGGTCGAGTTGATGGGCGGAAAAATCGGGGTCGATAATGCTCTGTCGCAAGGTTCCATTTTCTGGTTCACGGTACCTTTCGACAAGCGCCGGGTTGACCCTGACGAACCCGGTGCAGCCCTGCACACCATCGAAGGATTACGCGTGTTGATCGTGGACGAACAACAGAGCAGCCGCGAAGACCTGGAACAGCATCTCGCTGCCTGGCATGTGCGCACCGACAGCGCGGCGTGCGCGATGGATGCGGTGGAGCGGCTGCAGGCTGCGGCACGCGCCGGCACCCCGTACGAAGTCGCCATCCTCGACATGGACCTGCAGCGCACCAGCGGCCTGGCGCTCGCGGCCAGCATCAAGGCCGATCCGGCAACCCGCGCCACCCGCATCCTCCTCCTGAGCACCGACCGCCAGGCCGCCGATCCGGTGCAGCGGCGCGAGGCCGGCGTGGCGTACCAGATGATCCGCCCCGCCCGCGCCGGCGACCTGTTCGAGTGCCTGTCGACGCGCCAGCGTGCGCCGCTGACCGCGCCCGGCGGCATCGTCACGCCGCCGTCGGCGCCACAGCCCGGCAACCGTCCGCGCCTGCGCAAGGTGCTGCTGGCCGAGGACAATCCGGTCAACGTCGAAGTCGCCACCGCCATGCTCGACAGCCTGGGACTCGACGTGCAGTGCGTCTCGAACGGCCAGGAAGCCGTCACCGCCGCGCGCAGCGGCGAATACGACATCGTGCTGATGGACTGCCAGATGCCGGTGATGGACGGCTTCGCGGCGACCGCCGAGATCCGCCGCTACGAGCACCAGAACAACCGCTCACGTTCGCTGCCCATCATCGCCATCACGGCCAATGCGCTGCAGGGCGACCGCGAGGCCTGCCTCGCCGCCGGCATGGACGACTACCTGAGCAAGCCGTTCACGCAGCAGCAGCTCGGTGCGGTGATCGGCCGCTGGGTCGTGCTGCCGATTGCGGCCACGGTGCATCACGCCGACGAAGCGGTGTATGCGGCGGCGCCGCCGGCCGTGCAGCCCGCGCCGACGTTCGCCGAGCGCGACGTCATCAACCGCCACGCGCTGGACAACATCCGCGCGCTGTCCAGCGACCGGGGCGACGCCCTGGTCCAGAAGGTCGTCAACGCGTATGTCGACGACACTCCGCATCACCTGCAGGCGCTGCGCCGCGCGATCGCCGAATTTGACGCGACCAACCTGCGCCGCACCGCGCACAGCCTGAAGTCGAGCAGCGCGAACGTCGGCGCCGAGACCCTGGCGCAAATGTGCAAGGAGATGGAAACCCTGGGACGCACCGAAACGACAGAAGGCGCGTCGGGCATCCTCACCGACATGGAACTGGAATTCCAGGCAGTGCGGAATTCGCTCAGCACCATCCTTGAGAAGGAACACTGACATGCCCGTATCCAAATCTCCCAAGCGCGGAGTCGTCCTGGTAGCCGACGACGATCCGGTGATGCGGCTCCTGATGCTCGAGATGCTCGGCCAGGTCGGCCTTGATGCGGTCGAAGCAGAGGATGGCCGGCAGGCGGTCGAGCTGTTCCAGAAGATGTCGCCCGACCTGATCCTGATGGACGTCGACATGCCCAACATGGACGGCTTTGCGGCCTGCCGTGAAATCCGCCGCATCGAGACCGGGTCCGCGGTGCCGATCATCATGGTCACCGGCGGCGACGACATCGAGGCTGTCACCAACGCGTATGAAGTGGGCGCCACCGACTTCGTGTCCAAGCCGATCAACTGGCCGATCCTCGGCCACCGGGTGCTGTATGTGCTGCGTGCCAGCGACGCCATCGTCCGCCTGCGCATCGCCGACGCCCACAACCGCGCCGTGCTGGCCGCGATTCCCGACACCTTCTTCCGCATGAACCGCGACGGCTTCTACCTCGATTACGAACAGGGGCACGATGCATCGGCCGCCTTCCCGACCGAGGACTGCGTCGGCAAGCACATCACCGACGTGTTCCCGCGCGAGATCGCCGAACGCCTGCTCGAACAGATGCGCGCAGTGCTCGATACCCAGCATATCCGCTCGGTCGACTATGAACTGATCCGCTTCGGCACCGTGCGGCATTTCGAAGCGCGGCTGGTGGCGACGGGCCCGGAGGAAGTGCTCGGCCTGGTGCGCGACATCAGCGAACGCAAACGCACCGAGGAGCAGATCCGCCGGCTGGCCTACTGCGACAGCCTCACCGGCATCCCGAACCGCCAGGCCTTCCTTGAGACGCTGGAGCGCGAATTGCACCGCTCGAAGGTCGGGAACAAGAAGTTCGCGGTGCTGTTCATGGACCTCGACGCTTTCAAGCGCATCAACGACACGCTCGGCCACAACGTCGGCGACCACCTGCTCAAGATCGTCTCGGAGCGCCTGCGCGAAACGATCCGCCCGAGCGACCTGGTGTCGCGCGGCGACCAGGCCACCAACCTGGCGCGCCTGGGCGGCGACGAGTTCACGATACTGATCCCGGACCTCGAACGCGTCGAAAACGCGCTCAACGTCGCCCACCGCGTCAAGGAAGCGATGCGCCGGCCGTTCCTGATCGAAGGGAACGAAATCTTCGTCACCGCCAGTATCGGCATCTCGCTGTTCCCCGAAGACGGCGACGACTGCGACTCGCTGCTCAAGTACGCCGACACCGCGATGTACCACGCCAAAAACTGCGGCAAGAACAACGCCAAGCTGTATAGCTCCTCCCTGACGATGCAGATCATGAGCCACGTAAAGCTGGAAGTAGGCCTGCGCAAGGCAATCAAGAACGACGAACTCTATCTGCTGTACCAGCCGCAGATCGACGTGCGCTCGACCGAGATCGTCGGCGTCGAGGCGCTGGTGCGCTGGCGCCATCCGGAGCGCGGCATCATCTCGCCGAACGAATTCATCCCGCTGGCCGAAGAGACGGGGCTGATCGTACCGATCGGCGAATGGGTGCTGCGCACCGCATGCCACCAGGCCAAGCTGTGGCAGCGCCAGACCCAGCGCCTGGTGCGCATGGCCGTGAACCTGTCGGCCAAGCAGTTCAAAGACGAGAACCTGGCGCAGATCGTGTTGTCCGCGCTGCACGACACCGGGCTCGATCCAAAGATGCTGGAGCTGGAGCTGACCGAAGGGACGCTGATGGACGACGCCCGCGCGACGATGGCCACGCTGGAGCAGCTGCGCGCGATAGGCGTTTATCTGTCGATCGACGACTTTGGGACCGGCTATTCGTCGATGAACTACCTGAAGCGGTTTGACGTGCGGGCGCTAAAGATCGACAAGAGCTTTATCGCCGGGCTGCCGCAGGACTCGGAAAACGCCGCGATCACGCGCGCGATCATCGCGATGGCGCATGGCCTGAAGATGTCGGTGGTGGCCGAGGGCGTCGAGACTGATGAACAGCTGGTGCTGCTTGAGCAGCTGGGCTGCGACATGGTGCAGGGCTTCTACCTTGGACATCCTTCGCCGCATGAGTCGATTGCGCTGATGCTGCAGAAGGTCTGCACGGTCGTGGCACCGGCCAAATGAACCCGGCGGGAGCGCGCATCCGCCGTTTTAAGGCGCCAGCACCAACGTATACTTCGCCACCCCCGGCAAAAACGGTGTCGCCTTCCCCTCCACCCAATCCCGGTGTCCGCTCAGGAAGAACGGCGACATCGGATGCCCGCTCTGCCCCCCCGGCATATTAAACACGCCCTCCTCCTCTCGCCCCGGCGACACGGTCATCCGCTGCGACTGCCCGAACCTGGCCCCCGCCACCCGCGGCATGTTGGCGTCACCGGGCAGCATGTCCGCCGGCGCCGACAGCCAGCGCTTCAGGAAAGGCACAGCATTCCCGATCGGATGCACGATCGCCGCCTTGTTCCGCTCACCCCAGGTCGCCGACGCCAACGCCTTCCCATCCCTGGTCAGCTCCACGATCGCCCGATCGATCGCCGCCAGCTGCACATCGCGCCAGCTGCGATGCGCCGGCGGCAGCCAGCCGGCCGGCTGCTCGTCCAGCAAACGCGCCACCACCGCCGGCCAGCGTGTCGACGCCATCGCGGCAGTGGCCTTGTCATCGAGCCGTGCCATCTCCTCATTGGCGCCGTCGTACAGCTCTTCGTGCAGCGCCCACATGAAGTGGCGCGCCAGCCGGTAGCCGACCGAGTCGACACTGGCGCGCCCGCTCCAGCTGTCCTTCAACAGCCGCCGGAATTCCGCGCGCTGCGGGTGGCCGTCCACCGCTGCGGTGTCGAGCGCCTTCAGGGCGCGGTCACGCCAGGGCGCGATGAACAGCGCCCGGTCGTCCATCGCGATCCCGTACACGCCCGCGACATTGACGCCCGTCCCAAGCGCGGCAAGCCGCTCGCGAACCTGCCGGTTGCGCGCGCCGATGTCGAAGCCGCCGTCGCCGATCACACTGGCGCCCGCGCCGTTCAGCTGCCGGCTGTTTGCCGTCGACAGCTGCCCGCCGGGCGGATTGCGCAGCACCGGATAGGCCTCGGGCGCCAGCGGCGCATCCCACACCACACCCGCGTCCCCGGCCGACAGCGGGAACGTGGCGCCGATACCCGGCTGCGCGCGGCGCGCCATCGTTCCGACGATGGTCCAGCCGATGTTTCCCTGGTCGTCGCCGGCCACAAAATTCTGCGCCGGGATGCCGACCGTCGGCGCAAGGGATAGCGCTGCCTCGAGCGTGTCCACGGTCTCGAACTTGATCGGATTGAGGTTGATTGCGCGCGCCGAATGTGCGATCCAGTGGACCGCGTAGCTACGGCCGCCCGCCTCGCGCACAGGCCCGAACGAGGTGGTGCGCACTTCAAATTTCTCGGAAGGCGCGTCCTTCACCGCAATGGTCTCGTGATGCAGCACCAGCTTTTCCCATCCGGCCGGCGTGCGCACTTCGCCCGGCCGGGTGGGATCGGTCACCACTTCGACGAGGTCTAGATAGTCTCCGTAGCTGTTCGTGAATCCCCACGCGACCTTGCCATTGCTGCCCACGACAACCACCGGCGGCGCGCCCGGTAGCGTGACGCCTGTCACGCGGCGCATCGTGCCGTCCGCGGACGGGAAGCGCAGCGCGATCCGGTACCAGGTGTTCGGCAGCTGTATCCCCAGGTGCATGTCGTCCGAGACGATCGCCCCGCCGTCCTTGCTGCGGCTGCCCGCAACCGCCCAGTTATTGCTGCCGACCGAATCGACGAAGTCCGCGGCCGCAACGCGCACGGCTGCCGAAGTGCGCGGCTTGCCCCACCAGGCCGGCGCGCTTGCGGGCAGCGGCGCCAAGGGCGCAGTCACGCTGTCGCCATCGAGCGGCGCATCCCATGCGGTCGCCTCTGGCAGCAGGAATGCCAGCTGCCCGGCGCTCGTGTGGTCGCGGATCCAGCCGCGCGCCAGCTCGCGCGGTTCGAGCATGCTTTGCAGGTCGAAGTACATTGCCCACACCACCAGCAGCGAATCGGCGGGCGACCATGCCCGCGGCGCGGCGCCAACCAGCGCATATTCGAAGGGGCGCGCCGCCAGCGCAGCCAGGCCGTCGTTGACGCCTGCCGCATAACGGTCAAGCAGGCGGCGTTCGGCCGGCGTCATCGCGGCCAGCGCCTGCGCGGCGCGGGCACGGAAGCGGTGCAGCCGGTGCGATTTATCGACGGGCACGGCGCGCGCCCCGAACAGCTCGGCAAGTTCACCTGCCCCGACCCGGCGCAGCAAGTCCATCTGGAAGAACCGTTCCTGGCCATGAACGAAACCGGTGGCGTAGGCGACGTCGTCGCGGCTGCTGCCGCTGATCGTGGGCACGCCGTGGGCGTCGCGCACGATGCTCACTTCGGCCGACAGTCCGGCAGCCTGGCGCCGGCCGTCGAGCTGGGCAAGGCTGCCGCGCAGGAACAACCAGAGGCCCAGTGCGGCCAGCACGAGCAATGCAAACAGCGTGGCTGCCACGCGCAAGGTCCAGGTCGTTACGCCACGCTTTGTCATAGTTAGCCTTTGATAGTCCCGCAAGCGATATTGCCAGAAAATGCCGTCGCGTAAAACGGGAAAGTTACGTGACGGGGAGTGAAAAAAGTTCGCCATTGTGACTTGATGTACCTCTCTCGGACTCCTAAGCTGGATCAGTAGGATGCTATTAGCATCGCGCCTCTTAAGGAGACTGACATGCTTCGTTACCTGATGTTGCTGCTCACCGCCGTATTCGTCACCGCCTGCTCGACGCCGCAGGAGCGCGCGGCACGGATGCAGGCCGAAATGGAGAGCATGATCCAGATTTACGGTCCGGCTTGCGGCAGGCTGGGCTACCCGGTCAACTCAGACCAATGGCGCAACTGTGTCCTGCAGCTGAGCCTCAAGGATGAACTCGACCGCTACGGCAACCGCGCCTCCTTCCACGCGGGGTATGGCTACCCGCACTGGCGCGTGGGCGGGTTCTGGGGTCCCTACTGGTGAGCGCGCGCATAGGCCGCCTTGGTGAGCGGCATGCGCGACTCAAGCAGGCGGGCGATCAGGTGCTGGGCATGATGAACCAGCGCAGGATGGTGCGCGTCGCGCGGGTGCAGGGCGAAGCGCACCAGCGGCGCATTCCTTAACAGGTAGCACACCGTCGAGGCAGCCATGGGCGACAGTGCCCGGCCCGCCCTGTTGCGCGCGGCGTACACCAGGCTGGGCGCGAACACATCGCGCCCCTCTTCCAGGAAATAGAAGTGGGTTAAGGTTGTCGTATAAAGGAAGCGGAACGAACGGATGGCCTTCCAGGCGTCCGGCCCCACCAGCCATGCAGGCGCGACAAAGCCGGACACCGGCCAGCCGCGCTCCCAGAACCATTCCAGCCCTAGCGCGATGCGGCGCTGCGCTTCGCGCTCGTCGATCGCGACAAACTCGCCCTCGCGCTGGGTGTACACGTTACGAAGCAGTGACTCCATCCGTCCCGCCCCGGCCGGTGCATCGTCGCGATGGGTATAGCCGTGCAGCGCAAGCTCATGCCCGTGCGCCAGCATGCGCCCCAGCGTGTCTTCGAGCTGCGGTGAGCGCGTGGCGTTTCCGTGATATTGGGGAATGACCAGCAAGGTCAGCGGTATGTCCGCAACTGCCTTCACCGCCTGCAGCAATGTCTCGCACTCGCTCCAGGTTTCGGGTGCAACATCATGGATGGACACGCACAGCGTGCCCGGGTCATTCTGCAACAAAGAGTCGCTCCGCTTCCAGTTCGGCTCGTTGGCGCGCTGCCAGCAGCCCCGCATAGCGTTGAAGCAGTTGGGGCAGGATGCGATTCCAGTCGTAGTGCTCGCGCGCGTGGCGCAGCGCGTTCTTGCCGAGTTGTTCCCTGTCGCGGCGGTAGAGGGTCTCGATACCCTCGCACAGCCGCGCCACGTTGTCAGGTTCAACCAGTAGTCCGGTGTCTGGTTCCACTAGTTCCGAGACGCCGCCCTGGGTGGTCCCGATGACCGGAATACCGCACGCCATGGCCTCGAGCACGATCAGGCCGAACGTCTCGCGGTTGCCGGGGTGAACCAGCACGTCGCAACTGGCCAGCAGGCGGGCCAGGTCTTGCTGGTTGCGCTTGAACGGAATACAGGTCATGCGGTCAAGATCTGGCAGCCGGGTGCCGCCCCCGATCATCAAAAGGTGGTACGGCTCGCCGAGACGCCGTACCGCCTCGATCAGCACCGGCAGCTTTTTTTCCGCGGTGAACCGGCCGGCATAGACCAGCAGGCGCGTTTCCGGCGGCAGGTTCAGGTGTTGGCGCAGGGAATTGGCCCGCCGCTTCGGCGAGAAGGTGTCGATGTCGATGCCGAGCGGCTGGTGCACCGCGCCCTTCACGCCAAGTTCGTCCAGTTGCTGCACCATCAGCCTGCTGGGGGCCATCACCAGGTCGAACTGGCGGTACAGATGGGCGAGGTAGGCCCGGGCGCCGCGGGCCGCAGTGTTGCCCATGCGGTCGCCAATGATGCGCGGCAGGTCGGAGTGGTAGAACGCCACGGCAGGGATATCGAGGCGCCGTTTGACGCGCAGCGCGGCCCACGCGCTCGGGCCCGCGTCGCCTGCCTCAATCAGGTCCGGCTGGAGGTCATGCAGGATTTGCGCGGTGCGCGCGACCGACCGCGGCATCCGGTAGCCATGGACACCGGGAAACGAGAAGGATGGAATGGCGACCAGCGAGCGCGTCTTGCCCTGGGTGGTTGCAACATTGGGGCTGACGATGGTGTGACGGATCCGCGTCCGCTGTGAGAGCCAGCGCGCCTTGGCGTTGAGGTAAGTGCTGACGCCGCCTCCCCGGGCCGCGTAGAACATGGTGATGTCTGCGATGTGCATACCGTTAAATTCATAGAATGAATGGCCACGATATCAGTCCAGTTTACGCGCAGGTTTGAGCGCACGCAAACGGATATGGGCGTCACGAACAGGATGTGCGCCGGCACAATACGTAATGGATGGGTTGCTATAGATGAGCTAAACCGACGCCGTGCGCTTGTGTCTGGCGCTAGGTACTGCGGCGGTCCAGCATCGCGCGTGCGATGGTGCCGGCGTCGACGTATTCCAGTTCGCCGCCGACAGGAACGCCCCGTGCAAGGCGGCTGACCCTGAGCCCGCGCGCCTTCAGCATTTCGCTGATGTAATGCGCGGTCGCTTCGCCTTCATTGGTGAAATTGGTTGCCAGCACCACTTCGCTGACGAGGCCGTCGGCTGCGCGGCCGACCAGCTTTTCAAGATGAATGTCTTTCGGGCCGATTCCGTCGAGCGGCGAGAGCCGGCCCATGAGGACGAAATACAGGCCCTTGTAGGTCAGGGTCTGCTCGATCATCAGCTGGTCGGCCGGCGTTTCGACCACGCACAGCAAGCTCTTGTCGCGCCGCTCGTCCTGGCAGGTATCGCAGATTTCCGTTTCGGCGAAGGTGTTGCACATCGCGCAGTGATGCACGTTGTCGACCGCCTGGTACAGCGCGCGCGACAGCATGGATGCGCCTTCGCGGTCGTGCTGCAGCAGGTGGAAGGCCATCCGCTGCGCCGACTTGGGGCCGACGCCGGGAAGGCGGCGCAAGGCCTCGGTCAGGAAATCGAGCGAACTGGGCATTGAGATTTAGAACGGCATCTTGAAACCGGCCGGCAAGTTCATGCCTGCGGTCATGCCACTCATTTTTTCAGCGGAGGTCGCCTCGGCCTTGCGCACGGCGTCGTTGAAGGCGGCCGCCACCAGGTCTTCCAGCATGTCCTTGTCGTCGGCCAGCAGCGACGGGTCGATCGAGACGCGCTTGACGTCGTTCTTGCAGGTCATCACGACCTTGACCAGGCCGGCGCCCGACTGGCCTTCCACTTCGACCAGCGCCAGCTGTTCCTGGGCCTTTTTCATGTTGTCCTGCATGGCTTGCGCCTGTTTCATCAAGCCTGCGAGCTGGTTCTTCATCATGGTGGTGTTCTCCGAAATCTAAGAGTAGGACAAATATTGGTGAAAAAATTCCGCGCTCAGGCCGCTGTGGCTGGCGGCGGGCGGATCGATCCCTGGACCACGAAGGCGCCGAATTCGCGCATCAGGTCCTTGACGAACGGATCGCGCGCCACGGTTTCCTCGGCCTTGCGCTGGCACTCCTCGCGGAACGCCTGCGCTTCGGCGCTGGCGGTGTACCAGACCTGGCCGATCTCGATGTCGACCGCGACCTTGGTGTTGGTAAAACGTTCCTGCAGCGCGGCGGCCAGCTTTTCGCTGTTGCCGCTCGCGCGCAGCGTGTCGATCGGCACGCGCAGCTTGAAGGTCGTGACGTTGCCGTCCACCGTGCACGTCACCAGTTCGGTCTGGAACGCCAGCTGCTGGGACACGCCGCGCAGCGGCAGGCCGGCAGCCAGGCCCGGCCAGTTGCCGTCCCAGTCGATTTCCGGCACCGGCGTGACCACGTAGGCGTGGCGCGGTGCGGCTGGCGCGCGCACCGGCGCCGGTGCGACCACGGCGGCAGGCGCGTCCTGCGCTACCGCGGTGTCGTCGGAAAACTCCATCACCCACGATGGCGGGCCGTCGTCGGTGTCGGGCTCGTCGTACGCCTGCTGCGCCGCCTGCGGCTGCTGCTGGACCGCTGCCGCTGGCGGCGCGGCTGGCTGCTCCCATGGCGGCGGCGCGCTTGGCGCAGCCTGGACAGGTGGTGCCGCCGGGGCCGGGGCCGCTGGTGCGGCGGGCGCGGCCGGTGCGGCTGCTTGCGCGGCATTCTGGTCGGCCTGGATCGACATCGCGGTCGGGCGTTTCTGCCCACCGCCCTGTCCGCGGCTGGCCGAACGAGCCGCTTCCAGCGCCGCGTTGATGGCGGCGCGGGCCGAACTCATTGCTGGTGCAGGGGCGGACGGCGCAGGCGCTGGCGGCGGCGCGGCTTGCTGGACCGGGGCCGCTGGCGCAGGCGCAGGCGGCACTGGCGCTACCGCCGCATGGCTTGCCACGGCGGCCGATTCGGCGCGTGCCTGCGGCGCAGGCGCGCGCGGCGCCGGCGCTGCTGGCCGCGCCGCGGCAGGAGCTGCCGGCGCTACGCCCTCCGCGCCGCCGTTACCGGGGCGAAAAGCAAGCATGCGCAGCAGCGTCATGGTGAAACCGGCGTATTCGTCCGGCGCGAGCCCGATTTCGTTACGTCCGTGAACCGCGATCTGATAATAGAGCTGGACTTCCTGCGGATCGAACTCGGTGGCCAGGCGCTGGATGTCGGCCAGCTCAGGCAGGTCGGCCGGCACCGCCGACGGCACGCTTTGCGCGAGCGCGATGCGGTGCAGCAGCGTGCCGAGGTCCTGCAGCGCGCCGTTGTACGACAGGCTGCGGCTGGCCATTTCGTCGGCCACCGCCATCAGGTCGGCGCCGTCCTGCTTCAGCAAGGCGTCCAGCAGGCGGATCAGGTACGACTGGTCGAGCGCGCCGAGCATGCCCTGCACCGCTTCGAGCGTCACCTGGCCGGCCGCGTACGCGATCGCCTGGTCGGTCAGCGACAGCGCGTCGCGCATCGAGCCGTGCGCGCCTTGCGCGAGCAGGCGCAGCGCCGGCTGTTCGAAGGTGATTTCTTCCTGGCCGAGGATGTTTTCGAGGTGGCCGATGATGTGCCCGGGGGGCATCTGCTTCAGGTTGAACTGGAGGCAGCGCGACAGCACGGTCACGGGAATCTTTTGCGGGTCGGTGGTCGCCAAAATGAACTTGACGTGCGCCGGCGGCTCTTCCAGCGTCTTCAACATCGAGTTGAAGGCGTGGTTGGTCAGCATGTGCACCTCGTCGATCATGTAGACCTTGTAGCGCGCGTTGGACGGCGCGTACACGGCCTGCTCGAGCAGCTGGGCCATCTCGTCGACGCCGCGGTTCGAGGCCGCGTCCATCTCGATGTAGTCGACGAAGCGGCCGCTGTCGATCGCGACGCACGCTTCGCACACCCCGCAAGGCTGGGCGGTGACGCCGCCGTTGCCGTCCGGACCGATGCAATTGAGCGACTTGGCCAGGATGCGCGACAGCGTCGTCTTGCCGACTCCGCGCGTGCCGGTGAACAGGTACGCATGGTGCAGGCGGCCGGTTTGCAGCGCATGCGTCAATGCGCGCACAACGTGCTCCTGGCCGACGAGCGTTTCGAAGTTCTTGGGACGGTATTTACGGGCGAGGACTTGATAGGACATGTCGGGATTTTACCGTATGTGGCCGCTCGGCGGACAAATTTGGCCGGTCCGTCATAACAAGAGCTTGGGAGGGAGAACTGCACGCCCCGGAGCCGGAGCGAAGGATAAAACGAAAGAGGCGAGCCTGATCTGCGGCACTTATGGTGAACAGCCGTGGCTGCTTCCTTCCGGACCTGACCAGGTTAGCCGTGCCACAATGCGCAGGGGCCCGCCAGCCTGAATTATAACCGACCCGCGGGGTTTATGGGAACCCGCGAGCCGATCCCATCAAATACCCAGTTCCTGCCAGATCGCGTCGACCTTCTTTTTGACCTCGTCGGTCATCTCGATTGTCGTGCCCCACTCGCGGCTGGTCTCGCCCGGCCACTTGTTGGTCGCGTCGATGCCCATCTTGCTGCCCAGGCCACTGACCGGCGATGCAAAGTCCAGGTAATCGATCGGCGTGTTATCGACCAGCACCGTGTCGCGCGTCGGATCGACCCGCGTCGTGATCGCCCAGATCACTTCCTTCCAGTCGCGGATATTGACGTCCTCGTCGACCACCACGATGAACTTGGTATACATGAACTGGCGCAGGAAGCTCCAGACCCCGAACATGACGCGCTTGGCGTGGCCGGCGTACTGCTTCTTCATCTGCACCACCGCCATGCGGTAGCTGCAGCCTTCCGGCGGCAGGTAGAAGTCGGTGATCTCGCTGAACTGCTTTTGCAGCAGCGGGATGAACACTTCGTTGAGCGCCACGCCCAGCACCGCCGGC
>DASWSX010000199.1:0-4429 GCA_036402435.1 Telluria sp. | reverse complement strand
CTGGCATTGGTGGCGGTGCTGGTGTCGCTGGCTTTCGATCCCGGCACGCGCTTCCAGTTCGTGTTCATGTGCGTTGTCACGCTGACAATCATCGCTTCCTATTTCGGCCTGCGCTCGCGGGCCGCTTTCGGCGTCCTGCGGGCGCGGACCGGGTCCGGTCCTTAACTGGCGCTCAAGGCTTTTGTCGCCTAACTTGGTGGAGTGACCCGATTCAATCCACCAGGAGAGCGCCATGAGCCAGCCCAGCCAGTCAACATCATCATCCCAGCCGACGCGCGACGCGAACGCGCCCGATTTTGTCGCAATAAAGCAACGTCAACAGGCAACCTGGGCGAGCGGGGATTTCGCCATTATTGGCGTCACACTCCAGATCGTCGGCGAGTCGCTCGCTGAAGCGGCCGATATCCGTGCCGATGAACGCGTGATCGATATCGCTGCCGGGAACGGCAATGCCACACTGGCTGCGGCACGCCGCTTTGCCCGGGTCACGTCCACCGACTATGTGCCTGCGCTGCTGGAAAAGGGACGGGTGCGCGCTGCAGCAGAAGGTTTGTCGGTCACTTTCCGCGAAGCAGACGCCGAGGCGCTGCCATTCCCCGATGCCAGTTTCGACGCGGCGCTGTCTACCTTCGGCGTCATGTTTACCCCGGACCACGCCCGCTCGGCCAGCGAAATGATGCGCGTGGTTCGCCCTGGCGGGCGCATTGGTCTGGCCAACTGGACGCCGGAAGGATTTATCGGGCAGCTTTTCAAGACGATCGGCAAACACGTGCCGCCGCCGGCGGGACTGAAATCGCCCGCGATGTGGGGCACGGAACCTTATCTGCGCGAGCTGTTTGGCGACCAGGCCGACCGTATCGAGGCAACGCGAAAGATCTTCAACTTCCGCTACGCCTCCGCCGAGCATTGGCTTCAGGTGTTCCGCGATTTTTACGGTCCGGTGCACAAGGCGTTTGCCGCGGTGGGTGCGGATGGTGAAATGGCGCTCGGGAAGGACATTACCGAGTTGCTGGAGCGGTTTAATACGGCTGGCGGCGCATCACTGGTGGTACCAGGGGAATACCTTGAGGTGGTGGTGACAAAGCGCAGCGCATGACCTGCAAGGCCCGCGCTGTTACCGGCCGCGGGCCTGCGCCGGCGATGGCGGTGCAGCATTTATTGGCTCGCGTCAGGTGAAATTACTCGTTTGTAGCGGCGGTTTGCTGTTTCGATATCGGCTTCGACCAGCGCGGCATGCCGCTCCAGCGTATCGCCCACGAAGGTGATGGTGGGGATGACCCGGTCATCGATGGCAGCCGGCTTGTAGGGCAGGTAGCCCTGTTCGTGTACGCCTGTCGAGCCCCCTGGGGCGGGATGGCTCAGGTGGCGGAACACGGCGACATGGTCGAATTGCGCCTTGGGGTACAAGGGGTAGCGCGAGACGTGGGCCATCGGGATAATGCCAAGCTGCGCGTCGTACAGCATCTCGCCCACCGCCGGCACGCCGGGCAAATTCCTCGCAAGCCTTTCCACCAGCATCTTCAGGCCGACAAACATATCGCCGTCCGGGTTGTTTTCCCATAGCCCGCAAATGTCGAGGAAATACGCATCGATGTTGTAGCGCCGGACCATGTCCGTGATGCGGTCGGCCAGGTGTGTGCGCCAGCTGCGGACGGCCAGGTTCATGAACACCATGGAGGCATCGCCCTTGCGGTCGCCGTCCCAGTCCACATAGTCGGAGGCCATCGGTTCGCCGTACACGGTACGCACCCGGGCGTTGGCCAGTTTGGCGAATCCGGGCGCGGCGGGGTTGGCGATGTTGGAGCCGAACATCAAGAGGAAGCGGTAGCCCATCGCATGCCCTTCGGCGATCAGCCGGCGGAACGCGGCTTCGCCGCCCATGCGCTGGTCCACGTCGAAGCGTGGATAGTCCCAGTAGTAGCGTGCATCCCAACCGGCCAGGAACACCAGCGTGCGGCGCGGATCGGTACGCTGGCTGGCCCATTTGAGGATTTCCAGCTGGCGCGCATAGTCGTTGAAGATGTGGCCACTCCAATGCTGCCCATGCAGGGCCAGGACCAGGCTGGTCTGCTTCATCCATGCGGGTGCGTCGGGACGCTGCTGGAACGCCGGCAATCCGTAGGCGCGCTTCACGTGTTCGAAGTGGGGCGCCGCGGCGGCGGCGAAATCGGCGCCTTGCCCGATGCGCCAGCTATGCGTGCGCACCGTCCCGCTTCGCCGCCACCCGGCTTGCTCGTACAGCAGTTCCAGTTTGTAGGCATCCGGCCCGGGCGCGAAGTAGAACCGCGCCGGGCGCACTTCGGTTTGTTCCGCCGAGACGGCCCAAACCTTGCCATCCTTGTCCTCCACCGCCACCAAGGGTGTGCCCATCCCGCCCATCAGGTCCGGGTAGCTGTAGCACCGTTCCTCATCCTGCGGGTCTTCCCACTGCCCGGCAGACTTGGAAAGGCGTCCGCGCGGGAGGCCGCGCACGATCGTCTTGATGGCCTTGATCGGTTTGGCGAAGCGGGCCTCCACTTCCCACCGCAGCGCGCCGTCGGCCGCGCGCCGGATCGTCGCTTGCAGGCCGCCGGCGGCCTTTTGCTGGCCGCCCGCCCACGTGAACCCGCGCGCCGACAGTGTCAGCAGGTCTCCGCCGGCATCGACGGTCACCAGCGCTGGGTCCAGGGCGTAGCTGTTTTCGAAGGTGATGATCTCGAATGCAAACAGCAGCCCGGCAAATGCCACGGACGGTTCGGGCCATGGGAAGCTGAACTTCATGCGCGCATCGCCCTTGGGCGGGATGAATACGCCATCGATTGAAGTCAGCAATTTCAAGCCGGCAGGATTGGCGGGGCCGGCCCATGCCGGAATGCCGGCGGCCACCGCGCCAGCGGAAGCCGTGGACTGGATGAGAAAGCTGCGGCGCGACGCGCTGTATGGCATAAGGACGAGCTCCAGATGTGAAGCTCGCAATGATAACGCTACCGGCCGAAACGGAAAAAAGCACAACGGATTTCAGTGCTTGCCCTTACGGGTCCCGTTAGGCTTTGTGGGGGGCTCCACTGTTTTCTCGGCCTCGGTTTTCCAAATCAAGTTCTTCCATTGACCGACGTTGTCGGAGAATTGCGCCGGAGTCAACTGGAAGAGCGACAGCAGGGACATCGCAGTCAGGAACAGGCCTGTAATCGATATCAGGAAGGTACGGCGCCTTTCGGCTTTGGCCTCACGCGCGTCTTCACGGGCTTGATGGGCCTTCAGTGCCTGCCTTTGCGCATTCTCGGTGGAGATCCGATGTGCCTCTTCTGCAGCCCTTTGTTTTTCCCGCTCAGCGTTAAGCAATGCAGCAATGTCCGATAGCTGCTGGGTCAATTCCTGGTTCAGCACTTTTAGGTGGTAGTGCTGGCACAGTACGCTCCACGCTGCAAACAGCTCATGGCGTTCAACCTGGACCGGCAGGGTGAAATAGTGTGCCGCGTTGAATCGCAGAATATTCTCGTAAAGCTCAAGGGCTTCTTCAGTGCGATTGTTTAGCACGCATTTCGTTGTGCTGGCCATGCATGTGGTGATGACTTGAACATAGGCGATCGCTAATGCTTGGCATAACACAATGCGTCTGAATTGCTCGCTGTCGCTTGAAAAATAGGCAAAGCCATCCCTGTCGGCCAGTAGGGTGCGGTTTGCGCTTAGCTCCTCGCTTTTGGCGAAGGTCAGGGTTTCAGAATTCCGCAAGAACTTTGAAGCACTGGATAACAGTGCCCTGTCGTTAGCCACATCGTTGGCGTTATCCCACCAGCTGGCCCGACCAACCAGATACTCGTTCCCTGCCGGGTCGAAGCAGAATTTGACGATCAGCGTTTGTTCAAATGCTGAACCAATGAAAAACTTGAGCAACCATTCCTTGCCATCTTCAGACGACAAGAACTCCGACGTTTCCATGACGGGAGCGGTAAAGAAGGCGACGTTGAGACGGTTGATCTGAAGTTGCCGGGTAGCGTGAACCTTGTTGTAGTTCCGATAGATATACGCTTGCATTTAGTGCGCGGAAGGGAAGAAACCCGACATTCTATAGTTCCCTGAAGGAAATTTTCTATCCGATTGTAACGTCGTGGTCGGGCTAAACAGCGCGATAGGCAAGCGCGAGGTTGATCTATGGCAAGGATGTTCATGGCCGATGTCCTAGCATGAAGTTTTCAGTCGCAGGCTTTTTTGCGGGCCGAGCATTACTCGGTAGTCAAATGATCAAGGCTATGACCGTTCTGATCGGGGTGCTGGCATGCGGGCACGACTCGCTACCTCAGACTGGACATCAAGCGGGCACGCCAATGTACCGCACGATGGCGAGCACGTCGTGACCACGGGGTTGTGCCACGCAGCCTGGATTTCTTGTGTGAGAAGTGAACCGAAAATGGACCGTGGAACGAAAAACGCCGACCACAAGGGTCGGCGT
>DASWSX010000198.1:0-11526 GCA_036402435.1 Telluria sp. | reverse complement strand
GATCGACATCACCGACCGCAAGTCGCGGGAGGCCGAGGGGGCACTGCCCGCCCCCGGTTTCCAGGAATTGTTTGCCCACGCGGGCGACGCCATGGTGCTGCTGCAAAACAATGTCGTCATCGACGCCAATCCCGCCGCGCTACGGCTGTTTCATTGCGCCACCAAGGAACAACTGGTGGGCCGCACACTGCCCGATTTCGCGCCGCCGGCGCCGATGCCGGGCGCGACGCCTGGCGCTGCGGTATCGCTGGCCGACTCCGGGGGGCGCTACGAGTGGCAATACAGGTTGCCCGACGGTAGCGGCTTCTGGGGCGAAGTGCAGCTGACGCCGCTGATGCTCGACCATGCGGCGATGGCCTACGCCACCATCCGCGACATCACCCAGCGCAAGACGTCGGAGCGCAACCTGATCATGGCCGCCCAGGTGTTCGAGAACTGCCGCGATGCCATCGTGGTGCTCGATCGGCACTACAGTGTCATCACCGTCAACCAGGCATTTTCGAACCTGATGGGTTACGCGCCGGACGAAGTGGTTGGCGAGGAAGCGCCGAGCCTGCGATCGGGCGTGCACGAACAGGGCTTTTACGACGAAATCTGGGACTGGGTGGCCAGGCACGACCACTGGGAGGGCGAGGTCTGGACCCGGCGCCGCAATGGCCAGGAGTTCCCGTGCTGGGTGGCGCTGACGGCGATCCGCAGCGGCAATACCGAAGTGGCCGACTACATGGCGATCCTGTCCGACATCACCGACCGCAAGCGGGTGGAGGAGCACAACCGCCACCTTGCCGAGCACGATTTCCTGACCGACCTGCCGAACCGCGTGCTGCTGCTTGACCGGCTGCGCCAGGCGCTGGCGGCCGCGCGCCGCCAGCACACCAAGGTGGCCGTCATGTTCATCGACCTCGACCGTTTCAAGGCGATCAACGACGGCTTCGGCCACCAGGCGGGCGACCAGGTGCTCAAGGAGACCGCGGCGCGCCTGGCGCGCTGCGTGCGCGGCGTCGATACGGTCAGCCGGCAGGGTGGCGACGAGTTCGTGGTCATCCTGGCCGATATCCGGGGCGTCGACCAGGCAGCGCACGTGGCCCAGACCGTGATGCAGTCGATCGTGCAGCCTGTCGTTGTCGCGGGAAACGAGATGAACGTCAGCGCGTCGATCGGCATCAGCCTCTATCCCGGCGACGGCGCCGACATCGACACGCTGATGGAACATGCCGACGTCGCCATGTACCATGCCAAGCACGACGGCCGCAACGCGTTCCGCTTCTTCAGTCCCGAAATGAACGCCCATGTCGTGCAGCGCGTGCAGATGGAGAACAACCTGCGCCAGGCGCTGGCCAACAACGAATTCGTCATCGAATACCAGCCCGAGGTCAGCGTGGCTTCAGGCCTGGTGACCGGGGTTGAGGCGCTGGTGCGCTGGCGCCATCCGGAGCGCGGCCTGCTTCCCCCGGGCGCCTTCCTTCCCGTGGCCGAAAGCAGCGGCCTGATCGTGCCGATCGGGGAGTGGGTGCTGCAGCAGGCATGCGAACAGGCGCGGCACTGGCGCGATGCCGGTACCCCCGTCACCGTCGCGGTCAACCTGTCGACCAGCCAGTTCTTCCACAACAACCTGCTGGCCTGCGTCGACGGCGCGCTCGGGCGCAGCGGCATCGAAGCGCGCTATCTCGACCTCGAGATCACCGAAGACGTCATCATGAACGCCGACGAAGCAACCATCGGCACGGTCAATGCCCTGGGCGAGCGCGGCGTGCAGCTGACGATCGATGACTTCGGAACCGGTTGCTCGAACCTGTCGTTCCTGCGCCGGGTGCCGCTGTCGAAGCTGAAGATCGACGCCAGCCTGGTGGGCGAGATCCTGCGCGTACCGGGCGAGGAGGGCATCATCCCCGCCATTATCGCGGTGGCGCGCGGGCTAAAGCTGCGCGTGGTCGCCGAGGGCGTCGAGACGCAGGAGCAGCTCGATTTCCTGCGCCGGCACGGCTGCGACGAATACCAGGGCGCTTACGCCAGCATGGCGTCCACCACACCGGACCTCACACGCCGGCATCGATAAGCCCGTGGGTTTCATCGAACAGGCGCACGCGCGCCAGCACCTGGCCGTGGTCGGACGCTTCCGGCAGCGCCAGCACCAGGTGGTCGTTCAGGTAGTTAACCTCGACTACCTCGCCGAGGGCATTCGGCAGCGCGCCATTGAAGTCCTCCGACAGCAGGATATGGTCGATGGTGCTGTAGCGGCCATCGTGCATGCTGCTGAATCCCACATGGCGCAGCCGGTCCTGGGTGCGCTGCAAGTCATAGGCGTCGAACATGCGGTCGCCCAGCGGCCCGCCGACGCCCTGCACGATCGCGGTGGTGACCGAATCGGCGACGTCGTTAAAGTCGCCCAGCACCACGCGCGGGCGCTTGTTGGCCCTGGCCAGGTTGCTCAGCATGACGCGCAGCCCGACCGCCTCGGTGCCGCGCCGGACGAGCGAACGCAGGCAGGCCATCGCATACACCTGGGCGTCTTCGCCGGTGTCGCCATTGCGGTAGTCGGGCCGGCGCGATTTCAGGTGGACCACGACCACGTCGATGGTGCAGTCGGGCGAGGCGACGATCGGCACGTGGATCACGGCGCGGGTAAAGCGGTCGGCGTCGCGGCTTCCGGGCGGCAGGGCGATCCCTGGCGGGAACAGCAGGTGCGCGGTCCCGGGGCCGGCCAGCGGCAGGCGCGAGACCAGGGCCACGCTCGGCGTCAGGCGCGGGGCGGCGGGGTCGGGATCGAAGCCGACATGGTGGGCGCCGCGGTATTTCGTCGTGCGGGCCAGCGCCTCCTTCAGCGCGCCTTGCGAAAAGATCTCCTGGAAGCCGATGATGTCGGCGTCGAGCAGGTCGATCTGGCGCGCGGTCCAGGCGATCTTCGCCTCGTACTCCTCGGGTGTCGAGGGCAGCAGGTTGTCATACAAACGCGCGCCGGGAGGGGCGAGGTTGAAAACATTGAAGGTGGCAAAGCGAATCTCTTGCTGCATAATAAGACTCCTCAATGAACCTTTAGCGTAACACGCATGGCCCGCAAAGAGCATATTTCAGAAACACAGGCGACCCAGTTCCTGCGCAAACACCAGGTCGCCTTCACCGAGCACCCCTACGAGTACGAGGAGCACGGCGGCACCGCGGTGTCGTCGCGCGAACTGGGAGTGCCTGAACACGACGTGGTCAAGACGCTGGTGATGCAGGACGAGGCGGCGCGCCCGCTAATCGTGCTGATGCACGGCGACTGCAAGGTCTCGACCAAGAACCTGGCGCGCGCGATTCCGTGCAAGTCGGTCGAGCCGTGCAAGCCGGAGGTGGCGCAGCGCCACACCGGCTACCAGGTCGGCGGCACCTCGCCGTTCGGCACAAAAAAGGCCATGCCCGTGTATGTCGAGGAGAGCATCCTCGCGCTGGAAAAGATTTATATCAATGGCGGCCGGCGCGGCTACCTGGTCGGGATCGACCCGCAGGTGGTGCTGGCGCTGCTGGGGGCAAAGGCGGTCCAGTGTGCCTTGTAAGGGCAACTGTATATAATCACGCCCGGCCTTGACGCCGGACTATAAAAAGAGAGACCCCATGTACACCGTTTTGTTTGTGATCGCCGCCTACCTGATCGGCTCGATTTCGTTTGCCGTCGTGATGAGCCACGCTTTCGGCCTGTCCGATCCGCGCACCTATGGCTCGGGCAACCCGGGCGCCACCAACGTCCTGCGCAGCGGGAACAAGAAGGCCGCCATTGCGACCCTGATCGGCGACGCCGCCAAGGGCTGGTTTGCCGTCTGGCTCGCGCTGCGCCTGGCTGACACCTATGGCATCGACGACACCGGCATCGCGCTGGTTGCGCTTGCCGTGTTCATCGGCCACCTGTGGCCGGTGTTCTTCAAGTTCAAGGGCGGCAAGGGCGTGGCCACCGCGCTGGGCGTGCTGCTGGGACTGAACATCTGGCTGGGCCTGGCGACGCTGGCGACCTGGCTGATCGTGGCCTACGCGTTCCGCTACTCGTCGCTGGCGGCGCTGATCGCCGCGATCTTCGCGCCGTTTTATTACGGCCTGCTGTTTGGCGCCGACGCCATCCTGTTTGCGGTGGCCGTCATGAGTGCGCTGCTGCTGTACCGCCATGCCAAGAACATCTCGAACCTGATTGCTGGCAAGGAGAGCCGAATCGGCAGCAAGTCGGGTAGTGCTGGCAAGGCACCGGCAAAGAAGAAGTAAGCGGCGCGCCCGCACTGCAGCGCTTGTGCCAGAATGGAATGAAACTTCCGTGAAAGGCTTACAGCGTGAGCAAGCAGATCAGAATCGATTTCGTGTCCGACATTTCGTGCCCGTGGTGCGTGATCGGGCTTAAGTCCCTCGAGCAGGCGCTGGAGCGGGTCAAGGGTGCCATCGACGCCGAGATCCATTTCCAGCCTTTCGAACTCAACCCCGCCATGGTTGCGGGCGGCCAGGACATCGGTGAACACCTGGCCGAAAAATACGGCGCGAGCGCAGAGCAGCGCGCGCAAACCAGCGAGATGATCCGTGCCCGCGGCGCCGAACTTGGCTTCACCTTCAACCAGCGCGACCGCATCTACAATACCTTCGACGCCCACCGGCTGCTGCACTGGGCCGAGATGCAGGGCCGCGGCCATGCGCTGCAGATGGCGTTGTTCGATGCCTACTTCACGCGCAGCGAGAACCCGGGCGATCACGCGGTGCTCGCGCGCGCGGCGGGCGACGTCGGCCTCGACACTGCTGAGGCTGCGCGCATCCTTTCTTCCGACACCTATACCTCGGAAGTGCGCGAGCGCCAGCAGTACTACCAGCGCGCGGGCATCAGTTCGGTCCCGGCCATCATCATCAACGAACGCCACCTGATCTCGGGCGGACAGCCGCCGGAAGTGTTCGAACAGGCGTTGCGTACGATTGCAGCATAGGCTGGCAAATTCGGCTGTTTCATGCGCGTCGCCGGGCTACGCCAAGCAGGAGCAGTCCGGCAACCGTCAGCGGCAGGATGCCAGGTTCCGGCACCGTGGCGAAGAGGGTGTAATCGTAGCCGATGGTCTTTTGCTCGAAGGGCGCGAAGTCGCCAAGGTTGTAGCCGAGCGTCAGCTCGGTATCGCCGAAGCCATCGTCGATGCCCTCGGTCGCCAGGAGGTACGGATTGGTTACACGGCTCAAGCGGTTGCCGGCGAAGGTATTGGTCCATCCGCTGCTGTTCGCCAGCGTGATGCCTAAGCCCAAGACTGGACCGATTGCCGTTACGCTGGCGGCTGCGCCCTGGCCATTGACGCGGTTGTCGGTGTCGAACGCCTCGCTGCCAGGGAGGTCGGCGTCCTGGTCAGGATCGAACCCGACTGCGTAAACGACATTTTCGAGCGCCGCGTCCCCCATGTTGGTGAAGGTAATGCGCGCCTGGATGCTGCGCGAGGACACGTCGAAGGACAGGGCCTGCGTGAACCCAAGGCCGCCGAACATGCCGCCGCTGGTCACGATGACCGGCGATGCGCCGGCTGGCGCCAGGTTGATCGTGGTGGCGCCGAAGGGGTTGTTCTGGGGTTCAAGACCGCCGGCGGTACGGAATTCGCCGTTCACGCCGAGCGAGTAAAACGCGAACGGGAAGCCGGGCGTGAGGTAATCGATGGCGCCACTGAAATTGCCGGAACCGGTGGGATCGAACTGGATACCGGTGCTGGTCGTGTGGTCGATCAGCGCGCCGCTGTCGCTGACCCCAAGCCTGATGAAGTTGCCTTCCGCAGTAACAGGCGCCGCCTGTGCGGTGGTGGTGAGCGCAAGGCACAGCGTGGCCTGCGCAGTGATGGCCAACAAACGTTTCATGGTTGCTCCCCTGGTAACCGGACAATGCTTACATCGTCGGTTCGTTCCGGGGGGAGCCTGTTGAGATTGCCTAAAGCTTAACGATTAATCGGTCAGGCGAGGTCGAGCACGATCGGCTGGTGATCGGAGGCGGCCGTTTCCGACTGTACCGTTACTTCTTTGACGCGCGCAAGCAAGTCGTCGGTTACGAAGAAGTAGTCGTAGCAGGCCGGCCGTTCCGGCCATTTGAAGCCGTGCAGGCCCGCGGTCGGGGCGCGTGCGCTGTCCGGATGGGTCTGGCTCCAGGCATCGACCAGGGGCAGGGCGATGCTGTCGTCGGTCGCCAGCATTTCCGCGTGTTCGTCCGAATCCGAAGTGAAATTAAAGTCGCCGCAGTAAATCGCCGAGCCGGGCCGGAAACCCAGCTGGAACGGCGCATCGAGGCCCGTGTTGGGCAGGTACAGGCGCGCGCGCTCGCACGCTTCCCAGTGCAGGTACTTGATGTGCCTGACCTGCGCCATGCGCTGGATCTGGGAGTAGTACTCGAGGTGGGTGGTCAGCACGCGCAGCTTGCCGCCGGGTGCTTCGACAACCGCTTCGATCAGGCCGCGCGGCATGCCAGGATTGGCCGGGTCGGGCGGCCATGGCAGCGAGTGCCGGTGGACCTGCGTGATGCGGTACTTCGACAACAGCAGGTTGCCGAACTGGCGTGGCATGTTGTTCTGGTAGATTTCGCTGGTGGGCTCCAGCACCGGCTGGTAACCGCCGAATGCGCCTGCAAGCTGGCGAAACTGGTTGGCGCTGGCATTGCCTTCCAGTTCTGGATGATTCGCCGCTACTTCTTGCAGGCAGATGATGTCGGGATTTAACTTGCGCAGGACATCGATGATTGCATGGATGCGGATCCTGCTGTCCTTGCCACAGCCCCAGTGAATGTTCCAGCTAACAACACGCATTCGGTACCCCCGGAAAAACACGACCGGGGAAGTTTGCCATTTTTAGGCGGAAGGCGTGACACCTTAGGAGCAAGGCAATCTTTGTTTCTACGCCGCCTCGATTTCCTCGAGCGGCCAGCGTGGACGCACGTTAAACCCATAGTCGCGCTGGGCCGCTTCGGGATTGATCTCCAGGCGCATCGCGCCGGCGAAGGCGATCATCGCGCCGTTGTCGGTGCAAAATTCGAGCTCCGGATAGTAGACGCGGAACTTCTTCTGTTCCGCGGCAGCATTGAGCGAGGCGCGCAGCTGCGAGTTGGCGCCGACGCCGCCCGCGATGACCAGGCGCTTGAGGCCTGAGTGGCGCATCGCGCTGACGCACTTGGCGGTCAGCACGTCGACGATCGCATCGACGAAGCCGCGCGCGATGTCGGCCTTGTCCTGGTCGCAGATGTTGGCGATCACTTTTTCTTCGTGGTTCTTTACCACCGTCAGCACGGCGGTCTTCAAGCCCGAGAAGCTGAAATTGAAATCCTTCGAATGCAGCATCGGGCGCGGCAGTTTGTAGGCGTCCGGGTTGCCGAACTCGGCCATGCGCGAGATGGCGGGGCCGCCGGGGTAGCCGAGGCCGAGCAGCTTGGCCGACTTGTCGAAGGCTTCGCCGGCCGCGTCGTCGAGAGTTTCGCCGAGCAGCGTGTACTTGCCGACGCCATCGACCCGCATCAGCTGGGTATGGCCGCCGGATACAAGCAGGGCGATGAACGGGAACTTGGGCGGATCGCTTGCCAGCAGCGGCGAGAGCAGGTGGCCTTCGAGGTGGTGCACGCCGAGCACCGGCTTGTCGAGCGCGAGGCCGAGGCTGCAGGCAACCGACGAGCCGACCAGCAGCGCGCCGGCCAGGCCGGGGCCCTGGGTGTAGGCGATGGCGTCGATGCTTGACGCCTCGATGCCGGCTGCGGACAGGGTCTGTTCGAGCAGCGGGATGGCGCGGCGGATGTGGTCGCGCGAGGCCAGTTCGGGCACCACGCCGCCGTACTCCTCGTGCATGGCAACCTGCGAGTGGAGTGCGTGCGACAGCAGGCCGCGTTGCGTGTCGTACAACGCAAGGCCGGTTTCATCGCAGGAGGATTCGACGCCGAGAACGATCATGGGGAGCTAAAGATGGGGCTGAAAGGCGATATTGTAATCGTCACGGCCTTTGCAACAATTCCTGATGCGCCGCGCGCAGCATCGACTCCGTCGTTGCCCAATCGATGCAGCCATCCGTCACCGAGCATCCATACTTCAGCTCCGACAAATCCGTCGGAATTTTCTGGTTGCCGCCGACAATGTTCGATTCAATCATCACGCCCACCACCGACTTGTTGCCGTGCTTGATCTGCTGGATCACGTCCGACATCACCAGCGGCTGCAGTTCAGGCTTCTTGTAACTGTTCGCATGCGAACAATCCACCACGAGGTTGGCCGGCAGTCCGGCCTTGGCCAGCGCCTGTTCGGCGATGGTCACCGAGACCGAATCATAGTTTGGCCGTCCGTCGCCGCCGCGCAGCACCACGTGGCCATAGGCGTTGCCGCTGGTGCGCACGATCGATACCGTGCCCTGGCTGCTGATCCCGAGGAACGAGTGCGGATGCGCCGACGACAAAATCGCGTTGATCGCAATGCTGATGTCGCCGTCGGTGCCGTTCTTGAACCCGACCGGCGTCGACAGGCCCGACGACATCTCGCGGTGCGTCTGCGATTCGGTCGTGCGGGCGCCGATCGCGGTCCAGGCGATCAGGTCGCCGAGGTACTGCGGCGAAATCGGGTCCAGCGCTTCGGTCGCGGTCGGCAGGCCGAGCTCGCACACGTCGAGCAGGAACCTGCGCGCGTTGCTCATGCCGACGTCGACGCGGAACGAATCATCCATGTCCGGGTCGTTGATGTAGCCCTTCCAGCCGGTTGTCGTGCGCGGCTTCTCGAAGTACACGCGCATGACCAGCAGCATGGTGTCGGCAACTTCCTCCTGCAGCTTCTTCAGGCGACGGGCATAGTCGAGGCCGGCCACTGGGTCGTGAATCGAACATGGTCCAACCACGACGAACATCCGCTTGTCCTTGCGGTCGAGAATGTTGCGCAACGCTTCGCGGCCGCGCATGACGGTCTGGAACGCAGCGTCGGACAACGGGAGCGTGGCGTGCAGCTGTTCAGGCGAGGGCATCAGCGCGAACGAGCTGACGTTACTATTTTCAATATCGGGCGTGATCATCGGCGGCGTCGCAAGTTACCTTAGGGATCTGCCAGTGTAGTACGAATTTCCGGGTGCTGCACTGCAGCAGGCGAAAATCCCCGCCCGGATGAAAACCTCCCGGTGTAAGCTTCCTGAATGACGACAAATTTCGACCCATTCCCGGCCGCGCATTTCATCAAGGAAATCGGACGCGGCAAGAAAGGCGCGCGCAGCCTGTCGCGCGACGACGCGCGAGCGCTGTACGCGGCCATGCTCGACGGCAGGGTGTCCGACCTGGAAATGGGCGCGGTGGTGCTGGCGCTGCGTTTCAAGGGCGAGTCGGTCAGCGAAATCGCCGGCTTCCTGGAAGCGGCCGAGGCCTCGTTCCCGCTGCTGCCCGTTCCCCCGGCCCGGTTCGCCCCAGTCCTGATCCCGAGCTACAACGGCGCGCGCAAGCTGGCCAACCTGACGCCGCTGCTGGCGCTGCTGCTCGCGCGCGAAGGCGTGCCGGTGCTGGTGCACGGCGTCACCAGCGACCCCGGCCGCGTGACGACGGCGGAAATCCTCGCGGCGATGGGCTATGTGCCGGCGGGCTCTGCCGCCGACATCCACGCGGCCGTGGCGCGCGGCGAGCCGAGCTTCATGCCGATCGAAACGCTGGCGCCCAAGATGGCCCGGCTGCTGGCGCTGCGCCGCATCCTCGGCGTGCGCAATTCCACCCACACCCTGGTCAAAATCCTGCAACCGTTCGACGGACCGGCGCTGCGGCTGGTGTCCTACACCCATCCCGAGTATCTTGAGATGCTGAGCGAATATTTCACCACGACAGCCCCGGAAGGGCGCGGCGACGCTTTCCTGATGCGCGGCACCGAGGGCGAAACCGTGGCCAACGCGAACCGGGGCCAGCAGATCCAGTGGTTCCATGGCGGCGAAGGCGTGCTGCTGGTGCAGAAGGGCGATCCGACCGACGAGCTGGCCGAGGTGCCATCGGCGCGCGATGCGGCAAGCACGGCTGCGTGGATCGCGAAGGCGCTGCGCGGCGAGGTGCCGGTGCCGGAACCCATCCTCGAACAGGTGCAACAATGCCTGAAGGTAGCGAAAGCATTGAAGGGCTGAGGCCGGGCCGGTTTACAATCACTCCTTTTGTAACTCGCGGAATCAGCACCAGATGGCAAAACAATTCGATGTAGCAGTGATCGGCGCCGGCGCGGCCGGCATGATGTGCGCGGCCGTGGCCGCCCAGCGTGGCAAGCGCGTCGTCCTGATCGATCACGCGGCCAAGCTGGCTGAAAAGATCCGCATTTCCGGCGGCGGACGATGCAATTTCACCAATATTAATGCGGCACCGGCCAATTTCTTGTCGGAGAACCCGCACTTCTGCAAGAGCGCACTGTCGCGCTACACGCCGCAGGACTTCCTCGCGCTGGTCAAGAAGCACCGGATCGGCTACCACGAGAAGCACCGTGGCCAGCTGTTCTGCGACGACTCGGCCGAACAGATCATCCAGATGCTCAAGGAAGAGTGCGCCGAGGGCGCGGTGACCTGGCGCATGCCGTGCCAGGTCGGTTCGGTGGAAAACACCTCGGAAGGCTTCCTGCTGGCGACCGACACCGGCGACATCCTTGCCGACAGCCTGGTGATTGCCAGCGGCGGCCTGTCGATTCCAAAGATCGGCGCCACCGACTTCGGCTACCGGATTGCCACCCAGTTCGGCCTGAACATCATCGAGCCGCGCCCCGGCCTGGTGCCGCTGACCTTCGACGGCCCTAGCTGGGAAGCGTTCGCGCCGCTGTCGGGTATCGCGCTGGAAGTCGAAGTGGAGACCGGTTCGGGCAAGGGCAAGGGCGCCAAACGCGGCCATTTCCGCGAAGACTTGCTGTTCACCCACCGCGGGCTGTCCGGCCCGGCGATCCTGCAGATTTCCAGCTACTGGCAGCCGGGCACGCCGATCGTGCTCAATCTGCTGCCGGACATGGACGTCGCCCAGGTACTGATCGAAGGCAAGGGCACCATCAAGAAGCAGCTGGGCAACGTGCTGTCGCAATGGCTGCCGGTGCGGCTGGCCGAAGGCCTGCTGGTCGCCAACGGCTTCGAGCCGGATGCGCGCCTGGCCGACATGCCGGACGCAAAGCTGCGCAAGCTGGGCGACGCCATCAACCGCTGGGCGATCGTGCCGGCCGGCTCGGAAGGCTACCGCAAAGCCGAAGTGACGCTGGGCGGGGTCGACACGCGCGAGCTGTCGCAGCAGTCGATGATGGCCAACAAGGTGCCGGGGCTGTACTTTATCGGCGAGGCGGTCGACGTGACCGGCTGGCTCGGCGGGTACAATTTCCAGTGGGCCTGGGCCTCCGGCGTAGCAGCGGGACAGGCCGTCGGCGAGTGAGCTTTTCGTGTGGCGCTTGCGAAACAGGAAAGCGAAAAGCTTCCCATCACTTTGAAATGCTGCTAGAATCTCGTTCTTCCCATCTAAATCTAACGGTTTGATTTTTACATGACCACTATTCGCCTTAAAGAAAACGAGCCGTTCGAAGTAGCCATGCGCCGCTTCAAGCGCACTATCGAAAAAACTGGTCT
>DASWSX010000197.1:0-13946 GCA_036402435.1 Telluria sp. | reverse complement strand
CACCGGTTCCGGCAAGACCACCACGCTGTATGCGGCGCTGACCGAGATCCACAACGGGCGCGAGAAGATCATCACCATCGAAGACCCGGTCGAATACCAGCTGCCCGGCATCCTGCAGATCCCGGTCAACGAAAAGAAGGGACTGACCTTCGCCAAGGGCCTGCGTTCGATCCTGCGCCACGACCCGGACAAGATCATGGTGGGCGAGATCCGCGACCGCGAGACCGCCGAGATCGCGGTGCAGTCCGCGCTGACCGGCCACCTGGTGCTCACCACCGTCCACGCCAACAACGTGTTCGACGTGTTCGGCCGCTTCACCCACATGGGCATCGACCCGTACGCGTTCGTCTCGGCGCTCAACGGCATCTGGGCCCAGCGCCTGGTGCGCATGAACTGCCCGCACTGCGCCACCCAGTTCACGCCGAGCGACGAAGAACTGGCCTCGGTCAACCTGGAGCGCGCCGACGTGCAGGATTACGTTTTCATGCAAGGCAAGGGCTGCGGCGACTGCCGCGGCACCGGCTACAAGGGACGCCGTTCGATCGCCGAGATTTTGACCTTGAACGACGAAATCCGCGAACTGATCGTCGACAAGCGCCCGATCCGCCAGATCAAGGCCGCCGCGCACGCGAACGGCACGCGCAGCCTGCGCCTGGCCGCGCTTGCGCTGGTGCGGCGCGGCGCCACCACGCTCTCGGAAATCAAACGGGTGACCTTGCATGCGTAGGCGCTTCGGACAAGCCTTGCGCATCGGCGTGTCGAACGCCGGGATCGCGCTCGTCAAAACCAGCCGCTGGAGCGGCGAGCGCGCGGCCGTCGTTGCGGAACACGCGTTGACGCAGGGCGCCGGCGCGCAGCAAGTGGCCGACGGACTGCGCGCGCTGCTTGCCGATGGCGCCTTTGCGCGCTGGCCCGCAACGGTGGTCGTCGCCGACGACCTGGCGCGCATGTGGCAGGTGACGTCGCCGCCGGGCGCCGCGCGCATGGGCGACCTGGAAGCCGCCGCCGCGCTGCGCTTCCAGCAGCTGTATGGAGAATCCGCGTCCGGATGGACGATTGCGGGCAGCTGGGATCCTTCACACACCTTCACCGCCGCCGCGCTGCCGCGCGCGCTGCATGACGTACTTGCGCAGTGCGCGGCAGAACACAAGCTGGCGCTGGTTGAAGTGATCCCGCAATTCCTCGCCGGCTGGAACCGCTCGTGTCACTTGCTGGCGTCCGACGGCTGGTATGGCCTGGTGCACGAGGGCGTGCTGACATTCGGCGTGCCTGACGGCGACGGCCTTGGCGCACTGCGCGCGGCCCAGGTGCCCGCAGGCGCCGGCACAGCCTGGCTCGACGCTCATGTGGCCCGGGAAGCGCTGCGTCTCGGCGTGGCGGCCCCTGCCAGCATGCACCTGTCGGGGCAGGTGCCCGGGTCCTGGCGCGGCGTCGGCGTCCTGGCTGAAGCACCGCAAGGCTGGAGCGCCGCAGCCGCGCTTGCCGCAACCGGGAGCCGTTTGTGAAACCGGTACGCATCGATTTCGCGCCGCGTAGCTTCGCGCGCACGCTGTACCGTACCCCGCTGGCGGCCTGGCTGCTGGCCGGGTTTGCGCTGCTGCTGTGCGTGGCGGCGGCATGTGCAGGCGCCGACCTGATGGCGCGTCAGCGCGATCACGAACAGCAGCTGGCGGCGCTGCAGGCGCGGTCAAACGTGCCGCTCGCTGCACCCGTGGTGCCGGCGGCGCCGATTTCCGAACCCCAGGCCGCTGCGGTGAACGGCGCCGTGATGCAGCTGAACCTTCCGTGGCGCGCCTTGCAGGAAGCGGTGGCCTCGGCCACCCCGGCCGGCGTGGCGCTGCTGGCGCTGGAGCCGGATGCGCGCAAGCGCATGCTGCGCATCAGCGCCGAAGCCCGTACCAGCGACGAGATGATCGACTACGTTGCGCGCCTCAAGCGCGAGGAGCTGTTCAGCGACGTCGCGCTGACCCGCCACGAAATTAACGACCAGGATCCGAACCGGCCGATCCGGTTCGAGCTCGATGCCAGCTGGAGCGCGCCATGAACAGCGCCAGCCTGAACGCGATGCTGCTGCGCGCGCGCCTTGCCACCCGTGCGGCCGGGCCGGTGGCCTGCGCCGCGGCGCTGTGCTGCCTGCTCGGCGCTGCGGCGCTGGCCTGGCTGCTGCCGCAACGCGCGCTGCAGGTGCGCGAACACGAACTGGCGCTGCGCGCGGCTGCCGCGCCGCCGATGCCCGTCAAGGCCGCGCCGGTGCTGGCCAATGAAAACCTGGCCCTCTTTTACGAGACGCTCGGCGAGCGCCGCTACGCCGAGCAGCAGGTCGCCACCTTGTTCGGCCTGGCCGCCAAATCGGGCCTGATCCTGAGCCAGGGCGAATACAAGGCGGGCTACGACCGCAATTCGCGTGTCTACACCTATCAGGTTGTTTTGCCGGTCAAGGGCAACTACGGTGCGGTCTGGAAGTTCGGCATGCTGGCGCTGCGCGCGATCCCGTTTGCCTCGCTCGACGAAATCAGCTTCCGGCGCGATGCGATCGGCGACGCCACGGTCGAAGCGCGCGTGCGCCTGACGCTGTACCTGGCCGGCCCGGGAACCGGGGTGCGCCCATGAACCCGCGCGTCCTTGGCTACGGCGCCGCGCTGGCTGCCGCTGCCGCGCTGGTCATCTTCGGCGACAACACGCCGGACAGCGGCGTCGCCGAAGCGGTAGAACGCGCGCCGGTCCAGGCAAGCCAAAATGCAGCGCCAGTGCGCATTGCCAGCCGTTCGGCCGGCGTGTCCGACCCGGCCATCCTGCGCGTGCACGACCGCGCCGCACTGGTGGGCGAGGGCGGCGACGTCGCCGACGCTGGCGTGTTCGGTACCCAGGACTGGAATCCCCCGCCGCCGCCTCCTGCACCGGCGCCTTCACTGCCGCCGCCGGCGCCGGCCGCGCCTGCGCTGCCGTTTACATTTATCGGCAAGGCGGTCAGCGACGGCGCGGTGGAAGTCTATCTCTCGCGTTCGGGCACCACCTATATCGTGCGGGACAATATGGTCATCGACGGCATCTACCGTGTCGATTCGATTTCCCCGCCCACGTTGACGCTGACGTATCTTCCGTTGAACCAGGTTCAGCAAATTAACATTGGAGTCCTCGAGTGATGGCAAGTCCCCGGAATCGCATGGATAAACTGGTGCGCCTGGCCGCGCTGCCGCTGCTGGCGCTCGCGCTGGCCGGCTGCGCGGCCCAGATGGCCTACCGCGACGGCCGCGAGCTGGTGGAGCAAGACAAGGTCGAGGAGGGCCTGCTGAAGTTCCAGGAGGCGATCGCCAGGGAGCCGACCAACGCGCAGTACAAGGCCGCCTTCCTGCAGGCGCGCGATCGCAACGCGGTGCGCCTGCTGGACCAGGCTGAGCGCAACCGAGCCGCCGCCAGGCCCGCGCTGGCGCTGCAGGACTACCGCCGCGTGCTTGCGTTCGACCCGGCCAATGAACGCGCCCGGGCCGGCATGCTATCGATCGAGATGGACCAGCGCCACCTGCGCATGATGGAGGCCGCCGCCGCGTCGGTCGACAAGAAGGAATACGAGCAGGCGCGCCTGAAGCTCAATGCCATCCTGGCCGAGCGCCCGCAGCACGAAGCCGCGCGCCTGATGCTTGCGCGCGTCAACGACCAGTTCGCGGCGCCTGCCGCTGAAGATGCACTGTCCGCCGCGTTCCGCCAGCCGATCACGATCGAGTTCCGCGACGCGCCGCTCAGGCAGGTGTTTGAAGTGATCTCGCGCCGCTCTGGCCTTAACTTCGTGTTCGACAAGGACGTCAAGGCCGACCAGCGCACCTCGATCTTCCTGAAGAACAGCACAGTGGAAGCGGCCGTCTACTACCTCATGGTCGGCAACCAGCTGGCGCACCAGGTCATGGACGGGAACACCATCCTGGTCTACCCGAACAGCGCGGTCAAGCTGAAGGAATACCAGGAGCTCACCGTCAAGACCTTCTTCCTGGCGAACGCCGAGGCCAAGACCATCGTCAACACGCTCAAGACCATCCTGAAGGCGCGCGACGTGGTGGCCGACGAAAAGCTCAACCTCGTGATCATGCGCGACAACCCGGAAGCGATCCGCATCGCCTCGCGCCTGGTGGCGCTGCAGGACGTGGCCGAAGCGGAAGTCATGCTCGACGTCGAGATCCTCGAGATCAAGCGCAGCCGCATGATGGAGCTGGGGATCTCGTGGCCGAGCGAAGTCACGCTGGCGCCACTGTCCACCTTTGGCGGCGGTCCGCTGACGCTGGAAACGGTGCGCCAGCTGCGCAGCCGCGACATCGGCGTGTCCAACCTGTCGGCCACGGTCACGGCGGCCAAGACCGACGGCGACTCCAACACGCTGGCCAATCCGCGCATTCGCGTGCGCAACAAAGAGAAGGCCAAAGTCGTCATCGGCGACAAGGTCCCGAACATCACCACCACGATTTCGCCCGGCGCCGGCGGCTTTGCGTCCGAGTCGGTGGCCTACATCGACGTCGGCCTGACCCTGAACGTCGAGCCGACCATCTACCTGAACAACGAAGTGGCGATCCGGATTTCGCTGGAAGTGAGTAACCTGGTCAGCACCATCACGACGCCGACTGGTACTACTGCGTACCAGATCGGCAGCCGTTCGGCCAGCACCATGCTGCAGCTGAAGGATGGCGAGACCCAGGTGCTGGCAGGCCTGATCAACAGCGAAGACCGCAGCAGCGGCAGCAAGGTGCCGGGGCTGGGCAGCCTGCCGATCCTCGGCCGCCTGTTCGGCACCACGCGCGACGACAACGAGAAGACCGAGATCGTGCTGTCGATCACGCCGCACCTGGTGCGCACCGTGCAGCGTCCCGCCGCCGAGCTGTCGGAGTTCAATGCCGGCACCGAGTCGAGCTTCCGTTCGCGCCCTGACCAGTCGGCGCGCGTGCCGGTCGTGATGCCTGCCGCGCGCCAGCCCACCCAGCCGGCGCCGGCGATTCCATCGACGCCGCCGCCGGCCGCACCAGCCTCGCAGCCGCCGCAGGCCATGCCGCCGGCGCCGCTGCAGGCGCCGGTCGTCACGCCGATCCCGGCCCCGGTCACGGACGCGGCGCCGCCGCCTGAGCCGGAAGAATGATGCTGCGGCGCCTGCATCGCGGCTTCACCCTGATCGAATTGCTGGTCAGCCTGGCGATCCTCGGGCTGCTCGCGGCGATGGTGATCCCGGTGACGCAGGTCAGCGTGCAGCGCAAGCAGGAGCAGGAGCTGCGCCGTGCGCTGCGCGACATCCGCCACGGCATCGACGCCTACAAGAAGGCGTACGACGAAGGGCGCATCGCCAGGACGCTCAATGCAACCGGCTATCCGCGCTCGCTGGAAGTGCTGGTCGAAGGCGTGCCGGACTTGCGCAGCCCGAAGCGCAGCAAGATCTTCTTCCTGCGCCGGATTCCGCGCGACCCGTTCAACCCGGATCCCGACCTTGCGGAGTCGGCCACGTGGGGCAAGCGCAGCTACGCCAGCGAAGCAGCCGAACCGCGCGAGGGCGACGACGTGTACGACGTGTATTCGACCTCCGGGCGGGTCGGCCTGAACGACGTACCGTACCGCAAATGGTGAGCGCCATGTTCCGCCGCGCGCGCGCCGGCTTCACCCTGATCGAGCTGCTGGTGGTGCTGGCCATCGTCGCCTTGCTGCTGACGCTCGCGGTGCCGCGCTACCTGCCGCGCATCGACGGCGCCAAGGAGACCATCCTGCTTGATAACCTGCGCAATACGCGCGAGGTGATCGACCAGTTCTATTCCGATACCGGGCGCTATCCCGACTCGCTCGACCAGCTGGTCGAGCGCAAATACCTGCGCAGCCTGCCGGTCGATCCGGTTACCGACAGCAGCGCGACGTGGATCATCGTCCCGCCCGAGGACGGCGCCAAGGGCGCGGTGTACAGCATCAAGAGCGGGGCGCCGGGCATTGATCGCAGCGGCAAGCCCTACGCCGACTGGTAGCCATGGCGCTGGCTCCACGCTGCCGTGGCTTTACCTACATCGGCCTGATCGTGCTGCTGGCGATCCTCGGCCTGGTGGCCGCAGCCGGGATCAAGACCGGCTCGCTGATGCAGCGCGCCGCCGCCGAGGAAGAGCTGCTCGAGATCGGCGCCGCGTTCAGTGAAGCGCTGCGCAGCTATGCGGCCGCGTCGCCCAGGGGCCAGCCGCAGCAGCCTCCCACTCTCGATGCGTTGCTAAGGGATCCGCGCTTCCCGCAGGTTCGCCGTCACCTGCGCAAGGTGTTCGTCGACCCCATCACGGGCAGGGCGGAGTGGGGCCTCATCACCGTGGGCGACAAGGCCGGCATCAGCGGCGTGTTCAGCCTGTCGAACGCCAAGCCGCTCAAGGTGGGCAATTTCGATGCGCGCTTCGCGAACTTCGACAACAAGGCGCGGATCTCGGACTGGAAATTCACCGCGGCCGGGCAGGGCCTGCTGATCCCGCCACCGGCCGTGACCGAGCCGCCCGCGCCGCCGCCGAGGCCCGAACTGCCGGTGGCGCCGGAGCCGGGTGACCCTTCGCCACCGCCTGAGCCGCCCGAGGAGGCCGAAGCTGGCGCGGACGACGAGGAGCCGGCACCCAAACCGCTGGTCCCGAAGCCGGTTGTGAAATAGCCACACTTATTTCCTATTGCTAACGAAAACATGGGGCGCCCCGGCTTGGCCGTCGAGGTTGCGTGCTACTATATTGACATGCATTGAAGTGCAACAACACAACAATAAAAACAGCCTGAGTTGTTGGTTGTTTTGCAAAGCCCGCCTTATCGGCGGGTTTTTTTTTCGTCCGTTTTTCCAGTCACTTTCGGAGCGCATCCCCTTGCAAATCTGATTTACACTGGAAAGGCAATGTCGCGCGATGACGGGGACGGGAATGGTGCAGGACGGCTGGCAAGACATGGATGGGGAACGCCTCCAGCTGGCGCTGGAGGCGGCGGACCTGGATTTGTGGGAGAACGACCTTCTGTCCGGCCAGGTCACGCGCCGCGCCAGCCGCGTGTTTTCGGAGCTTGGCTATGACGACGCCGAGACCGCGCGCCTGCTCGACGACCTGTACGCGCTGGTGCACCGCGACGACCTGCAGGCCGTGAAATCGGCGCTGCGCGACCACATGGACGGCGTCACGCCGCACTACCGCTGCGAATTCCGTGTGCGCGCCAAGGACGGGCGCTGGGTCTGGTACGCCAATCACGGCAAGATCATGGACGGCGGCGACGGCGCCCGCGGCCGGCGCCTGATCGGCGTTTCCTTCAATATCGACGAACGCAAGCAGAGCGAAGAGCGGGCGCGGCAGCAACAACAGCAGCTTGCCGAAAGCGAGGCGCGCCACCGTGAACTGCTGAGCAACCTGCGCACCGCGATCGTCGTGCATGCCCCCGACACCAGCATCGTGTACAGCAACCCGCGCGCGTCCGAATTGCTGGGGCTGTCCGAAGCGCAGATCTGCGGCAAGGTCGCGCGCGATCCGGCCTGGTGCTTCGTTGACGAGCAGGGGGCGCCGCTGCCGCTCGGCCAGTATCCGGTCAACCGGGTGCTGGGAGGCGGGCAGGCGATCGAGTCGCAGGTGCTGGGCGTGGTGCAGGCAGGCGGGGCGCCGCCGTTGTGGCTGCTGGTAAATGCCTTTCCCGAATTCCGCGCCGACGGCACGCTCAAGCAGGTCATCGTCAACTTCGACGACATCTCCGCCCGCAAGCAGGCGGAACAGGAAATCCACCACCTCGCCTTTTTCGATTCGCTGACCGGCCTGCCGAACCGGCGCATGCTGATGGACCGCCTGCACGACGCGCTGGCGGCGTCGGCGCGCAGCGGGCAGCATGGCGCGGTGCTGTTCATCGACATGGACAACTTCAAGGCGATCAACGACGTCCTCGGACACGGAGTCGGCGACATGCTGCTGGTCGAAGCCGCGGCCCGCATCAGCGCCTGCCTGCGCGAAGCGGACATGGTGGCGCGCCTGGGCGGCGACGAATTCGTGGTGCTGCTGCCGTCGGTGTCCGGCGATCCGGCGCTGGCCTCGCAGCGCATCGCGCTGATCGCCGAAAAGATCCGCGCCGCGCTCACCGCACCCTACCTGCTGAAGGGGCACGAGCGGCACTGTTCGCCGAGCATCGGGGTGGCGATGTTCATGGGCGGCGAGTACGGCGAAGCAGACGTTGTGCTGCGCCAGGCCGACATGGCGATGTACAAGGCCAAGGACGCCGGCCGCAACACGTTCCGCTTCTTCAGCGCCGCGATGCAGCTCGCCGTCGAGAGCCGGGCCGCGCTGGAAGCCGACCTGCGCCTGGCGATCGGCGCCGGACAGCTGGAACTGCACTACCAGGTGCAGGTCGATGCGCACCAGCGCGCCGTCGGGGCAGAGGCGCTGCTGCGCTGGCGCCATCGGACGCGCGGTACCGTGTCGCCGCTGCAGTTCATCCCGATTGCCGAGGAAAGCTCGCTGATCCTCGAGATCGGCGGCTGGGTGCTCGACAGCGCCTGCGCCCAGCTGGCGCGCTGGCAGCACTGCGACGCGCTGCGCCACCTGACGCTGGCGGTCAACGTCAGCGCGCGCCAGTTCCGCCAGGCTGATTTCGTCGACATGCTGCGCGCGATCCTGGAGCGCCACCCGTGCGACGTTTCGCGCCTGAAGCTCGAGCTGACCGAGAGCATGGTGCTGAGCGACGTGGCCGAGGTGGTGCACAAGATGGAATTGCTGCGCGAGCTAGGCGTCAGCCTGTCGATGGACGACTTCGGCACCGGCTACTCGTCGCTGGCCTACCTGAAGCAGCTGCCGCTGGACCAGATCAAGATCGACCAGAGCTTCGTGCGCGACATCACCACCGATGCCGCCGATGCGGTGATGGTGAAAACCATCATCGACCTGGCGCGCAACTTCCACCTGGAGGTGATTGCCGAGGGTGTGGAAACCGCCGAGCAGCTGGACTTCCTGCTCGGGCATGGCTGCACCATGTACCAGGGCTACCTGCTGGGCAAGCCGGTGCCGCTGGACGAGTTCGAGGCGTTGCTGGACCCGCATCGGACGGCGTCGGCCGCCTGACGCGGGCTGGGCCGTTTATTTGCCGCGCCGCTTGAAGTCGCCGACCCGGAAGCCGAGCGCGAACAGCACGGCGAAATAGGCGGCGGCGCTCACGCCCACCAGCGCGAACAGTGCGCCGGCGCGCAGCCACGGCGTGGCCTGCATCGCGATCCAGTCGAATTGCGTCGCCCCGTACCAGCACAGCGCGCCCATGACCGACACCGCGATGGCCAGCTTCAGGAAGAACACGAACCAGCCCGGCTGCGGCACGTAGATGCCGCGGCGGCGCAGGCCGGCGTACAGGAAGCCGGCGTTGACGCAGGCGCCCAGGCCGATCGACAGCGCCAGGCCGGCGACGGCAAAGATCGGCACGAACACCAGGTTCATCAGCTGGGTGAAGACCAGCACGCCGAGCGCGATCCGGACCGGTGTCTTGATGTCCTGGCGCGCATAAAACGCCGGCGCCAGCGTCTTGACCAGGATGATGCCGAGCAGGCCGAGGCTGTAGGCAATCAGCGGCGCGCTTGCCATGCTGACCGCGGTGGCCTTGAACTGGCCGTAGTGGAACAGTGTGGCGATCATCGGCTCGGCCAGTGTTGCCAGGCCCACTGCCGCGGGCAGGGCCAGCAGGAAAGTCAGGCGCAGGCCCCAGTTCAGCAGGGCGGAATATTCGACCGTGTCGCCGGTCGAATTAGCTTTGGACAGGCTCGGCAGTAATACGGTGCCCAGCGCCACACCCAGCATCGCGGTCGGGAACTCCATCAGGCGGTCGGCGTAGGTGAGGGCGGACACGCTGCCGGCGGTCAGACGCGAGGCGATACCGGTATTGATCAGCAGGCTGATCTGCGCTGCGGACACGGCGAACACGGCGGGACCCATCTTCTTGAGCATGCGCATCACGCCCGGGTTGCGCATGGCCGAGACCGGGTTGATCGAGATGCGTGGCAGCATGCCGATCTTGACCAGCGCCGGGATCTGCAGGCCGACCTGCAGCAGGCCGCCCACGCAGACCGCCACGGCCATTGCATAGATCGGCTGCTCGAGGTAATCCACCAGCACCAGCGAGGCGAAGATGAAGGCGATGTTCAGCAGCACTGGCGTAAACGCCGGGATCTTGAACTGGCTCCAGGTATTCAGGACGCCGCCCGCCAGCGCCACGAAGGACATGCAGGTTATATAAGGGAACATCCAGCGCGTCATGACGACGGCCACGTTGAAGGAGTCGGGCGTGCCGGACGACTCGCCCATGACCAGCACGATCAGCCAGGGCGCGGTGACGATGCCAACCACGCTGATGAGCATGGTGGCCCAGACCAGGCAGGTGGCGACGCTGTCGACCAGTTTCTTGGTCTCGTCCTCGCCCTTCTGGCTCTTGTATTCGAACAGGATCGGCACGAACGCCTGCGAAAAGGCGCCTTCGGCGAACAGGCGGCGCAGCAGGTTAGGCAGTCGGAACGCCACATAAAAGGCGTCGGTGTAAGCGGAAGCGCCAAAGGCGCGCGCAAACAGGCTTTCGCGCAGCAATCCGGTGACACGGGACAACATCGTCATGCTGGAGACGGCGGCCAGGGTTTTGAGCAAGTTCATGGGCCGAGATTATAGCCCGGCAACAGTCTCATCCCTTGGCGTTTTCCCCTGTGGCAGAACTTATTGTTGATTTTGGAATTGCTCTTGAACGATTATCCCGCTATAATCGAAGGCTGTACAAAATTCTGTTTCGCAGACACTAATGTTTGGCAGGCACTGGTTTGACTCACATGGTTCTTCGGCAGCGATATAACCAGTTTGACAGACGCATTTGTCCGCAAACGCAACTTTGACCCCGATTTAGGAAATTCCATGGCAAATACCGCACAGGCACGCAAGCGCGCTCGTCAAGCAGTCAAACAAAACGCTCACAACTCCGCTCAGCGTTCGACCCTGCGTACCGCAATCAAGGCAGTTCGCAAGGCCATCCAGGCTGGCGACAAAGCAGCAGCTACCACGATTTTCCAGACCTCCGTGTCGAAGATCGACAGCATCGCTGACAAGAAAATCATCCACAAGAACAAGGCAGCTCGCCACAAGAGCCGCTTGGCTGCAGCCCTGAAGGCACTGGCCGCTTAAATAGCGCCAGTCCGGCGGCACGCCCGAAGGGCAGCGCCGCCAGCTGCCAGTTCGTCTGGACCGAGAACCCGCCTGACTTGCGTCACGCGGGTTTTTCGCTTTACTTCACGCCCGGCAAACCGCCGATGGTGCTGCCCGGCTTGACGTTTTTCTGCTTGAACCAGCCCAGGTTCATTTCCAGCGCATATTTCACCGGCTTGGCCGAGCAATGGCTGTCGAGCGTCTTCGGCTGCATGTCCTCGATGTTGACGATCTTGCCGTCGGCGTCGATAAAGGCCACCGACAGCGGCAGCGGGGTGTTCTTCATCCACATGCATTGCGTGGCCGGCTGGTCGAACACGAACACCATGCCGTGGTTGTTTGCCATTTTTTCGCGATGCATCAGGCCCTGCTGGCGCTGCGGATCGGTGTGGGCGACTTCGGCCTGGATCAGGTGCATACCTGCGCTCAGCTTGGTGGTGGGGAACTGGGCGCCGGTTTGGGCGCCAACGGCGCCGGCTGCCAGCGAGAGCAGGGCCGCGGCCGCGGCGTTGGCGAGATTGTTTTTCATAGTGGATGAGTTGGTGAGGGTGGCTGATTAAGCCACGGGGGTAGTTCAAGCGTCAAGCCTGGACACGCTCAGTTACATGCCGCGCACGGCGGCCGATGGCACTTCGACCGATTCTCCGGGCATCAGGGGATACGTCTCCAGCGAAAACGGCCCGATACTGCTGCGAACCAGACGCAACGTCGGCAATCCCACCGCCGCCGTCATGCGCCGTACCTGCCGGTTCTTGCCTTCCTGCAGCGTGATCGCGATCCAGCTGGTGGGCTTGTCGGCGCGCGCGCGGATCGGCGGATTGCGCGGCCACAGCCAGTCTGGCTCGGCGATGCGCATGGCGCGGCACGGCTTGGTGACGAAGTCGCCCAGGTCGATCGGCGCCTGCAGCTTCTCCAGCGCGGCCGCGTCGGCCACCCCCTCCACCTGCACTAAATAGGTCTTCGCTTCCTTGTGGTCCGGATGGGCGATGACGTGCTGCAGGCGGCCGTCGTCGGTCAGCAACATCAGGCCTTCGCTGTCGGCGTCGAGCCGCCCGGCCGGGTAGATGTTCGGTTGCTTCAGGTAGTCGGCCAGCGATTCGCGCCCGGGCTGGGGCGAAAACTGGCACAGCACCTGGAACGGTTTGTTGAATAGGATGAGGGCCATCGGCGAAATATAGTGAAAATGTCAGTCCGGTTTCATGGCAGGCGGCGCCTAAAACCGTAGCGCTTAGTAAAATACCGGTGCATAATGTGAAACGCCTCTCAGGTCTTATAGAAGACCTTGGGGCCCGTACCCATAATTGTAACCAGTTTCAGTATCCAGACCTATCCATCGCGACCGTTCGCGAATACCGAGGAAAAGCGCATGAGCAGTGATCAGACCATCATTTACACCCTGACCGACGAGGCGCCGCTGCTGGCAACCCACGCGTTCCTGCCAGTCGTCAGCACGTTCGCCAAAGCCGCCGGCATCACCGTCGAGAAGAGCGACATTTCGGTGGCGGCCCGCATCCTGGCCGCCTTCCCAGAGCGCCTCAAGCCGGAACAGCGCGTGCCGGACTCCCTGGCCGAACTCGGCAAGCTGACCCTCACGCCGGAAGCCAACATCATCAAGCTGCCTAACATCAGCGCCTCCGTGTCGCAGCTGGAAACGGCGATCGAGGAACTGCAGGCCAAGGGCTACGACATCCCGAACTATCCGTCCGCCCCGAAGACCGACGAAGAAAAAGAGATCAAGGCGCGCTACGGCAAATGCATCGGTTCGGCAGTGAACCCGGTCCTGCGTGAAGGTAACTCCGACCGCCGCGCCCCGCGCGCCGTCAAGGAATACGCGCGCAAGAACCCGCACTCGATGGCCGAATGGTCGGCAGCCTCGCGCACCCACGTCTCGCACATGACCGAAGGCGACTTCTACCATGGCGAAAAGTCGATGACGATCAAGGGTGCGCGCGACGTCAAGATGGAACTGGTCACCAAGAGCGGCAAGACCATCGTGCTCAAACCAAAGGTAGCCCTGCAGGACGGCGAGATCATCGATTCGATGTTCATGAGCCGCAAGGCGCTGCTGGCGTTCTACGAAAAGCAGATCAATGACGCCAAGGACACCGGCGTGATGTTCTCGCTGCACGTCAAGGCGACCATGATGAAGGTGTCGCACCCGATCGTGTTCGGCCACTGCGTGCGCATGTTCTACAAGGAAGCGTTCGAGAAGCACGGCGCCCTGTTCGACAGCCTGGGCATCAACGTCAACAACGGCATGGCCGACCTGTACAACAAGATCGCCGACCTGCCGGTGTCGCAGCGCGATGAAATCGTGCGCGACATCCACGCCTGCCAGGAGAACCGCCCGGCGCTGGCGATGGTCGATTCGGCCAAGGGCATCACCAACTTCCATTCGCCGAACGACGTCATCGTCGACGCATCGATGCCGGCGATGATCCGCGCCGGTGGCAAGATGTACGGCGCCGACGGCCGCCTGAAGGAAGTCAAGGCCGTGATCCCGGAGAGCACCTTCGCCCGCATTTACCAGGAGATCATCAACTTCTGCAAATGGCACGGCGCGTTCGATCCGAAGACCATGGGCACAGTGCCGAACGTGGGCCTGATGGCCCAGCAGGCCGAAGAGTACGGTTCGCACGACAAGACCTTCGAGATCGAGGAAGACGGCGTGGCCAACATCACCGACCTGGCAACGGGCGAAGTGCTGCTGTCGCAAAACGTCGAGCAGGGCGACATCTGGCGCATGTGCCAGGTCAAGGACGCGCCGATCCGCGACTGGGTCAAGCT
>DASWSX010000196.1:0-4343 GCA_036402435.1 Telluria sp. | reverse complement strand
TTTGTTTCGAGCAGCAGCAGCGACACGCCCTTGGCGCCAGCGGCCGGGTCGGTCTTGACGACCACCAGGATCAGGTCGGCCAGGTAGCCGTTCGAAATGAAGGTCTTCGACCCGTTGACCTTGTAGCCGCCATCGCCCCTTGCAGCCGTGGTGCGGATGCCTTTCAGGTCCGAGCCGGCGCCCGGTTCCGACATGGCGATTGCCGCCACCATTTCGCCGCTGGCCAGCTTCGGCAGGTACTTGAGCTTCTGCTCCTCGGTGCCCTGGTTCAGGATGTAGTGCGCGACGATCGCATGCACGTGGATGCCGAAGGCCATGTCGCCCGCGTAGCCCAGCTCCTCGAACACGACCGACTGGTGCGCGAAGGTGCCGCCCGAGCCGCCATATTCTTCCGGGATGTCGGCCAGCAGGATGCCCATCTCGCCCGCCTTGTCCCACACGGCGCGGTCGACGTGCTGCTGCTTGCGCCAGTGTTCCTGGTTCGGCACGATCTCGGTCTCTACGAAGCGGCGTACGGCATCGCGGAAGCCTTCCAGCTCCGCGTTCATCCATGGCGAGGTGTAATCCATGGCCATCACGCTGCGCGGTACATGGTGACGACGCAGGCGCCGCCGAGGCCAAGGTTGTGCTGGAGCGCGACGCGCGCTCCTTCAACCTGGCGCGCGCCCGCGCTGCCGCGCAGCTGGTGCGTCAGCTCGTAGCACTGCGCAAGGCCGGTCGCGCCGAGCGGATGGCCTTTCGACAGCAGGCCGCCGGACGGGTTGGTGACGACCTTGCCGCCGTAGGTGTTGTCGCCTTCGGTGATGAACTTGTCGGCCCCGCCTTCAGGGCACAGGCCGAGCGCTTCGTAGGTAATCAGCTCGTTGTGGGCGAAGCAGTCGTGCAGCTCGACGACGTCGAGGTCGGCGGGGCCGATGCCGGCCTGCGCGTACACCTTCTGCGCCGCCTCGCGGCTCATGTCGTAGCCGACCACGCGCATCATGTCGTTGGAGTCGAAAGTGCTCGGGCGGTCGGTCGTCATCGCCTGGCCGGCGATGTAGACGTCGGTTTTCAGGCCGCGCTTTTTCGCGAAGTCCTCCGACACCAGCACCGCGGCGGCCGCCCCACAAGTGGGCGGGCACGCCATCAGGCGCGTCATCACGCCGGGCCAGATGGCCGGCGACTCCAGTACCTCTTCAGGGGTTACGACTTTTTTAAACAGCGCCAGCGGATTGTTGGCCGCATGGCGGCTGGCTTTTGCGCGGATCTTGGCGAACGCGTCGAACGGCGTACCGTATTTTTTCATGTGCGACAGGCCGGCGCCGCCGAAGTAGCGTAGCGCCAGCGGAATGTCGGGCATGCCGACCAGTTCATCGGTCACCGCATCGAACGGGTCGAACGGGCTTGGGCGGTCGTTGAACACGGAGCCGAGCGCGCCGGGGCTCATCTGCTCGAAGCCGAGCACCAGCACGCAGTCGGCCGCCCCGCTGGCGATTGCCTGGCGCGCCAGGAACAGCGCGGTCGAACCGGTGGAACAGTTGTTGTTGACGTTGACGACCGGGATGCCGGTCATGCCAACCTTGTACAGCGCCTTCTGGCCGCTGGTCGAATCGCCGTAGACGTAGCCGGCGTAAGCCTGCTCGATATCGTCGTAGGCCAGTCCCGCGTCGGCCAAAGCCTGGCGCGCCGCGAGCGCACCCATCTCATCGTAGGGCGCGCTGGCGCCTGGCTTGGCGAACGGGATCATGCCCACACCGGTTACAAAAACGTTGCGGCTCATCGAAGTCTCCTGGATTGATGGATTAGGTCGCTCGACCTACCGGCCGATTATAGGTCAGTCGTACTATTTTTCCAAGCATCATGCGATAATCCCGCCATGCCAGCTTCCCTCGTTTCCGCCCTCAAGCACAAGCCGTCGAACACGACCGGCAAGGGGCTCGGGCGCGCGCATGAAATTTTGCAGGCGGCACGCGCGGTGTTGGCCGCCGAAGGCTACGCCGGGCTGTCGATGCGGCGCGTGGCCGGCGAAGTGGGCATCAGCCTGTCGAATGTACAGCACTATTACCAGAGCAAGGATGCTTTGCTCGAAGCGGTGCTGCTGTACACGATGGACGTGTTCCAGGCCAAGATCGACGAGATCTCCGCGGCGATGCAGAGCGAATCGCCGATCGACCGTTTTTTGTCGACGGTCGACATGTTCCTTGACGAGATCACCGACCCGGTAACGCACGCCATTTTCTTCGAAATCTGGGCGCTGGCCTCGCGCAACGCCTTTGCGTCCAAGCTGATGGACAAGATGATGGCGCGCGAACGCAAGACCATATTCAACCTGATCCGCGGGCTGGCGCCTGGCCTGGATGACGAGGAAACGATGCAGCGCGCGATCCTGATCGTGGCGCAGGTCGAGGGGCTGATGCTGTTCCGGCTGGACCGCAAGGCGCGTGGCGAGGAATTCAATCTTGTGCGGGCTTCGGTGCGCAAGTCGCTCGCCGCGCTGGCCACCAATCCGTAGCCAAAAAAATATCGGTTGAACCTCTGGCGCTTATACTTGTGCTTCAAGTAACGCGCAAAAAGGAACGACTGCATGCCCCACAACATCAGCCTGATCACCACGATCGCGGCCGCGCTAGGCTTCGGACTCATCTTCGGCATGATCGCGGTGCGCTTCAAATTGCCCGCGCTGGTGGGCTACCTGGCGGCGGGCGTTGTCATCGGACCGGCCACGCCGGGTTTCGTTGCCGACATCGCATTAGCTGGTCAGCTGGCCGAAATTGGCGTAATGCTGCTGATGTTCGGGGTCGGGCTGCACTTCTCGCTGAAGGACCTGCTTGAGGTCAAGAAGATTGCACTGCCCGGCGCCATTTTGCAGATCGCCGCGGCGACCGGTATGGGCATTGGGCTGGCGTACATGTGGGACTGGAGCATCGGCGCGGGCCTGGTGTTCGGGCTGGCGCTGTCGGTGGCCAGCACGGTGGTGCTGCTGCGGGCGCTGGAGGACAAGGGCATCCTCGACTCCATCAACGGGCGCATCGCGGTCGGCTGGCTGGTGGTCGAAGACCTCGTCACGGTGCTGATGCTGGTGCTGCTGCCTGCGATTGCCGGTTCGCTGGGCGGGACGGCGGCCCCTGGCGGCGATGACAACTTCTGGACGGCGCTGGCCATCACGCTGGGCCAGGTGGCCGCGTTTATCGCGTTCATGATGCTGATCGGACGCAAGCTGTTTCCATGGTTCCTGTGGCGCGTGGCCGCGACCGGCTCGCGCGAACTGTTCACGCTGGCCGTGATCGCATGTGCGGTCGGTATCGCTTACGGCTCGTCCGAGCTGTTCGGCGTGTCGTTTGCGCTGGGCGCATTCTTCGCCGGCATGGTGCTGCGCGAATCCGAGCTGAGCCACCGTGCCGCGCACGAATCGCTGCCGCTGCGCGATGCGTTCTCGGTGCTGTTCTTCGTGTCGGTGGGGATGCTGTTCGATCCGATGGTGCTGGTCGAGCAGCCGATGAGGGTTGCGCTGGTGGTGGCGGTCATCATGTTTGGCAAATCTGTCGCCGCGTTCCTGCTGGTGCTGGCGCTGCGCTATCCGCTCAATACGGCGCTGACCGTGTCCGCCAGCCTGGCGCAGATCGGCGAATTCTCGTTCATCCTGGCGGCGCTGGGATTGTCGCTCGGGCTGCTGCCGGTGGAGGGACAGAGCCTGATCCTGGCCGGCGCCATTATTTCGATCGCGCTCAACCCGCTGCTGTTCAAGGCGATTGAACCGCTGCAGCGCTGGCTGCGCGCCAAGTCGCACCTCGCGCGCAAGCTCGAACGCTCGACCGACCCGCTGGCCGAACTGCCGATGACGGTCGAGCAGCACAAGCTGAGCGGACAGGTGGTGCTGGTCGGATACGGCAGGGTCGGGCGCAAGATCGCCGAGGAACTCGATGCCAATGGCGTGCACTATGTCGTGGCCGAGCAGAACCGGGAGCTCGTCGACCAGCTGCGCAAACGGAATATTCCTGCGGTCGCCGGCAATGCTGGCGAGCCTGCCGTGCTGATCCAGGCGCACATCGCGCGCGCCGGCACGCTGGTCATTGCGACGCCGGATACCTTCCATGTTCGGGCGATGTGCGAAACGGCGCGGGCGCTCAATCCGGACATCCGCATCGTCATCCGCACCCACAACGAGGAAGAAGCGCAGCTGCTGCGCGAAGAAACGTCGGGGAAGGTATTCCTGGGCGAGGATGAGCTGGCGTCAAGCATGGCGCGCCATGTGCTGGAGGGGCTGAGGACGGCGTCCGCCGCTGAATAACCCCGGCAACAATTCCAAAATCGGGGGCTGTCCCCGATTTTGGAATGTTTCAAAAAAATCGGGGTCAGACCGGGTC
>DASWSX010000195.1:0-3320 GCA_036402435.1 Telluria sp. | reverse complement strand
GAGTTGGCCAGGAAGTTATACAGGCACAGGCCGTCGCTGACATAGCCGCCGTTCGACTGGATTAATACGTGCGCGGTATCGATGCCGCGCTCCGTCATTTCGGCAACCGCTTCGAACACGCGGTGCACCATGTCGCTGTTGACGTCTCCCGACAAGGTGTAATAGGCGTCCGTTTCCTTTGATACGGTTTCTTCGCTCATGGTTATCAGCTCGCGTTATTGATAGGTGGATTCTAACAAATTAGAACACTGCAAGCCTCGTACGGGAAGCCATTCGTGCGCGCCCTGCCCCAATGGCGGCCCTGCTGCCGAGTTGACACCGAGGCCACGGTGGCATATCCTCCACAGTCTTGATCGGGAGAGGGCAGCGTCGAAGCTGCCGCCGAAGGGGCATCACCCAAAAACTCTCAGGCAAAAGGACCGGTCAGGGGTCGGCGGCGCATCGCGCACCGGATCAACTCTGGAGAGCGGCCGCGGCACACGCCGGCGGCCCACCGAAGGGGCAGGCGGAGCAATCCGCTATCTCTCAGGTACCAAGGACAGAGGGGCGCGAACACACGTGTGCGGCAACGGCCGGCGCGTCTGCTCGGCAGTCCCCTTTTCACTTGTCTGAGGATTCCATGACGCTCAAAGCGACCCCGCTCAATTCCGCACACCGCGCCGCAGGCGCCAAGATGGTCGACTTCGGCGGCTGGGACATGCCCGTCAACTACGGCTCGCAAATCGAAGAACACCACGCGGTGCGCACCGACGTCGGCATGTTCGACGTCTCGCACATGTGCGTGGTCGACCTCGAAGGCGCCAACGTGCGCCCGTTCCTGCGCGGCCTGCTGGCCAATAACGTCGACAAGCTGCAGGTGCCGGGCAAGGCGCTGTACTCGTGCATGCTCAAGCCGGAAGGCACCGTCATCGACGACCTGATCGTCTACTTCTTCAGCGAGAACTGGTTCCGCCTGGTGGTCAACGCCGGCACCGCCGAAAAGGACCTAGCCTGGATCAACGCGCAGAACGAAGCGACCGGCAGCGGCGTCAAGGTCACCCAGCGCCGCGACGGCGCCGATGCAATGGCGCTGATCGCCGTCCAGGGCCCCAACGCGCGCGCCAAGGTATGGGAAGTGCTGCCGACGGCGAAAGAAGCATCCGAGCCGCTCAAGCCGTTCAATGCCGTCATCGTCAAGGACACCGCGTTCGGCGAAGTGATGGTCGCGCGCACCGGCTACACCGGCGAAGACGGCTTCGAGCTGGCCTTCCCTGCCTCGCAGGCCGACGCACTGTGGAACGCGCTGGTCGCCGCCGGCGTCAAGCCTGCGGGCCTGGGCGCGCGCGACACGCTGCGCCTGGAAGCCGGCATGAACCTGTACGGCCAGGACATGGACGAAAACGTCAACCCGCTCGACGCCGGCCTGGCCTGGACGGTCGACCTGGTCTCCGAGCGCGACTTCATCGGCAAGGCAGCGCTGCAGAAGGACGGCCAGAAGCAGCAGTACGTGGGCCTGATCCTGCGCGAAAAAGGCGGCGTGCTGCGCGCGCACCAGAAAGTCATTAGCGCGTCGGGCAGCGTCGGCGAAATCACCAGCGGCACCTTCAGCCCGACCATGCAGCAGGCCATCGCGCTGGGCCGCCTGCCGCTCGACGTCGCCGTCGGCGACACCGTGCACGTTGAAATTCGCGACAAGAAGCTGGCCGCTACGGTAGTTAAGCTGCCTTTCGTGCGTAACGGTAAAATCCTGGTTGCCTGACCTTTTGCTGCCCCAAACAACACCTCATATTAAACACTGGAGCTACACATGAATATCCCTGCCGACCTGAAATACACCGAGTCCCACGAATGGGTACGCGCCGAAGCTGACGGCACCGTCACCGTCGGCATCACCGAGTACGCGCAGGACGCACTGGGCGATATCGTGTTCGTCGAACTGCCGAAAGTCGGCAAGTCGCTGACCGCCGGCGACGACGCCGCCGTGGTCGAATCGGTCAAGGCGGCCAGCGATATCTACGCGCCGGTGTCGGGCGAAATCGTGGCGGTGAACGACTCGGTGTCCGACGCTCCTGATTCGATCAACCAGGACGCCTACTCGGCCTGGCTGTTCAAGATGAAGCCAAGCGACGCTTCCCAGATCGGCGGCCTGCTCGACGCGGCCGGCTACGGCAAGGCAACCGCGGAGTAATCCGCAATCACTGCCGCGTGCCCGCCCGCGGCAGTGCTGTCAGCCCTTCTTCCCCATCGGCCGCCGCTCCGGCAGCCAGCATCTTATTGGCCCTACCATGACCCGCACCAGCCTGACCCAACTTGAAGCCCGCGACGATTTCATCTCGCGCCACATCGGCCCATCGGAGACCGAACAGCAAGCCATGCTGTCGAAGCTCGGCTACGCCTCGCGCGCCGCGCTGATCGACGCTGTCGTCCCGGCCAACATCCGCAACAAGAGCAAGCTTGCGCTGGGCGAGTTCTTCAACCCGATGCCGGAGCAGGAAGCGCTGGCAAAGCTGAAGGCGATCGCCTCGAAGAACAAGGTGATGAAGTCGGTGATCGGCCAAGGCTACTACGGCACCCACACGCCGACCGTCGTCCTGCGTAACATCTTCGAAAATCCGGCCTGGTACACCGCGTACACGCCGTACCAGCCTGAGATCTCGCAAGGCCGCCTGGAAGCGATCCTGAACTTCCAGCAGGTCGTCACCGATCTGACCGGCATGGGCATCGCCAACTCGTCGATGCTCGACGAAGGCACCGCCGCCGCCGAAGGCATGACCCTGATCCAGCGCGTCGGCAAATCGGCATCGAACGTGTTCTACGTCGCCGACGATGTGCTGCCGCAGACCCGCGAAGTGATCGAAACGCGCGCCAAACCGCTCGACATCGAAGTGCGCACCATCGCGGCAAGCGAAGTCGAGTCGCTCGACCAGCCGTGCTTCGGCGTGCTGCTGCAGTACCCAGGCGTGAACGGCGAAGTGCGCGACTACCGCGCCGCCGTCGAGAAGCTGCACGCAGCCGGCGCGATGGTCATCGTCGCCGCCGACCTGCTGGCGCTGACCTTGCTCACGCCTCCGGGCGAATGGGGCGCCGACGTCGTTGTCGGAAACAGCCAGCGCTTCGGCGTGCCGCTCGGTTTCGGCGGCCCGCACGCAGGCTTCCTGGCCACCCGCGACGAATTCAAGCGCAGCATGCCAGGCCGCCTGGTCGGCGTCACCATCGACGCGCAGGGCAACAAGGCCTACCGCCTCGCGCTGCAAACCCGCGAGCAGCACATCCGCCGCGAAAAAGCCACCTCGAACATCTGCACCGCACAGGTCCTGCTGGCAGTGATGGCATCGATGTAC
>DASWSX010000194.1:0-46525 GCA_036402435.1 Telluria sp. | reverse complement strand
GCACGTAAGGCGCCTTGATTATTTGGTCAACCTCGGCCAGAACGTGGTCGAGACCCTGCTGTTCTATCACCCGGCCGTCTGGTGGATTTCGGGCCGCATCCGTGAAGAACGCGAACAGATTGCAGACGATATCGCTGCAACACAACTGGGCGAACCGCGCAGGCTGGCGCTTGCCCTTTCCGAGCTGGAGCGCTTCCAGTTCTCATCACATCACCTGGCCCAAGCAGCCAACGGAGGAGACCTTATGACCCGCATCAAACGCCTGATCCGCCCTGATACGCAAGCCCTGAACTGGAAGGCCGCCATTCCCGTGCTGGGACTGGCCGCAGCATGCCTGAGCGTGTATGCCAATGCCGCGCCAGATGCAGCCAAAACGGAGAAGACCCACGCGGTTGCAGACTTCAGGTCATGCGCGAAGCCCGTCTGGCCCGCGGAGTCGCTGAAGAATGAAAACCAGGGCACCGTCACCTTGACCTTCCTGATCGGTGTCGATGGCAAGGCCAAGGACTCCGCCATTGTCACAAGTAGCGGTTTCGCGCCACTCGATGAAGCCGCGCGCACAGGCATTGCAAAATGCAGCTTCAAGCCTGCCACGGTGGCCGGCCAGCCGGTCGAAGACTGGATGAAGATGAAGTACGTGTGGACGCTGAAGTAAGCGGCTCGCCAAATACAAACGGGGTGCAATTTTTGCACCCCGTTTTTCATTTCAGCGGCAGCGTTTAGACAGCGCTGGTATCCAGTGTCGCCTGCGTTGCCTCGACGACCTGTTCCTTGGTCACGCCTGGCGCGAGTTCGATCAGCTTCAGGCCGCCGCCTTCAGCCACTTCGATCACGCCCAGGTCGGTGATGATCAGGTCGACGACACCGACGCCGGTCAGCGGCAGGTCGCACTTGTGCAGGATCTTTGGCGAGGTGCTGCCGTCCTTGGCCGTGGCGACGTGTTCCATCACCACCACCACGCGCTTGACGCCGGCCACCAGGTCCATCGCGCCGCCCATGCCCTTGACCATTTTGCCTGGAATCATCCAGTTGGCCAGGTCGCCCTTTTCCGATACCTGCATCGCGCCAAGGATCGCCAGGTTGATCTTGCCGCCGCGGATCATGCCGAACGAATCGGCCGAGCTGAAGTAGGCCGAGCCCGGCAGCGCCGTCACGGTCTGCTTGCCCGCGTTGATCAGGTCGGCGTCGACCTCATCCTCGGTCGGGAACGGGCCGATGCCCAGCAAGCCGTTTTCGGACTGCAGGAACACTTCGATATCTTTCGGCACGTAGTTCGCGACCAGGGTCGGCAAGCCGATGCCCAGGTTCACGTAGTAGCCGTCTTGCAGTTCTTTCGCCGCGCGCGCGGCCATTTGATCACGAGTCCAAGCCATGTTCTTCTCCGGGTCTTAGTTGGCACGCACGGTGCGCTGTTCGATGCGCTTTTCCGGCGTTGGGTTGACGACGATGCGGTGCACGAAGATGCTCGGCAGGTGCACCTGGTCCGGATCGATCTCGCCCACTTCGACCAGCTTCTCAACTTCGACTACGGTAATCTTGCCGGCCTGCGCCACGTTCGGATTGAAGTTGCGCGCCGTTTTGCGGAACACCAGGTTGCCGGCACGGTCTGCCATGTAGGCCTTCACCAGCGAGACGTCTGCCACCAGGCTGCGTTCCATCACGTATTGTTCGCCGTCGAATTCGCGCACTTCCTTGCCGTCGGCAACAATGGTGCCCACGCCGGTCTTGGTGAAGAATGCCGGGATGCCGGCGCCGCCTGCGCGCAGCTTTTCAGCCAGCGTGCCTTGCGGGGTGAATTCGAGTTCGAGTTCGCCGGCCAGGTACTGGCGCGCGAATTCCTTGTTTTCGCCCACGTACGACGAGATCATCTTCTTGATCTGGCGCGTGGCCAGCAGCTGGCCGAGGCCGAAGTCGTCGACGCCGGCGTTGTTCGAGATGGCGGTCAGGCCGGTGACGCCGGAGTCGCGCAGCGCGAGAATCAGCTCTTCCGGTATGCCGCACAAACCGAAGCCGCCCACCGCGATGGTCTGGCCGTCTTTGACGATGCCCGCCAATGCGGACGCCGCATCAGGATAAACTTTATTCATTCCTGTGTCCCTTATTATGGTTAACTGCTGAGTAGATTCTCAGCATAAAATACAGAAGCTAAAAGCACAATACCGTAGAAATACTCGCAACCCGCAACCTTGCCGCACCTTATCTTCGATCAGATGACCGTATCCTACGCTATTGATTACGAAACGATTTTCAAGCACGCGCCCGTCGGCATGTGCATTTCGGTCAATCGCGTGATTCAGGCCTGCAATGAAGCATTGAGTTCGATGTTCGGCTACGCCTGTTCCGACCTCGACGGCAAGTCGTTCCAGGTGCTGTATCCGACGATGGATGAGTTCCTCCGCACCGGCGACCGGATTATTCCGATTATGAATACAAAGGGACGATATTCGGACGAACGTATCATGCGGCGGAACAATGGCGAATTGTTCTGGTGCCACGTCAGCGGCCGCGCGCTCGACCCGAAGGACCCGCTGGGGCCGGGCGTGTGGACGTTCGAGGATGTCAGCGAGAAGCGCCCGGTCACGGCGGAGCTGACCCCGCGCGAACGCGAGATCGCCGCGCTGCTGGTCGAAGGCAAGACCAGCAAGATCATCGCGCGCGACACCGGCCTGAGCCCGCGCACGGTGGAGATGCACCGCGCCAAGCTGATGCGCAAGTTCAGCGCGTCGACGTCTTCCGAGCTGGTGCACAAGCTGGTCGGTGTCTCGCGCTAACACATGAAATTCAATATCTACGGCAGGTTCCAGCTTGACGTCCGCCGGGAAAGCGACGCGTGGGAGGTCTACCATCTCGAACCGGGCAAGCGCGCAAAGGTTGCCGAGCTGATCATCCCGCCGGCGCTCGACGCGGACGAAATCGCGACTTACCTCGATGATATTTATCATGAGCTGGCGGGGCCAGGCCAGAACGTGGAGCCGATACCCTAACCGTTACGCTGGTCAAGCAACAAAAAAAGCCCCGACTGGCTCGCCAGCGGGGCTTTCTCGTTGGGCCAGATCAACGCTTACTGCGTCACATTCCCGTCCACATCAATCTTGCGCACTTCGCCCAGTTTCAGGTCGCGGATGCCCGCTTCCACCTTGCTCATGTCGCCCACCACCACCCACACCAGCTTGCCCGGCATGATCGTACGTGCCGCCAGCGCGTTGGCCTGCTCCGGCGTCATCGCCATCACGGTCCCGGTGAAGTTGTTGTAGTAGTCCTCAGGCAGCTTGTACTGCAGCACCGTCGAATACGCACCGCTCAGCTGCGCCGAGCTTTCGAACGATCCTGGCAAGCCCAGCGTCTCGTTCGACTGCGCGTCCTTCAGTTCGGCTGCGGTGATCGGCCGGCCGCCGGCGATGTCGCCATATTCGCGCACCAGTTCCTGCAACGACTCTTTGGTCTTGTCGGTCTGCACCGGCGAGCTGCTCATGTAGAGACGCTGGCCAACGGCCGCGGGCATGCGCGCGCCGACACCGTACGACCAGTGCTTGTCTTCCCGCAGGTTCATATTGATGCGCGAACTGAAGCTGCCGCCGAAGATGTTGTTCACCACGCCCAGCTGCACGGCGTCCGGCGAGTTGCGCGGCGGCGCCAGCTGTACCGCGTGAATCACGCTTTGCAGCGCACCCGGACGGTCCATCAGGTACACCACCGTTTTCTCTGGCTGCTTCACTTCAACGATGTTCTTCTTCGGCACCTCGCCAGCTTTCCAGCCGCCGAACGCCTGCTCCAGCATCGGCTTGATTTCCGCCAGCGTGGTGTCGCCCACCACCAGCAAGGTGGCGTTGTTCGGCTTGAACCAGGTCTGGTGGTGCTTGACCAGGTCGTCGCGCGAGATGCGCGCCACCGATGCCTCGTTGCCGCTGCCGCTCATCGGCAGCGCATACGCGTGTCCCTTGCCGTACAACAGGGCAGGAATGACGCGCGACGCCATCGCGTTCGGATTCGCCTTCTCGCGCTGGATCGACGCCAGCTGGTCCTTGCGGATGCGGTCCAGCTCGTTCTGCGCGAACGCCGGGTTCAGGATGAGGTCGGAATACACATTGAGGGCCTGCGGCATGGTGGCCTTCAGCACATTCATCTGGACGAATGCGCCATCCAGGTTTGCTCCGCTGGACAGGTTTGCGCCCAGCGACTCAAGTTCCTCGCCGATCTTCAGCGCATTGCGCGTCTGGGTTCCCTCGTCAAGCATGCGCAGCGTCAGGCTGGCCACGCCCGGCAACTCAGCCGAGTCCGAGGCATAACCGCTGTCGACCATCATCGAGAAGTTGACCACCGGCGCGTCGTGGCGTTCGGCCAGCACCACCTTCAGTCCGTTGGACAAAGTGAGCTTTTGCATCGGCGGCAGCTTGAGCGATTCCGGCTTGCCCAGTTCAGGCATCTTGCTGCGGTCAAACTTGGCCGTCGTGGTCAGGCCGGTCGGGAACGGATGCACTTCCAGCACGAAGTCGCCATCGCTGAGCCACTCGTTCATCGATTGCCTGACCTGCGCCGGCGTGGCGGCCTTGATGGCTTTCAGGTAATCCTTGTAGCAATGCGGGTTGCCGGTGTAGGTCGTGCACGAAGCCAGCAGGTCGCTCTTGCCGCCGAAGCCGCCAACCCGTTCGACGATGCGCGTGTAGCGCGCCAGGATCGCCGTCTTGGCCAGCTCCAGTTCGGCGGCGGTAGGGCCCGACTTCAACAGCCCGCGCATGGTGTCGTCGGCCGCCAGTTCCAGCTTTTTCAGGTCGACGCCCGGACGCGCGGTCAGGGTCAGGTCGAACTGGCCGGCGATCTCATTCGAATCGTTGCTGGCCGAGGCGGCCGTCGCCAGCTGGTCCTTGTAGACCAGGCGCTTGTAGAAACGCGACGTTTTGCCGCCGCCGAGCACATACGCGCCCAGGTCAAGCAGCGGCTCGCTGGCGGTATGGGCGCCCGGCACGTTCCAGACGCGGTACAGGCGCGACTGCGGCACGCGGTCCTGCACGGTGGTGCGGTGGGTGCCGCTACGCTTGGCCACCCAGGCCTCATGCTTGGCCAGCGGCGGGCCGGCCGGGATGTCGCCGAAATATTTCTCTACCTTCGCCAGCGCCTCTTGCGGCGAGATGTCGCCCGCCAGCACGAGCACGGTGTTGTTCGGGCCGTAGTTGGTCTTGAACCATTCCTGCACGTCGCTCATCGAGGCCGCATCGAGGTCCTTCATGGAGCCGATCACGGTCCAGGAATACGGGTGGCCTGCCGGGTAGGTATTTTCCGTCACGAGCTGGTAAGCCACGCCGTACGGCTGGTTCTCGTACTGGCGTTTTTCGTTCTGCACCACGCCGCGCTGCAGGTCGAGTTTCTTCTGGTCGACGACGCCCAGCAGGTGGCCCATGCGGTCGCTCTCTGCGAACAGCGTGTAGTCGAGCATCGAGGTCGGCACGTTCTGGAAATAGTTGGTGCGGTCGTTGTTGGTGGTGCCGTTCAGGTTGGTCGCGCCGATGCGCTCCATCGCGTTGATGTAGGTGGCCTGCTTGAAGTTCTCGCTGCCGCCAAACATCAGGTGCTCGAACAGGTGGGCGAAGCCGGTCTTGCCGACCTTCTCGTTTTTGGAGCCAACGTGATACCAGGTGTTCACCGCCACGATCGGCGCCTTGCGGTCTTCATGCACCAGCAGGGTCAGGCCATTCTTCAGGACGAACTTGGTGTACGGAATGTCGGGAATGGCGATGTCGGCCTTGCCTGCGGGCGCTGCCTGGACGCTGGCGGCCGAAAACGTCATGGCGACTGAAACTGCAAGGATGCCGCTGCGGATAAACATGGTCATGCACTATCTCCTTGGGATCGGGCTGGATAAGCGCCGATGGATGGGACGAACGAATTCAACCGGCGTGGTACCCCGGTATCTTATTGCTTTTTAGTTATGCTGGGAGGGAATATTTTCAGGCCGCCTGGCGGCCGCACGGGCGGCGCGCAAGCCGGAAAGCGCCGCGCCCTTGGGGGGACGCGGCGGCGGGGTTACTGCACAGTCAGGTAGGGGCCGTTCGGGATTGCGGTAGGACCGGCAACAAACACATCGTAGTTCGCCATGTTCGCCAGCGGCATGTAGTCCGGTTTCGCGCGGGCCACGGCCGCCTGTACTGCCGCCACGATCAGGTTCGCCAGCGGATGGCCGGTGTTCTGGCTCTGCGGGGTGTACGCCATCTGCTTGTTGGCACGCCAGATTTCCGTTCCATCCTTGGCGACCAGTCGGTAGTCGAAATTGACGGTGACGGTCGTCGCGAAGACGGCATACTGCGCATCCCAGCGATTGATCGTCACGTACAGCACGACGTCGGCGCCAAACAGCTTGGCGAGCTTCTCGGGCGGCTGCTGGTGCACCTGCTCGCCTTCGTAAAACCCTTCCTGCTGCAGCACGACCTTGGTGGTGTGAACCGGGAATACGTAGAAGCCTTTTTCACCGAGCGGAACCGACAAGGTGGTGAGCAGATAGTCGGGCGCGTCGACGTCGAGCGACTTGTTGACGGCCGGGACGATCAGGATCGAGCGTGGCTTTGCGGCCTGGAATGCACTCAGGTCGGTTTTCTGGACCTGGGATGCGCAACCTGTTAATAACACTGCGACCAGCACTAATAATTTTTTCACGATTTCGACTCCTGCTTGACCGGTTGAATATTCTTGATCATGGCGTCCATCAGGACCGCGCTTTCAGGCCACAGCGCACGCTCTTTCTGGAAGTTGATCACCGCCTTGTCGCGGTCGCCCGATTGCAGCAGCATGGTGCCGAGGTCGGCGTACAGGCCTGGCGCCACCTTCGCCCCCGACTGTTCCGCCTTCAGGATGTTCGCCTCGAGCTTGTGCATGTTTTCCGCGATCTTGGCCGGGTCCTTGTACGACTGGTAGAGCAGCCCGCTGTACCCGCTCCAGTCGTAGAGGCCCTTGTTGGTCGCGCAACCGGACAGGACCGCACAGGCGATCAGTGCATAAACGATTTTCATGAACTTCCTTAATTAACGATGAAGGGACGAACCACGCCGTCCGCCAGGTAGGCGCGCTCGTTCAACAGCAGGGTTCCGCCACGCACGACCTTGATGACATGGGTGCCTGGAAGGACGCGCAGGCTTGCCTTGCCGTCCTGGAAGTCGCCGAGGCGGCCGGCATCGAGCTCGTCCACCAGCACGCGCGCGTCGACGATGCCGGCATCGCTGAAGCGGAAGGAAATCTGCGGACGCTGGTCAACCACGGATTGTTTTTCGGTCGGCATCTGCACGCATGCCGTGAGCGCCGTCAAGGACAGCAGCGCGGCGATGGCCAGGCGCTTTTTGATTTGCGTACGCATCACATGGTCTCCTTTGCGCGAACGGTCAGCTGGTCAATAGCGAATCCCTTGAGCGATCCGGCCACGACGCTCGCCGCAGCCCCTTCGCTCATCTCGGTGTCGCCGAACAGCGATTCGATGCGGATCTGCGCCACTTCCTTGCCCGGAAGGACGATGTCGAAGCCGGTTTGCGGCGATTTCACCTTGGTACCGACCGTTTGCACCGAAAACACCATGCCCGGCTTGATGCCCTGCGCCTTACCGCCCGAAATGAAGTATTGGTCCTGCTCGGCGCCGATGATCGACGTTTGCCATGGGCGCGAATTGAGTTCGGTGGTAAGCCGGTTGACGACTTCCGAAATCGCATTTCGGATCGAAGAGTCGTTCAGGGTGCCGTCGTAGCTCGCCTGCGAGCCGAAGCCGAAGGTGGACGCAGTTTCGGTCGAGGACTCGCCCGCGCCGGATGCGGCAAAGAAATTCTGGCCGGTGCCGACATCGACCAGCCGCAGGTCGATCTTGGCGAAGGCGACCTGTTTCTTGCTCGACGAGACGAAGCCGGTTTGTCCGACCGTTTTGCGGCCGAATTCGGTGAGCGAGCCCAGGATCAGCGCATCGACGCCAACTAGGTTGCGCTTCGCGCCCGTCAGGCGGATTTCATCCTCAATCTTCGCCATGTCGGTGCGTTCGAGCACGACGTACGATCCCGACTCGGTCAGCGCCTTGCTAAGCATGTCCGATACTTGCTTGCCGACCGGGTCGCCATCGGTATCGCGCAGCAACGATTTGCCGTAGTTGGTCTCATTTGAAATCCGCCCGATGGCGATCTTGCGCTTGAGCGTAGGGCGGGCAGGTGCGGCCGAGATGACTGCCTGCTGCGCCTGTTTTTGGGCGGCGGCGCTGTTGGCGCCCTCTTTGACTTCCACCGCTGGCGTCTGGACTGCACAGCCGGACAGCATCGCTGTCGCGGCGAGGCAGGCTGCGCCCATGGCCGATCGGCCAAATTGAATAATCATTGCATCCCTTTATTGTTATGTCGTTCTGTGGCCAGATTTCGGCCGCATGAACGCGTCGACCGACTGGGAACTATAACAAGTTTCCTTCAGTCAATACTAACTAATTGTCACAGGGAAATGAATTTGGACGTAGAGCGAGCTCAGGCATCGGCTGCATGTACCGGCCGTAGCGTCGCCGGCAACGACGCCTAACCTGTCGGGCCCATAAGGCGGCATTCGCCGTTCTGGTGAAACAGCTGCGCCGCGATCATTCGCGGCGCAGCGTCCAACTCCTCGCTACAACATACGGCCACCGAGAGCCGTGGGTGCGCGAACTCGTATGTGGGCGTACATGGTGCGTTCAGTTTGATGCGCGCTTCCTGTGCGCTCCACATCCCGTAGAAGTAAGCGGGACGCGCCTCCTCCGGAAGGGCCGCCAGTGCCGCCTGGACGTCCGGCCCGAAGGCGTGCGCGGCAAGCGCCTGCAGGTCGCGCGCCGCATCGCGCAGTTCGATGTCGAGGCCAAGTTGCGTTCCCGAGCCGACCGCGCATGCGACCCAGTCGCCGCTGTGCGAAATGCTGAATCCGACTGCGTCAGACTGCGGTTCCACGAGGCGCGGCGCCTGTCCGGGCACGTCTTCCAGCACGATACTTCGGACCGGCCTTCCCAGCAGGTCGGCCAGCGCCAGGCGCAGCAGCCCGCGCCCCATCAGGAACTGGTTCCGGCGCTGCATGCGGCCGAAGGCGTTAAAGCGCTTCTCTTCGGACTGGCTCAGCCAGCTGCGAAACACGGCGGCACAATCGGCCGCGGTAGTCGCATCCAGCAGCCAGACCCTGGCGAAAGGCGCTGAAGGCACGTTTATTCGGCCGGGACTTTGACGAAGTCGCCCTTGAGCGCCACGCCCGCCATCATCGCTCCGGCGTGGCATTCGTATTCGGTCGCACTCGCGAATTCGACGTTGTCGTAGTTGCTGACGATATTAACCACCGCGTTCGCGCCCAGTTCCCTGGCGCGCCCCTGCAAGCGCAGCATCGCCGACAGGAACGCCCAGTTGCAGGCCTTCGCGTCCGACTTGCCAAAGGCGTTGGTCTTCTGGCTGGTCTTGTCGGTGCCGAGCTTTTGAAGTACCTTCGGTGCGGCCTGTCCCGCGAAGTAGAACTTCACGTCGCTGCCGAGACGGGACTGCGCGTCATTTTCCGTCATTGCTTCGGCCAGCGGCAGCATGACCTTCGTATTGCGTGCTTGTGCAGGCGCAGCGATCGCCGCAACGGCGCCAAATACCAACAGTGTCGAGATCATTTTTTTCATTTTTCTCTTTCTTCTTCCAGGTTAGTACTTCTTAAAAATCAGCGACGTGTTAATGCCGCCGAACGCAAAGTTGTTCGACATGACGTACTCGCACGAAATGCTGCGGCCACTGTCGACGATGTAGTCGAGCGCGGCGCATTGCGGGTCGACGGTGTCGAGGTTGATGGTCGGGGCGAACCAGCCTTCGCGCATCATCTCGATGCTGGCCCAGGCTTCCAGCGCGCCGCAGGCGCCCAGCGTATGGCCCATGTAGCTCTTGAGCGAGCTGATTGGCGTGGACGATCCGAACACCGCGGCGGTTGCGTGGGTTTCGGCGATATCACCCTGCGCGGTGCTGGTGCCATGCGCGTTGATGTAGCCGATCTGCGCCGGATCGATCCCGGCATCGGCCAGCGCCAGTTCCATCGCGCCCTTCATGGTGGCCGAATTGGGCTGGGTCACATGGCTGCCGTCGCTGTTGGTGCCGAAGCCGACGATCTCCGCATGGATGGTCGCGCCGCGCGCGAGCGCGTGTTCCATGTCTTCGAGGATCAGGCAGCCGGCGCCCTCGCCGATAACCAGCCCATCGCGGTTCGCGTCGAACGGCCGCGGCGTGCTGGCCGGCGCATCGTTGCGGCAGCTGGTGGCGAACAAAGTGTCGAACACTGCGGCTTCGGTGGCGCACAGCTCATCGGAGCCACCGGCGATCATCGCTACCTGGCGCCCTGCCTTGATCGCCTCGTAGGCATAGCCGATACCCTGGCTGCCCGAGGTGCAGGCCGATGATGTCGTGATCACCCGTCCGGTCAGTCCGAAAAAGACGCCGATGTTCACCGGCGCCGTGTGCGCCATCATCTTGATGTAGGTGGTCGCATTGATGCCGCGGGTGGTGCGGTCCTCGATCATCCGTCCGAAGCCACCCATCGCGCTCGGTGTTCCGCACGACGAGCCGTACGCGATCCCCATTTTGCCGCTGGTGACCAGCGGATCGCCCAGCAGGCCGGCATGCGTCAGCGCCAGTTCGGCCGAACGGGTAGCCATCAGCGCGACCCGCCCCATGCTGCGCGTGGCCTTGCGGTTGTAGTGTTCGCCCAGCTCGAACGGCGCGGCCGGCGCGCCCAGTTTGGTATTGAGGCCATCGTAATCGGCCCATTCATGCATCGTGACGATCGCATTGCGGTAGGTGCCCAGGTGCGCGCGGATGGTCTCCCAGTCGTTGCCGAGCGGGCTGATGCCGGCCATGCCGGTAACGGCGACGCGGCGGCTCATGCCAGGCCCCCATTCACCGAAATGACCTGGCGCGTAATGTAGGCGGCGTCATCGCCGACCAGGAAACTGACCGCCGCCGCCACCTCTTCCGGCTTGCCGATACGGCGTGCCGGTATCATCTTCAACGCTTCTTCCATTGGCACCTCGCTCGTCATGTCGGTTTCGATCAGGCCTGGTGCGACACAGTTGACCGTGATGTTGCGCTTGGCCAGTTCCAGTGCGAGCGCCTTGGTGGCGCCGATGATGCCGGCCTTGGCCGCGCTGTAGTTGACCTGGCCGCGGTTGCCGATCAGCCCCGACACCGACGCCAAAGTCACGATGCGACCGGGCTGGCGGCGCTGAACCATCGGCATCACCAGCGGGTTCAGCACGTTGTAGAAGCCGTCCATGTTGGTGGACATGACGATGTCCCAGTCCTCTCCCGTCATGGCCGGAAAAGCGGTGTCGCGCGCGACGCCCGCATTGCAGACCACCCCGTAGTAGCAGCCGTGCTGCCCGATATCCTCCGCCAGCGCGGCAGCTGTAGCTTCGCGCTCGGAGATATCGAACTGCAGCACGCGCGCCATGCGCCCCATTGCCTCAATCTGCGCCGCCACCGCATCGGCTTCGGCGCGCATGCTTCGGCAATGCAGGACCACGTCGTAGCCGTCGCTGGCCAGGCGCAGCGCGATGGCCTTGCCGATCCCGCGCGACGATCCCGTCACCAGTACACTTTTACCCATACCGCTCATTCTTCACTCCGTTGCAAAAATTCGTCCACATTCTCCGGCTCGAACACGGTCACGGTGGCGCTGGCCGCAACGCCGCCTGCCGCATCCTCGATCCGGCATTCAAAAGCGCCCAGTCCGTTATCGCCCTGCAGCGCACGGCGCACGTGCACGTGCAGGACGCTGCCGACCGCAAAGGCGGGCCGGCTGGTTTCGTAGCGGCGGGTGCCGAGCAGGAAGCCGACCTTGACCGCTTCGCCGCGCTGCAGCGCCAGGTAACCTGCATGCGCCGCCACCGCCTGCGCCATGTATTCCATGCCGACCCAGCTGCCTACGCCGCTGCCGTCGCAAAACACCGAGCCTGGCCTGATCGTGACCTCGGCGCACAGCGTTTCGTCGTCGGCGGCCAGCACCCGGTCGAGCAGCACCATCGGGCCGCTGTGCGGCACCAGGTCGCGGATGCCGGGCAGCGTCATTGCAGCCTCCCCAAAACCAGCGCGGCATTCGAACCGCCGAACGCGAACGAATTGCTGACGGCATAGCGCAGCGGGCGGCCGAGCTTCGCGCCTGGCGCCGCCACGTTGAGTGCAGGAAGCTGCGGATCGCGCGCGCCGTCCCACAGCTGCGGCGGCAGAAGCCCTTCCTGGTTATCGTCCTGCATCGCCAGCCAGCACAGCGCCGCTTCGATCGCCGCGGCTGCGCCGAGGGCGTGGCCGGTCAGCGGCTTGGTCGAACTGACCGCCACCGCGCCGCCAAACAAGGCGTGCACCACGCGCGACTCCATCGCATCGTTCTGCACCGTCGCGGTCCCGTGCAGGTTGACGTAATCAACCGACGACGGCTCGACACCGGCACACGCCAGCGCCGCGCCGATGGCAAGCCGGGCGCCGCCGCCCTCAGGGTCCGGCGCCGACATATGATGGCCATCGGACGACTCGCCCCAGCCGCACAGCGCTACCGCCGATGTCTCGGCGCTCATCAGGAACAGCGCTGCGCCCTCCCCGATGTTGATGCCATTGCGGTTCGCGCTGAGCGGGTTGCAGCGCGCAGCACTGACCGATTCAAGCGCCGAAAATCCGGCAACGGTAAAACCGCACAGGCTGTCGACGCCGCCCGTCACGACGGCGTCGCACAGGCCCATCCGGATCAGGCGCGCGGCGCTGGCCATCGCCTTTGCGCTCGACGAGCAGGCGCTCGAATGCACATAGGCGGGACCGCAAACCCGCAGTTCATCGGCCAGCATGCTGGCGACAGACCCCATTTCCTGCTGGCCGTAATGGAAGGATGCAGGCAAGGCGCCTGCCTGCGCATGCGCGCGCACCGCCGCCTCGGTCGATGCGATGCCCGACGTACTGGTGCCGAGCACGACGCCGACCCGGCCCGCGCCAAAGCGCGCGATGGCCGTATCCACGGCCGGCCGGATCTGCGCCAGCGCTGCCAGCGCAAGCTGGTTATTGCGGCTGCGTGCCGCTAGCGGCAGCGCGGCGCCGTCGGGCAGCACGCCTTGCGCCCCTCCGGCAGGGAGCATGCGTCCGGGCGACCAGTCCATGGTCGGCTTTACGCCGCTGTCGCCTGCGAACATGCGCCGGCGGACTTCGGCGAGGTTGTCGCCGAGCGCGCAAACGATGCCGCATTCATTCAAAAACAGGTTCATGGCTAAATGCTTCAAGGTGCCGACTGAATCGTCAGCCGGTATTTGTAACGGAGGTTGTCGAGCGTGATCGTGCCGTCCCAGCGCGGCATTGCGCTGTAGGCCACGCGCGTGACCACTGCGCCGTCGAGCGTCAGCGTGCGTTCGAGGCCCGACTCGGTCACCGCCCAGCCGGCCGGCAAGGCCGCGCTGATAGCGGCGGCGGGCCACAGGGCCAGCTGCACGTCTTCCAGCACGTCCTCCGCCTTCACCTGCGAAGGCAGCATCACGTGGCGCCAGGATGTCAGCTTGACGCCGTCGTACTCGAGGCTGAGGACGCGCTGGCCGAACGCCAGTCCCACCAGCTGCAGCCGGGACGGATCGACTTCGAGTGCGGCGTCGAGTTCATCGATGCGGCCGTTGCGCTCCACCTTCAGGTGCTGCTGGACGCTGATCGAAGCTCCCAGCGCGGCGGGCGCCAGTTTCAGGCCGAGGCGAGCAGGCGCTGGCGCGCCATCGGAAGCGCAGCCCGCCAGAATCAGCATCGCCGTCAATCCCGCAAAAACGTTAAGCCTGGTCGACATGCATTTTCCCTTCCGGTTTGGTAAAGCAAGGGACGGCCAGCCAGACCAGCGCTATCCCGATCAACATGGTCAGCCCGAACGCGCGCAGGGCCGGCGTATTGCTAAGGCCAAGCAGGCCGAACCCCAGCAGCGTGTTCGCGGCCGACAGTCCGACTGCAAGCCAGGGCGTAGCGTGTCCGCGCCCCCCGTGCTCCTGCATGAAGATCCCGTAGTCGACGCCCACGCCAAGCACCAGCATCAAGGCCAGCACGTGGAACAGCTGCAGCGGGTGACCGGCCAGCCCGAACAGCGCGAGCGCCGCAACGGTCGCCAGCGCGGTCGGCGCCAGCACGCGCCAGGCGTCGGCCCGGTACCGCGGGTACAGCAGGGCGAACACCAATGCATACGCAGCCACCAGCACAACGCCCATGTACTGGCGGTAGCGGCCCAGCACCGACGAAATCTCGCCGACCTTGTCGACCCACTGGACGCCTTCGATGCCGGCGCCCGCGTCGCGCACCGCCGGCATCGACGCATAGGCCAGGCCGCGCAGCGCCACCACGCTGGCGTGGGTCCCGTCCATTTCGCCGAGCCACAGGTGGCGCCACGGCTCGCTCGACGGCGCGCGCAGGAAAGCGTCGACCGTGAGCGGCTTGCCTGCTGCCAGCAGGTGCGCGCGGGTCGCCGCCACCCAATCCTTGTCCTCGCCGATGGCCTCGGCCAGCATGCCAAGCCCACCGCCCTCGCCCAGCAGCTTTGCTTCGGCAAGTTCACGGCGGCCGGCCTGCGTCGCCGCCGACGGCACCCAGTTCGAGATCGCCTGGTAGCCGCTGATGCTTCCCTTCGCCACCAGCGGATCGAGCGCGCGCTTGAGGGTTTCTTCGCGCTGCAGCACCAGCTCGGGCGAGCTGGCGCGGACCAGGAAATACTGCACCGGCGTCGGCGCGTCGAGCAGGCGGCCGAGCGCAACCTGGTCCGCGATCAGCTGCTTCGGAGGGTTCTGGAGCGAGCGGATGTCGTCGTTGGTGCCAAGCCGCAGACCGCCGGCAATGGCAAACGCCGCAAATGCGATGGCTGCCGCCAGCCATGCGCGGGTCGGACGCACGCGCGGCCAGTGCGCAAGCGCGGCACCGTACCATCCGGCCAGGCGGCCGCGCTTGAGCGTGCGGCCGTCGACCAGCGGCGGGAACCAGCAGATCACCGTCAGCCATGCGAACACCAGTCCCACCGCCGAGAACACCGCCATCTGGCGCAGGCCAGGGAACGGCGTGAAGCCGAGTCCGAGGTAGCCGATCACCGCGGCGAGCAGGGTCAGCGCCAGTCCCGGCAGCAGGCGGCGCAGCAGCGTGCGCGAATCGAGCGCAGGATCGGCGCTGAGACGGTTGCACAGGAAGTAGATGCCGTAATCCTGCGCGACACCGATCAGGCTTGCGCCAAACACGAGCGTCAGCAGGTGCACATTGCCAAATACCGCCATCGACACCGACAGCGCCCCCAGGAATCCGATCCCGATCGACAGCAGCACCAGTACGATCGGCTTCAGCGAGCGGAACACCAGCCAGGTCAGCAGCACGATGCCAATCAGAGACCCTGCGCCGATCGTATGCACCTCGGTGTTGGCCTGGTTCGCCGCAGCCGCGGCATGCAGCACGACGCCGGCGCTGATGACGCGTGCACCCGGCACAGCGGCGCGCGCGGCATCGGCGGCCTGCCCGAGCAGGGGCACTACCGCGCCCTGCCCGCCCATCGAAAATGCGGGCACCTTCAGGGTCATCGGCAACAGCACATACTGGAGCTCGCCGTCGGCGACATACAGGTAGCCGTCGCGCGGGCGCACCGGCGTCTCCTGCGCGCGTTCCTGCATCCAGCCGGCGAACAGGCCGAACGGATCGTCCCGGAAGGCGCCCAGTTTCGGCCCGGAGAACGCGCCATACACGCGCGCCAGCGCATTCTCGGCCCAGAACTGCGGCGACTCGCTGCGTAGCTGGGCTTCCTGCGCGCCGGACATCAGCACCAGCCGGTGCTGGTCGAACGACGACAGCCAGTCCGCCTGGACATTGGCGTCGGCCTTGATCTCGCCCAGCAAGTCCGGGCGTTTGGCCAGTACCGCGCTGTAGGCATCGGCGGCGCGGCGCGCATCATCCCATCCGGGCGCTCCGACCAGCACGACCACGCGCTGCTGGGCGGCGTCGACCATCTTGGTGAACGACGCCTGCAGCACCTTGTCGCGCTCCTGCGACGGCAGCAGTGCGAGGATGTCGGTGTCGGGCACGATGCGCTGGCCCACCCACAGCCATGCGTTGTGCCCGACCAGCAGGCACACCACGAGCGCCCACGCGAGCGCGAGTCCTTTATGGCGCATCAAAATAAGGCCGCCTCTTCGCCCGTCATGGCGCCCGCGCCGGTCTTAATCTCGGAGAATACGATCATGGTCTTGTCGCCGCTCTGCTCGTCGATGCGGATGTTCTTCACGTACGAACCGCCGTCGAGCGCGATGGCGCCGATCGCCTTGGCCAGCGCCGGCTGGCGCGCGCGCAGGGCGACCTTCCAGCCCGATGCGTCCGCGGCGCCATCGACTTCGAACAGCGTATCGAGCTGGCCCAGGTCGCCCGACAGCAGCGAGAACAGCACGCTGTTGATCATGCGGACGGTGGGCTCCTGTTTGGCTTCGAGGCGCATCGCGACACGCTCGCCCTGGAAGTGCACGATTTCGTCCCTGGTCAGGCGCAGCGTATTCGGGAACGGCTTGAGGGTGCGCCACAGGACGCCCTTGCCGGCAACGACGCAGAAGCGGCCATGCGAGGCCAACGGCCTTTTGATCCCTGCAAGCTGCTTGGCCTGGTCGAAGCGCCCGCACATCACCGCCGGCTTGGCCAGCATGGACTCGATTTTTGCAATCGGCGCGGCCTGCGCCAGCTGGCCCAGGGATGCAATCAGGAGTGCGGCGAAAATGCGTTTCATACGGGTTGTACTCCCAATTTTTCAAACAACACGGCTGGCGAGACAAAGCACATCTCGCCGTTTGTAATATCGACTGCCACCTGCGTCGTGCTGGCTCGCGTCAGCCGCTTGCCGGTTTGCGCATCGCTCACCAGGTAGTCGATCTTCAGGCGGTTCTCCCATTCGACGATGTCGGCGCGCAGCAACAGGCGCTGGGCGAACTTCGCCGAGCCGATGTAGCGCACGTTCATGTCGATGATCGGCCAGGCATAGCCCGATTCCTTCATCTGTTCGTAGTTGTAGCCAATGCTGTCCAGCAGCGTGCAGCGCGCCACCTCGAGGTACTTGACGTAATTACCGTGCCAGACGATCTGCATCGGGTCGAGGTCGAAGAACTGCACCGTCAGCTCGGTTTCGGCCGACCATCGGCTCGCCGGCTTCACCTTACGCATACAGGCTCCATGCCTTGGCGCGAATGCGTTCGATCAGCACGCGCAGTTCCGGTTCGAGGCGGCGGTCCTCGGCGACCGGGGCGACGTCAAGCCCGAGCGCTTCCTCCATCTGCGCGAGCGCGGCCGGCACCGGTGTCGCCGGATTGACGCGGCGGCGCAGCCAGACGCCCTGGCGGACGGTCACCAGCAAGGCGGCCGTCACCTGTTCGGTCAGTTCGAGAACGCGCAGGCAGTCGCGTGCGGCGATCGTGCCCATGCTGACCTTATCCTGGTTGTGGCACTCGGTCGAACGCGAGAATACCGAAGCGGGCATGGTTTGCTTCAGGGCCTCGGCGGTCCATGCCGATGCGCTGATCTGGAGCGCCTTGAGACCGTGGTTGATGGCCGCGCGCGGCCCTTCGGCGCCCGACAGGTTGCCCGGCAAGCCGTGGTTGTAGCGGCTGTCGACCATCAATGCCATCTGGCGGTCGAGCAGGTCGGCCAGGTTGGCCACCGCGTTTTTCATCGAATCCATCGCGAACGCGATATGCCCGCCGTAGAAGTGGCCGCCATGCAGCACGCGCTCGCCGTCGCCGTCGATGATCGGATTGTCGTTCGCGCTATTGAGTTCGTTCTCGATCGACTGGCGCATGAATGGCAGCGCGTCGGCCAGTACCCCGATCACGTGCGGGGCGCAGCGGATCGAATAGCGGTCCTGCAGGCGCTTGCCGTTACGCTCGGCCTGGCCCACGCCGAGGTCTGCGCGCACCCAGCCGGCCACGTCCTGCATGCCCTTGTGCGGCTTGACCGAGAACAGGGTCTCGTCGAAGTGGTGTGCATTGCCGTCCAGTGCGAACGACGCCATCGCCGTGATTTTGGTCGACAGGCGCACCAGGTATTCGGCGCGGTCGTAGGCCAGGCAGGCCAGCGCGGTCATTACCGCCGTGCCGTTCATGATCGCCAGCCCTTCCTTCGGGCGCAGGCGCAACGGCGTGATGCCGGCATCGCGCAGCGCGTCGGCGGCGGGCGTCGGCACCCCGTTGCGCCACACTTCGCGCTCGCCGCACAGCACCGCAGCCAGGTAGGACAGCGGGGTCAGGTCGCCGCTGGCGCCAACCGAACCCTCGCTCGGAATCATCGGCATCAGGCCGGCGTCGAGCAGCTTCTGGATCTGTTCAAGCAGGCCGACGCTCACGCCCGAATAGCCCTTCGACAGGGACGCCAGGCGCGTCGCGAGCACCGCGCGCGTCTGGTCCGGGGTCAGGTAAGCGCCCAGGCCGACGCCATGGTAGGTGTACAGGTGGTGCGGCAGTTCGGCCACCAGCTCGGGCGGCACCGTCACGGTGCAGGAGTCGCCGTAGCCGGTGGTGACGCCGTAGATGGTGCCGTCCTCGCGCAGCAGGCGGTCGAGGAAATCGGCCCCGCGCGTGATCGCCGCGCGGAACGCCGGATCATCCGACAGCTCCGCGCGCGCGCTGCCCGAGGCGATGTCGACGATGTCCTCGATGGCAAGGCGGTTGCGGTCAAACGTTACCGTGCGTTGGTGGTTCTTCAGGTCAGCAGGATGCATCGTTCTTGTCCAGATTGGGTAATTGCCAGAATTCGTAGAAGTTGAACCACTGGAGCGGCGAACGCACGCAGTGGTATTCGAGGCGCGCCGCGTAATCGCGCGCCAGTCCGGCCAGGGCGGCATCGCGGCCGGCGCGCGGCAGGCGCACCGATTCGCGCAGCAGTTCGAAATGGACGTCGTGGAAGCCGTCCTGCGCGCGCTGGCAGAACAGCATGTAGATCGGGCATTGCAGCACGCTCGCCATGACATAAGGGCCGACTGGGAATGCCGCGTCGCCGCCGAGGAAGCTGGCGTGGGCGACCCGCGGATCGGGCGACAGCGGAATGCGGTCACCGGCGATGACGACGAACTCGCCGGCCGCAACGCGTTCGGACAGCATCATCGCGGTCGCCGGCGTCATTTCCGTCACCTGCAGCAGGTTAAGTTCGCTGCGCGGGTCGAGCCGCGCCAGCATCTTGTTGAATGCCTGGGCGTGGCGCGTGTGTACCAGCACCGTCAGCTTCAGGCCCGCCTGCTGGTGCGCCATCACGCGGCACAGTTCGACGTTGCCGAGATGCGAGCAGACCAGCAGCGCGCCCTGCCCCGCGTCGATCAGCTGTTGCATCGGCTCGATGCCGTGGAAGCGCACGCGCGAGGTGTCGAACAAACCGCCCCACAACAGCATCTTGTCGAGGATCGTTTCCGCAAAGGCACCGAAGTGGCGCAGCACGCCGGCCAGGCCCTGGGGCACCTGCGCAAACGCGCCAGCGCGCGCGAGATAGGCGGCGGAGATGCGGCGCGCACGCGGACTTGCGAGCACGTACCACAGCAGCACCGGATGCAGCACCAGCCGGAACGGCCAGCGGCCGAACACGCGCCATACCCAGAACAGCAGGCGCATGCCGGCCACGAAGCTCACTTCGTTGATCGCGGCCCAGTGGCGTTGCGCAGGCGCGTTCACCTGGCCAGCCATTTTCGTCCCAGCAGAACCGGCAGGCGCAGCAGCATGCCGAAGAACAGTACCGCGTGCATGCGCGAGATCAGCACGTTGTCGCGCACCGCCTGGAAATGCGACACGCCATCAAGCGGATAGCTGACCCGCGTCGCCACGTTGATCACGCGCAGGCCGGTCCAGTGCAGGCGCACCAGGACTTCCGGATCGAAGTTCATGCGCAGCCCGAGCTGGCGGCGCTGCGCGAGCGCGACGACAGGGGCGACCGGATAGACGCGGAAGCCGCACATCGAGTCGCGGATCGCAAACGACAGCGTGTTGATCCACACCCAGACGTGCGTCAGGTAGCGCGCGTACTTGCGCACCGTCGGCACCGATTGGTCGTAGACCGGGAAGCCGACGATCGCGGCGTTCGGATTGTTGCGCGCTTCGTCGATGAAGCGCGGGATGTCCGCCGCGTTGTGCTGTCCGTCGGCGTCGATCTGCAGGGCATGGCTGAAGCCTCGCTCGGCCGCGTGGCGGAAACCGGTCAGCACGGCGCCGCCCTTGCCCTGGTTGAGCGCATGGCGCACCAGCATCACGCGCCCGGGCGCTTGCGCGGCGAGTGCATCGAGCACGCGCGCGCATGCGTCCGAACTGCCGTCATCGACCAGGATGCACGGCAGGCCGTGCGCGAGCACCGCCTGCACCACGGCGCCGATGGCATGTTCGTGGTTATAGACGGGTATCAGGACGCAGGGCTCAAACAAGTTTGGTCTCCGCTTTGGCAAAACGCAGCAGCGAGTGGCAGTAGCCGATGTCGTCGCGTACCGTGACGAGCTCCAGCCCGGCGGCCTGCGCCAGGCGGATGTAGTCGCCGCTCTCGTAGATCTTGCTGTTCCCGCTTGCCATGGCCGTGAAGTATGGCGAGGTGTTGATCAGGCAGTACGACGCGATGTCGTAGCGCTGGCGGTCCCAGAACGTATCCATGATCAGCACCTGTCCGCGCGGGCCCAGTGCGGCGGCGGCGCGTTCGAGGATGCTGGCGATGGCAGGCTCGGAGAAGCAGCTCAGGAACTGGCTCATCCAGATCACGTCCATGCCCGGTTCGAGCGGCGCCGCCGCATCGAGCAGGTCGGTCGGGTGCAGGTGTGCGCGGTCGGCGACGCCTGCCGATTCGAGCGTGCCCTTGGCCACGGCCAGCTGGCGCTCGAGGTCGACCAGGTGCAGTTCGACCGATGGGTTGTAGGCCAGCGCCGCGCAGCTGAACTTGCCGGTGTTGGCGCCGATGTCCATTACGCGCTTCGGCGCGGAAGCAAATACGTCCGGCAGGATCGACGGGAACGAGGTGTCGGAATAGAAGTGGTCGAATGCGAACCAGCTTTGCTTGACGTGCGCCGGCAGCTCCGACAAGCCCTGGTACAGGGTCGGCCAGTTGCCGAAGGTCTTGAGGCCCTGCGGCGTTTCGGTATCGAGCGACTGCTCCAGCTTGAACAGGCCTTCGTAGCAGACGTCGTGCGTGAAGTCGATGTTGATCTGGGTGATCGAGTCGGTCAGTACGCAATAGCCAGCCTTGTCGAGCACGTAGCGTCCGCCCTGCAGGTACACTACGCCCGCCGACAGGCAGGTTTCCAGCACCAGCTTCAGTGCATATTCGGTCCAGCGGCCGGTCGCCGCCATTGCCGGCACTTCGAGCCCTTCCTGCCCAGCGTCGGCCAGCGCCTGGAGCATCCCGCGCTTCCATGCATAGCGTACGCACTGGAACACCACCGGGCCGAAGGCGATCTTCTGCGCTTCATAGCGGGCTGCGAACGCGCTCTGGCGCTCCGGGGAGAATTTCTTGTCTAGCATGGGCTCTCTTCGATAGGTCCAAACACGATGCGGCCGCCAGCATGCTGGCCAGCCGAGGAAAAATAGCGGAACGCCAGGCTGTCCCTGGCTGCGTCATGTACCAGTTCGAGCGACACGGGGACGCCGGCCCCGATCACGTTCTGGAACTTCAGCGCATGCATCGCGCGAAAGGCCGGACCCAGTGCGAAATGGCGGCGGCCATACAGGATGGCCCAGTCGACCTGCACCACACCCGGCAGCACTGGCGCCTGGGCGAAATGGCCGTCGAAATAGAACAGCGACGGCGGCACCACGACCTCGAACAGGACCCGGCTCGCCTCTTGCTCGAGCAGGCGCACCTGGGGCAGCCGGGGGCGCGGATCGAGCCCTGCGCCAAGCAGCGCGGCCAGTTCCGCGTGGGTGGTCTTGCCTTGCGCATCGGCCGGCATCTGATCGAGGTAGCGCCAGCGCCGCGGCAGCGCCACCGGCTCGACGGATCCGGCCAGCAGCGCGCGCATGCGGCGGTCGAATGCGGGCTTGCCGATTTCGGCAAGCAGCGCGCGGCCAGCTGGCGCCAGGACGGCGAATGCCGCAACCACGGTGCGCTGGCCAGGCGCCGCATCGCCGGCCAGCACGCGCGCTTCCTGCGCCATGCCGGTCGCCAGCAGCGCCGCTTCGAGCGCGTCGAGCGAGACGCGCTTCTCTTCAATCTTCACGATACGGTCGCTACGTCCAAGCAGCAGGAAACAGCCGTTGGGCCGGACCTCCGCGCGGTCGGCCATGGCCATCCAGGCGTCATCAGGCAAGTGGGCGGAGCGGATCTCGAGCGAGCCCCCGGCGCCGGCGCGCACCGCAACGCCGGGCATCGGCTGCCACGCGGCGCTGCCGCCATCGTTCTCGCGCCATGCGATACCGCCCGATTCCGAGCTGCCATAGACTTCGGTCGGGGTAAGGCCAAGCAGGCGCCGCGCTTGAGCCGACACCTCGGCCGGCAGCGGGCCGCCCGAAGAAAATACCGCGCGCAGGTTTGCGCCCGCGCCGTTCCAGTCAAGATGGGACGGCAGCCGTTTCAGGTGGGCGGGACTGGCGACCAGCACGCATGGCCCCTGCCCCAGCTTCGCTGCCAGCTGCTCGGGATAAGCGAGGCTGAGCGCATGGATTGCGCGTCCCGCCGACAACGGCCACAGCACCCGGAACAACAGCCCGTAAATGTGCTGGTGCGAGACGGTTGCGACCACGGCGGCGGCGCCAAGACGCGATCCGAACAGCACCTCGAGGGTCGCCACTTCGCTGGCCAGCTGGTCCAGTTTTTTTGGAATTGCCTGCGCCTGTCCCGTGCTGCCTGACGTGTGTACGACCAGCGCTTCAAACGCCGGGTCAAGCCTGGCGAAGGCGAGCTCGCAGCAGTCGCCCGGCGCCGGCGTTTGCGGCGCGTAGCGGGCCGGGAACTGGCCGAAGAATGCGTCGACCGAGGCCGCCAGCGCATCGCACGCCGGCTCCAGCGTATTGGCGGCCAGCCAGACGGTTTTGCGGGCCTGCCAGGCGCCCAGCAGTGCGGCGGCAAATTCGACGCTGTCGTCGAGGTACAGGGCCAGATTGGGGCCCGCGGCACGCATGGCCAGCGCGCGCCACGCCTTCGCGCGCGCCAGGAAGCCGGCCGCGCGCACCGGCTCGCCGCCGCGCCAGCCAATGACGGCATCGGGCGATCGCATCGCGACCGCGTTCAAAAGATCATGCATGATGTAGGCGTTTGAACCGCAAGCGCACCAGGTATTCGCCGGCGAACAGCAGTCCCATTAACAGGTAGGCGATGACGCCGGTGTACAGCGACCAGACCACGTCCGACGCCCACACCGCGGTGCCGAAGGCAAGCGCGCCGTTCACGATAAAAAACGCACACCAGGCCTGGGTGACGCGCCGCGTATAGCCGATCGCCGCAGCTGGAAGCTCCGGCTCGCGCATGCGGGCGAAGCGCTCGACCATCGAGACCGGCGTCGTCAGGCTGTAGCCGAAGGCTGCCAGCAGCGCCGCGTTGACCAGTACCGGGTACAGTTTGAGCGGCAGCAGTGCGTTGGCCCAAACAGCGCACATTGCCAGCGCCAGCGCCCCCGCCGCGGCCCAGCGCGCAACGCGGCTGATCGCCAGCGACGGCAGGCGCAGCAGCGCCGCCAGCAGCAGCAAGGCTGCCAGCCAGCGCGGCTCCACCAGCCCTTGTCCAAACCAGATGGCAAGCGGATAGAGCACGGTCAGTACGGCCGCAAACACGGCCAGCAAACGCCTGTCGATGGCCCTTACTCCACCGTGACGCCGGCCAGCGCATCGACCACGTCGCCGACGGTGCGGATCGTCTTGAATACTTCAGGCGCAAGACCCCGTCCGGTGAGCTGCTTGAGCTTCACCGCCAGGTCGACTGCATCGATGCTGTCGATATCGAGGTCGGCGTACAGATTGGACTTCAGGGTCAGCGACGACTTGTCCAGTTCGAACATCTCGGCCAGCAGGTCGGCGACCCATGCAAACAACTCGTCCCTGCTCATTTCATTTACCGCTACCATGACGTCTGCTCCTTACTTCTTGCGCTGGGCTTCAATCAGGGCGGCGAGCGCCTGGACCGATGCGAAATGGCGGCGCGTATCTTCCGAGTCGGCCGACAGCGAAATGCCGTAACGCTTCTGCAGCGCCACGCCCAGTTCGAGCGCGTCGATCGAGTCGAGCCCGAGGCCTTCCACGAACAGTGGCGCCGCGCTGTCGATATCGGCCGGCGTGACGTCTTCCAGCTGGAGGACGTCGATGATCAGTTCTTTCACTTCTTGTTCAAGCATGGCTTTGAGTCTCTCTGGTAAAAAACTGTTGCAGGTGTTCTGTGAGGTGGCGTGCGGCCATGACTTCGCTGGTGCCGCCGCTGGTGAATGAATTGGTATCGATATCGTCACGGACCTCGATCCGGAACTGCACGCGGGACGGCGGCACGCGCCACCATTTGTCGCCCTTGCCCAGGGTCGGCGGATGGCAGTTGATCAGTACCGGCGTGACCAGCGGCGCTCCGCGCACCGCGATGTTGGCGGCGCCGCGCTTGAGCTGAATCGCGCCGCTGGCCGGCGTGCGCGTTCCTTCAGGGAAGACGATCAGGTTGTTCCCCGCCTGCAGCGACGCGATGCAGGCGTCGACCAGCTCCATGCCCTGGTCGTTATTGATGTAGCCGGCGGCGCGCACCGGGCCGCGGGTGAACGGGTTGTTCCACAGCGCTCCCTTGACGATGCAGTCGGCATTGCGCACGAAAGCCATCAGGAACACGGTATCGATCAGGGTCGGGTGATTGGCAAGGATCAGCTGCCCGCCGCGATCGAGCCTTTCCAGCCCCACCAGGTCATAGCGCAGCACGCCCAGGCCCCGCATCAGGCCGACGAAGGCGCGGAACGTCAGGCGGATGATGTCGCGCGCCAGCGCGGTCCGGCGCGCGCGGTCGCGCACCAGCAATCCAAGCACCGGAAACACGGCGGCGCGCAGGACCAAGCCACCGACGCCGAAGGCGGCGAAGCTGAAACCGGTCGCCATCACGCGCCAGCACTGGCCAATGCGGTCCGCGATGTCAGGCATGACGCGTCCAAAGCCAGCGGCGCGGACCGCTGCGGCGTTCCAGCACATCCTGCCCGCTTAATTGAAAGCGCAGGACCTCGAGGCCGGCTGGCATGGAGTCGGCCGCCAGCACGCAATCATCGGCACAAGCAGACCAGCCGAGCGAGAACGGCGCATCGGCGGCCGGAACCAACAGCCACGCGAAGGCATACGGCTGCTCGTCGCAGTCCTGGAACTGGGCCAGCAGGTCCGGCAAGGGGCAGTCATACGCAACCAGCAGCACCGCCCCGGCGCCGTCGGCCAGCTGCCCGCACGCCTCGATCACCGCGTGCTCGACGCCATCGGGTCCCGCGGCCAGCGCGACGTGGTTGGCGCGGTCGGCGCGCGCGATCGAAAACAGTCCTGCACTGGCGTTGTGCACGGCCAGTCCGAACGCGGTGGGTGACAAGGGGGTGTCTTTGGCCAGGTCGCCAAGCAGGTCGACCGCGCGGGCGACTTCGCCGTGGCGCGACACGAAAACGGTTGGGATGCCGGTTCGGCCGCCGAGACATTGATAGGCGACTTCGAGCGCCATTTTTCCGAGCGATCCGGCGCGCCGGCGCAGCATCGCGGGCATGCCGCGCACCGGCGCATCGGCGCCGCCCGCTATCCGGAACGGCGCGTCGGCCCATTCGGACCAGGCGGCCGGCGTATCAAGCCCGGGTGCCCAGGCAGCATGCGCGGCAATGGAAAAACGTACTCCGCCAACATGCATTTTGATGGTTTCCTGAACAGTTATAAGGGGAAAGACCCCGAATTATAAACTGTTGGTTATAGGAAACCTAGTGAGAGTTATTGCTAGAAAACAACGAATGCAAACAATGTCAACCCAGCTGACCTATTTCAAGCCGGCAACAATGCCCGAAGATCGCCGGGAAGCGGTGCCGACTTTTCTGCCGGGAAGTTGACCCATACAACTTTGGCGCCGCCTTCGGAATGCAACTCGCCGGCCAGCCCATCGGCCCCGACCAGCCTGATCTCATGGTACATCTCGAAGCTCGACCGCCCGGGCGGACCGACCAGCGTGGCCACTTCGATCTCGCCCGGATACTTGAGCTGCTTGAGAAAGGTGCAGTGGGCGTTGACGATCACCGGGCCTTCGCCTTCCGGGTTCGGCGCGCAGGCGATATGCTCCAGCCATGAAATGCGGGCCTGCTCGATATAGCGGAAGTAAACGGTATTGTTGACATGGCCCATCGCGTCCATGTCGCCCCAGCGGATCGGCATCCGCATCGTATGGACCAGCTTTTTGGTCATTGGGCCATCATCCCATCGTCGGCGGTAATGATCGCGCCGTTGATGAAGTGCGATTCCTCGGCCGCCAGCAACAGCAGCAGGCCGTCGAGGTCTTCCGGCTTGCCCGGACGCTTGCGCGGCAGCATGTCGATCAGCTTCTTGCCCTGTTCGGTCGCGAAGTATTCCTCGTTGATTTCAGTCGAGATGTAGCCCGGGCAGATCGCGTTCACATTGATGTTGTACTTGCCCCACTCCACCGCCATCGCCTTGGTCATCTGCACCACGCCGGCCTTGCTCATGCAGTAGACGCCAATCTGCGGCATCACGCGCAGGCCGGCCACCGACGCGATGTTGATGATGCGGTGCTGCTTTTTCGGGTCGCCCTTGGCGCGCTGGATCATCCGCTTGGCCGCCTGCTGCGCCACGAAGAACGATCCGCGCAGGTTGGTGTCCATCACATATTGGTAGTCTTCCGGGGTGACGTCGAGCAGGCGCTGGGTGGTCGAGACGCCGGAATTGTTCACCAGGATGTCGATCGGGCCGGCTTCGGTTTCAGCGTGGGCCAGCGCCGACTTGATGCTGGCAATATCGGTAACGTCGAGGGTCACGACGTGGGCGGCGCCGCCATCGGCTTCGATTTCGGCGCGCAGCTCTTTGAGGCGGTCGACCCGGCGCGACGCCAGCACGACCTGGGCGCCGGCACCGGCCAGGGCCTTGGCGAAGCGGGCGCCAAGTCCGCTCGAGGCGCCGGTAACGAGTGCAATCTTTCCTTCAAAATTTACTTCGATGCCCACGACTGGCTCCCTGTCCGATGTTTTTTTGAATGCATAATCATTACACAAATTGTCAGTATTAGATTACTGCGTCTAATAAACCCCGTAAAATGCCGCCAAAGTTGCAATCCTCACCAAAAAGCCGCACACTCGTGCTTAAATTTTCTCTACCCTTGATTACACCATGACAGAGCCTATCAATCTTATCGAACAATACGGCCCACGCGAAGCGATGGAGTACGACGTCGTGATCGTCGGCGGCGGCCCGGCAGGCTTGTCCGCGGCAATCAAACTGAAACAGATGGCGGCCGAGCAAGGCAAGGAAGTCAACGTCTGCGTGCTCGAAAAAGGCGGCGAGCTTGGCGCGCACATCTTGTCGGGCGCGGTGATGGACCCGCGCGCGCTGACCGAGCTGCTGCCGAACTGGAAAGAGCTGGGCGCACCGCTCAACACCGAAGTGACCGAAGACCGCGTGCTGTTCCTGACCGAGAAGAAGGCGTACCAGACCCCGGGCTTCATGGTGCCGGCGTGCTTTGAAAACCACGGCAACTACATCGTCTCGCTGGCCAACGTCGTGCGCTGGCTGGGCCAGCAGGCCGAGGCGGCCGGCGTCGAGATCTTCCCCGGCTTCCCTGCCGCGGAGATCCTGTACAACGAAGATGGCTCGGTCAAGGGTGTCGCTACCGGCAACATGGGCGTTGACCACAATGGCAACCCAAAGGCGGACTTCCAGCTCGGCATGGAACTGCACGCCAAGTACACGCTGTTCGCGGAAGGCTCGCGCGGCCACCTGGGCAAGCAGCTGATCGCCAAATACAAGCTGGACGCGGGCAAGGACCCGCAGTCGTACAGCATCGGCATCAAGGAATTGTGGGAGATCGATCCGGCCAAGCACAAGCCGGGCCTGGTGATCCACACCACCGGCTGGCCGCTCAAGTCCGACACCTACGGCGGCTCGTTCCTGTACCACCTGGAGAACAACCAGGTCGTGGTCGGTTACGTCATCGGCCTGTCGTACGAGAACCCGTACCTGTCGCCGTACGAGGAATTCCAGCGCTACAAAACGCACCCCGAGATCAGCACCTTCTTCGAAGGCGCCAAGCGCATCTCGTACGGCGCGCGCGCAATTACCGCCGGTGGCCTGCAAGCGCTGCCGAAGCTGGTGTTCCCGGGCGGCGCGCTGATCGGCTGCGACGCCGGCTTCCTCAACATGAGCCGCATCAAAGGCAGCCACGCCGCGATCAAGAGCGGCATGCTGGCGGCCGAATCGGTGTTCGCCGCGCTGGGCGAAGAGCGCCAGTACGACGAACTGGCGAGCTATCCGGCCGCGTTTGAAAAATCGTGGCTGCACGACGAGCTGCACGTGGCGCGCAATGTGAAGCCGTGGCTGGCCAAGGGCCTGTACCTTGGTTCGGTCATGACGGGCATCGACCAGATCCTGTTCCGCGGTAAGGCGCCATGGACCCTGCACCGCAATTACGCCGACCATGAGTGCCTGAAGCCGGCCGCGAACTACCAGCCGATCGTGTATCCGAAGCCGGATAACAAGCTGACCTTCGACCGCCTGTCGTCGGTGTTCATCTCGAACACCAACCACGCGGAAGACCAGCCGGTGCACCTGACGCTGAAGAATCCGGATATTCCGGTCAGCGTCAACCTCGCGAAGTATGCGGGACCCGAGGCGCGCTACTGCCCGGCGGGCGTGTATGAGTTCGTGAAGACGGACGCAGGCCAGGACCGCCTGCAGATCAACGCGCAGAACTGCGTGCATTGCAAGACCTGCGACATCAAGGATCCGACGCAGAACATCGTGTGGGTCACGCCGGAAGGCGGCGGCGGGCCGAATTACCCGAACATGTAATTCACGAACGGCGGTTGGGCTTTGCCCTTCCGCCGTTTTTTTACACCAGCCGCGCCATCTTCTCCAGTTCCTGCGCCGCCATCGGGTGCGCAAACACGTATCCCTGCGCGTAATCGCATCCCGCGCTCTCCAGCAATTCGCGCTGCCCCTGCGTTTCGACGCCCTCGGCGACCACCTTCAGCCCCAATTTGTGCGCCATCACGATGATCGCCTCGCATAGCGCCAGGTCGCCGTCATCCGTCTCCAGCTTCGACACGAACGACTGGTCGATCTTCACGTAGTCGATATCGAACCGCTTCAGGTGCGACAGGGACGAATACCCGGTGCCGAAATCGTCCAGCGCCACCTGCAGCCCCATCGCGCGGTAGTGCCGGAGCCGTTCGAGCACCTGCCCGGCGCCCTGCATCAGGACGCTCTCGTTGATCTCGATGACGATGCTCTGGCGCGGCAGTCCCAGCTCCGCAAGGTAACTGAACCAGCCGGCGTACATGTCGGCATCGCGCCGGAACTGCGCCGGCGACTTGTTGACGCTGACCTGGAACGACGGGTCGATCGAGGCCTGCCACGCGTGCGCCTGGCGCGCAGCCTCGCGGAACACCCAGTCGCCGATCTCGACGATCAGGCCAGTCGATTCGGCGAACGGGATGAACTCCGCAGGCCCCAGCAAGCCGCGCGTCGGATGGCGCCAGCGCAGCAGCGCTTCGGCCTTGTGCACCGCGCCCGAATGCAGCGACACGATCGGCTGGTACACGATCTCGAACTGCTGCGACGCGATCGCTTCGCGCAGGTCGGCGCCCATCGTCTGGCGCGCCTGCGCTGCCTCCTGCAGGTCGGGCGTGAAGTAGCTGAAGCGGTTGCGCCCTCCGCTCTTCGACACGTGCATCGCCTGGCCGGCGCGCGCGACCAGCTGGTCGAGGTCTTTGGCGTCGGGCGGATACAGCGCGATGCCGATGCTGGCCGACATGAAGATGCGCTGCCCGCCGGCCTCGAACGCCTGCGACAGCGCGCCAATGATGGCCTGGGCGATCCGTTCGGCGCTGCCGACGTGGTCAAGCCCGGCCAGGATCACGGTAAACTCGTCGCCGCCAAGCCGCGCCAGCGTGTCGCTCGCCCGCACGCACGCGGCGATCCGGCGCGCCGCCTCGACCAGCACAAGGTTGCCGGCCGCATGGCCGTGATGGTCGTTGACTGCCTTGAAGTGGTCGAGGTCGATGAACAGCAGCGCGATGAAGGCGGCCCCGCGGTCGGCCTTGCGCGTCTCCTGCCTGAGCCGGTCCATGAACATGTGGCGGTTGGGCAGGCCGGTCAGCGGGTCGAAGCTGGCCTGCTCCCAGGCCAGCGCCGCCGACGCCTTGCGGTCGGTGATGTCGGTCACCAGCGCCAGCGCCCCGAGGTAGGCGCCGGCCGCGTCGAGGATCGGGTTGGTGGCCATGGTGGTCCACACGTCCCGTCCGTCCTTGTGGAGGAATCGGAAGTCAAGGCGCTCGGAGATACCCTGCTTGCGCCGCCCAATGTTGCGTGCCAGGTCGGCGCGGCCCTCGTCGTCCATGAACTCGGTCAGCGGCCGGCCCAGCATCTCTTCGATGGCATAGCCGAGCATGTCCGCCATCTTCGGGTTGACGAAGGTGGTGACCGCCGCGGCGTCGATTTCCCAGATGCCTTCTTCGGCAGTGTGCACGATGCGGCGGAAGCGCTCTTCGCTGCGTTCGAGCGCGGCCACCTTGCCTTCGGCCCGCTCGACCACGACGCGGCAGGCCTGGCCGCTGCCGTCGGCGCTGGCGGTCAGCGTAACGTGCATCCGCTGGCCCGGCACGTTTCCCAGCTGAAGCCTGCAGTGGATCGGCGTGGCGCTGTTGATCGCCTTGCTGAAGAAATGGTCGAAGTCGGGCAGGTAGCTGGAACTGATGAAGGAGCGCAGCCGGTGCCCGCGCGGATTGGCGCGCGGGATGCCGAGCATGTCGGCGCCCACCAGGTTCGCCTGCAAAATGGACTGGTCGAATGCGACCACAAAGTAGCCGACCGGCGCCAGCAGGTACAGGTCGTTGTAGTAGCAGCACTCTTCTTCCTGGCGCAGCCGCGCCATGGTCACGCCGCTGGCGTCGACTACCGGCCGGGGCGGAAAGCGGCGGTCGGAATCGAGGAACTGGATTTTTCCATTGTTATTTTCCATCTCACCTCGCGAGGCACGCCGTGTATTGCGGCAAGGTGAGATTAGCACGCGGCTGTGCGGCCTGTCGCACTCGATGTTTGCGATATGGAAAATTAATGGGCGCGGTTCAGGCGCTGTTCGGCCTTGCGCTGCAGGGCTTCGAAGCCCAGGCTGAGGCACCAGTAGATGACGGCGGCGGCAATGTACAGCGGCAGCGGCTGGAAGGTGGTGGCGATGACTTCCTTGGTCGCCAGCATCAGTTCGGTAACGGTGATGACCGACACCAGCGAGGTGTCCTTGATCAGGCTGATCAACGTGTTGCTCATCGACGGCACCGCGACCCGCAGCGCTTGCGGCAGCACGATGTGGTGCAGCGTCTGCCAGTAGCCCAGCCCGAGGCTGAAGCTGGCGCGCCATTGGCCCTGGCTGATGCTCTGGATCGCGCCGCGCAGGCTCTCCGACAGGTAGGCGCCTGAATTAAGCGACAGCGCCAGCACGCCGGCGGTGACCGGGTCGAACTCGATGCCAATGCTCGGCAGGCCGTAGTAGATGACGAAGATCTGCACCAGCAGCGGGGTGCCGCGCATCATGCTGACGTACAGCGATGCAGGCCAGCGCACCATCGCCAGCGCCGACATGCGCATGACCGCGACCGGGAAGCCGATCGCGAGCCCGCCGATCATCGCGGCCATCGCGAACAGCAATGTGTAGCCGGCGCCGGTCAGCATAACGGGCGCGGCGTCGCGCAGCAGCTGGAACAGGTCGGACACTGCTTACTTCGCCGGGCGCGTCACGTCGCTGCCGAACCACTTCAGCGAAATTTGCTTCAGGCTGCCGTCGGCCAAAGCATCTGCCAGCGCCTTGTTGACGGCCGCCCTGAACTGCGGATTGCCCTTCTTGAACGGGATGCCCATGCGCTCGGCCTGGCCGACCCGGGCGCCGGCCTTGATCGGCAGCTTCGAATTGCTCAGCAGGTAAGCCACCATCAGGCTGTCGTTGAGCGCGGCGTCGATGCGGCCCACGGCCAGGTCTTGCAGGTTCTCCGGCGCTGCCGGGTAGCTCTTGACCTCGATGCCAGGCACGGCCTTGGCCTGCTGCTCGAACACGCTGCCCTGCCCCACGCCGAGCTTCTTGCCTTTCAGGTCGGCCAGGCTGGCGTAGCTGGCTTTTTCGTTCTTGCGGACGATCAGCTGCGGCGCCGAATAGGTGTACGGCTCGGAAAAGTCGAACGCCTGCTGGCGCTTGGCCGTGATGCCGACCTGGCTGACGATGGCGTCGTACTTGCCTGCGGCCAGGCCCGCCAGGATCGCGCTCCATTCGGTGGTGACGAATTCGGGCTTCAGGCCCATCTTCGAGGCGACCAGTTTGGCCACGTCGACGTCGTAACCGGCCAGCTGGCCCGTCTTCCCATCCTTGAAGTTGAACGGCGGGTAGGTTCCCTCCATCGCGATGCGCAGCGTGCCGCGGGCCTTGGCGGTGGCGAGCAGGTCGGCCGCCATGGCCGGCACGGCCAGTGCCGCAGCGATTACAAGAGCGGACAGGCGCAAGGCGCGGCGGCGGGAAGGAGTCATGTAGTCACCATTGCTAAATTAGAAATAATCAGGCGTAGCCCATCTTTTTATTGCGTGATCCGAAATAATGGCCCACGACCAGCGTGGAGCTGGCAACCAGGCTCGACAGTCCGATGATCAGCTGCACCAGCTTATCGTCCGGCAGCACCCATAGCTGGGAATGCGGTTCTTCGGCCTGGGTCGCGGCGACGATCAGCGGCGCGATCCAGCGCGCATCGTCATCCACGTCGAGGATGATGGCGTCGGCGGCGGTCTGCATATAAACGTTGCCGCCTTCAGCCAAGGTGAAGCAGACGCCGTAGCCGGTTTCTTTTGGACCGATGTTTTCTTGCAGGCTCTGGTTATGCTCTTCGATCCAGAGCTCGACATCTTGCGGCGTTTCCAGGTGCATCCACGGGCGTGGACGGAAACGGGGCTTGGCCGCGCCGTCCGGCGTCAGGTCCTGTGGTTCGGGCTTCATTGCATCCTGAAAATTAACAACAACGGCCCGTATGCTACGGCATTTCCAACTTGCCGTATATGCCGAACTTGTTGCCCGGATGGCTAGTCAAAGTTTCTAAGAGAAAGGAGGATGCGATGAAGCAGCGCCATGAAACCTACCGGGTCGGCCACGGCGGCTATGTATCGGAATTCGAGCAGTTCCTGAACGGCTACCTGGCCGAGCATCCCGAAACCGAGGAAGAACAGCTGCGCGGCTGGTACATCTGGTGGGACCACAAGGCGAACCTGGCCGAACTCGACAAGCAACGCCGCGACAGCGTGCCGGTCAAGCCCTACTCGTATGAATAATCAATGGGGCCGGACGGCGCGCACGGCGCCGCCATTGCCCCTGCTGCCCGTCAGGCGATACGTGCCGGTAGCGGACGCCTGCTGGCGATCTTGATCACCATCCAGATGCCATACAGCCCCGCGATGCCGACCAGCGCGTACACCAGGCGGGTCAGCGGCGTCTGGTCGCCGAACAGTGCCGCCACGACGTTGTAGTCGAACACGCCCACCAGTCCCCAGTTGATGGCGCCGACAATCATCAGGATTGTGGCGGTCCAGTCCAGCACGTTCATGTCGTTGCCACCTCCGGTACCGGTGGTACTGCGCCGCTCTGGGATATGGCGGCGCTCCATCGTAGGTGCGTTCATCGTTGCCATTGTTGCCTCCTGTTGGTAGCCACCACGGCGGCGGCATACTGCTACGACAGCATCAGGGACACAAGGTTTCGGGATTTGGCGGGTCAGCCCTTCCAGCTGCGCTTGACGCCGGTGTCGGCATGGATCCAGCCGCCGCTTGCGCTGGCGCGGTAGTAGAAGCCCACCCCGCCCTGGCGGAAGCTGCGCACCAGCTCGCCCAGCACTTCCGGGTTCAGGCTGGCGATGCGGATGTCGGCCGCCTTGCCGTGCATGTGCAGCGACTGGCGCGCGGCCGGGATGCCCTGTTCGATCAGGCGCGCATTCGACTTGGGCGTGCGGTAGCCGGACAGGATCTCGAGCGGCTGGGTCATGCCGTAGCGCTCGATGAACGCCTGCGCGCCCCACAGCGTTTCGAACAGCTTCGGATCGATCGGCGCGGTTTCCTTGCCGTTCACGTCGCGCATCAGGTGGCACAGTTCCTGGTAGGCCGAGTCGATGATCTCGCCGTCCTTCCAGTACAAAACCCGGGCGCGTTCGCCGCTGGCCGGGCGCGTGACGCTGAGCGTGCGCGGACGCAGCCAGAAGTCGATGTCGAGCGCCTGGGCGTCGAACAGGTCAGGCGGCGGAGCGATGTCGGTAGCGGGCGATGACGCCAGGGCCTGCGAGGCGCCGATCAGCGGCACCGAGAGCGCACCGGCAGCCGCCAGGCCCCGGTGAAGGAAATTTCTGCGTGTGAGCATGTGTTTTTTATGTTTATTGTGTGTTGCAACCGCAATAGCGTTTGCGGGCGCCAGGGGCGGTATCGGTCACCGGCTCGTTGAGGTTTTTCCAGAAGAAGTCGCATTCGATGCCGAAGCAGGACTTCTCCTTGCCATCCATCGTGTAACCGTTGCGCGTGTAAAAGTCGCGGGCGCTGGCCGTGCTGTTCAGCTTGAGGACACCGATGCCCCAGCTGCGCGCCTGCTGTTCCAGGCCAGCCAGCAGCGCCTTGCCGACGCCGCGGTGCATCACTTCCGGCAGCACGTAGCACAGCGACACCTTGCCAGCCTGGGTCAGCAATGCAACGCCGACGACTTCGCCTTCGTTGACAGCGACCAGGGTGAAATTGCTGGGAGTGGCGAACCAGGTTGCGACGGTTTCCGGCGTTTTGTTTCCCAGCCACGAGCTGAGGATGTCCGGACAGTTATGGTGGTCTTCCGCGCAGCACTCGGTAATCGAGCGACGCAGGACGGCGCACACGGCGGTGGCGTCACCAGTAACAGCGGAGCGAATTTCAATACCCATATGCATTCAATATAAATAATACTGGGCAAAACTATTTGCCCTCATTCAATCGCAGTAGCGCGACTATACATCGAAACAGGTGCGGCAGCGTTGCGATGCGACGACTCGCCCGCAGGCAAAATCATTCGCGCCAATGCCATCTAAGCATATGACGAAAGAATACTTCCGTTTTCGCTGCGGATTTTAGACTATGCAACTCTGTTTCCACAATAGAGGCACATTGTAATCATGCATACCAAAAACAACGCACACGTCCGCCGCGCCCTCCTTGCTGTCGCGTTCGGCGCCATGGTCCTTCCGTTCAGCGCCCGTGCCGCTGACACCGAGCTGCTGAACGTTTCATACGATGTCGCCCGCGAGCTGTACAAGGAAATCAACCCGGCCTTCATCGCCGACTACAAGAAGAAGACCGGCGAGACGGTGACGATCAAGCAATCCCACGGCGGCTCGAGCAAGCAGGCGCGTTCGGTCGCGGACGGGCTGGAAGCCTCGGTCGTGACGATGAACCAGGCCAACGACATCGACATGCTGGCCGACCGCGGCCTGGTGGCGAAGGACTGGGCGAAAAAGTTCCCGAACAACGCTGCGCCGTACTACTCGACCATGGTGTTCCTGGTCCGCAAGGGTAACCCGAAAGGCATCAAGAACTGGGACGACCTGGCCAAGCCGGGTGTGCAGGTGATCATCCCGAACCCGAAAACGGCAGGCAACGGCCGCTACACCTACCTGGCGGCGTGGGGCTCGGTGCTTAAAAAGGGCGGCAATGAAGCCCAGGCGCGCGACCTGGTGAAACGCATCTTCAAGAACGTGCCGATCCTCGACGCAGGCGGACGCGCGGCGACGACCACGTTCACGCAGCGCCAGATCGGCGACGCGCTGGTGACGTTTGAAAATGAAGTGCAGATGGTGCGTACCGAGTTCGGCGACAACTTCGAAGTGATCTATCCGGCCACCTCGATCCTGGCGGAATCGCCAGTCGCGGTCGTCGACAAGGTGGTGGACCGCCGCGGCAACCGCAAGCAGGCAACTGCCTACCTGAACTTCCTGTATTCGGAACAAGGCCAGACGATCGGCGCCAAGCACTTCCTGCGCCCTCGTTCGCAAACCGTGTACAAGAAATTCGCGGCCAACTACAAGCCGATCGAACTGTTCTCGGTCGATGAATTCTTCGGCGGCTGGAAGGAAGCGCAGAAGAAGCACTTCAATGACGGTGGCGAGTTCGACAAGATCTACCAGTCCAAGTAAAAGAAACCCCTGGCAGTAGCACGTCATTCCGGGCAATGCCCGGAATGACGCGTTTACAGGCGCCGTTTGTACTGACACCCCTTGCCCTTCAAACATCTTAGTCTTTGTCTAAGAGAAATTAACCACACGATTTTTACTGATCAGCCCGCTTTTGATTCGTGCGCCATAGACACGACTCATCCATGGTGATATCTTCGGCCTACAGTAGTTGCTCCATAGCTATACGCGTTTTTCCCTGCGCACCCCCTGCGCCCGACGCTCACTGCTTTCACGAAGAACAATCACAAACGATGATCAAAAAAATTCTCGCCAGCGTACTGATGTCCGTATCGGCCGCCGCTCTCGCCGTGCCGTTCGGATCGCAGTCGGTGCTCGTCATTGAAGACGGCACTGGCAAGGTGCTTCTCGAAAAGAACGCCGACCGCGTGGTGTCGATTGCCTCCCTGACCAAGCTGATGACCGCCATGGTTGTCCTCGACGCGCACCAGGACATGGACGAAATGATCGCGATCAACCAGCGCGACGTGGATATGCTCAAGCACAGCACTTCGCGCGTTCCGGTAGGCTCGCGCATCAGCCGCCGCGACGTGCTGCAACTGGCCCTGATGTCATCCGATAACCGCGCCGCCGCGGCGCTGGCGCGCACGTTCGAAGGCGGCACGGTAGGCTTCAAGGCCGCCGTCCGCGCCAAGATCCGCGCGCTGGGCATGACCAACACCGTGATTGAAGAACCGACCGGCCTGTCGCCGGCCAACAAGTCGACCGCCGGAGACCTGGTCAAGATGGCCGCCGCATCTGCGACCTACCCGACCATCGTGGAGATGACGACCGACGCGAAGGACATCGTTCATATCAACGGCCGCGGCGTTGGCTTTCGCAACACCAACCGCCTGGTGGGCGCCAAGGGCTGGGATATCGGGCTGTCGAAGACCGGCTACACCGAAGAAGCGGGCCGCTGCCTGATCATGCGCATCACGACCGCGGGCAAGAACGCCACGCTGGTGATGCTCAACGCGAAGTCGAGTTCGTCGCGCGTGCTGGACGCGCTGAATATCCGCCGCTTCATCAACGGCGGCGAATCGAAGGTGCTTGCGAAGACCTCGGTGCGCAAGGCGTCCGTGCGCAAGCGCGCCAAGACGGCCGCGAGCAAGAAGCGCCGCCGCCGTTAAGAATTTTGTGCCCAGTGAAAGCCGCTCAATCCGAGCGGCTTTTTTTTCGAGCTATTTCCGCGCGATTAATTCGCGTAGCCCGCTTGCGCGGTGCGTCTTGCGCTGGATCGCCTCACCGAGAACCGCACTGGCGGGCGACACCAACGTAAACTTCTCGCTGGCCCGTGTGATGCCGGTATAAACCAGCTCGCGCGCTATCATCTTTCCGTCGCGCGGCAGCGCCATCACCGTGTGCCGGAATTCCGAGCCCTGCGATTTATGCACGGTCATCGCGTACGCCGTCTCCACATTGCGCAGGCGGGTAGCCAGCACACTGCGTACCTTGTCGCCTTCGAGGAAGTAGACTCGCATTGACCCAGGCCGCGCCGGGTCGTTCAGTGTCAGGCCGATGTCGCCGTTGAATACGCCGGTGCCGTAATCGTTCCGCGTCACCATCACCGGACGTCCGACATACCACTCGCCGCGGCGCTTGATCAGGCCGGCCGCCTCCAGCTTCTGTTCGATGGCGCCATTGAGCCCATCCACGCCCCACTCGCCTTCGCGCACCGCACACAGGATGCGGAACGCCTCGAAACGGTGCAGCACAGCGCGCACCCAGGCCTCGTCGCCCCCGCCGCCGCCATCGGCAATCGCCGACAGGTACGGCGTGTAGCCGCCGACGCCCAGCTGCACCACGTGATGCTGGTGCGCGTGGTCGATCCACTCCACCGCCGGGTCGCCCGCCCGCAGCACTTCGCTGGCGCGTTCCACATCGCCCGCGTTGACCGCCAGCGCAAGCTGTCCGATCGGTCCGCCGAAACGGCGGCTGTGGCGCAGCATGACCGTCTGCTGGGCCAGCGGTCCGCCGTCGCCCATGTACGTCGCCGGAATCGACTCGCCGCTGGCGGCAAGCGCATAGTCCAGCGTCGCCTGCGTATAGCCGCCCGCATGCGCATCGTGGCACAGGTCTCCCAGCACCGCGCCGGCTTCCACCGACGCCAGCTGGTCCTTGTCGCCAAGGAGAACCAGGGTCGCGTGCGGCGGCAGCGCGTCGAGCAGGCTGGCCATCATCTCGAGGTGCACCATCGAGGCTTCATCGACGATCAGCACGTCGACGTCGAGCGGATTGCCCTTGTTGTGCGCGAACGAGCGCGTGTCTGGCCGCGCTCCCAGCAGGCTGTGAAGCGTGCGCGCTGCACCCATTCGCGCCGCCAGCGCCTCAAGCGGCAGCGTATCGCCCACCTTCGCGGCAAGTTCGCCCAGCGCCTTGTCGATCGACTGTTTCAGCCGCGCGGCGGCCTTGCCGGTCGGCGCCGCCAGCGCGATGCGCAGATGCTGCGCGTCCTTTGAGGTGGCGAACAGCAGCGCGATCAGGCGCGCCACCGTATAGGTCTTGCCGGTGCCTGGACCGCCAGTGATGATCGAGATCGAGCCGCGCAGCGCGATCGTGCTGGCCAGCTTCTGCCAGTCGGGCGCTTCGTCCTGGCGGCCCGGGCCGAACAACGCCTCCACCTCGGCCTTCACTCTCAGCACATCGACTTCGCGCACTTGCGCGGCGCGCTCGCGGATCGTCTTTGCCACCAGCGTCTCGTCGCGCCAGTACCGGCGCAGGTAAAGCCGCCCGCCATCGAGCACCAGCGGCTGGTCGAAATCGAAGTCGCCCACATGCCAGACCTGTTCGGCAGCGGTCAGCTGCTCGCCCCAGCCCTTTGGGTTCTTCGGCAGCGTACCGGCCAAAGCGGCAAACTCGTTCCACTGGTCGGGCGTCCACCCTAGCAGCGCGTGCGGCCCCGCCGCGAGGTCGTCCAGCACCAGGCAGCTGTGGCCGCGCCCTTCCAGCTCCGACAGCACCAGGCAGGCCACCATCAGCGCAGGCGAATCGGTACCAAGCGAGGCGACAAAGCGGGCAAACGCGCCGGACAGCCGGCGCATCTCGCCCGCCTCCGTCACCAGCGCTACCTGGTCCCACAGCGCGTTCTTCATGCAGCCTCCGGTGCAGCGAGCAGCGCGTCGAGCCCGTCGAGCAGCTCGATGTCCGGCTCGATCAGGTAGCAGCCGCGCGTCTTTTCGTTGGCGATCCCGCGCAGGAACAGGAAGATCGCGCCGCCCAGCTGGCGCGCCGGATCGTACTCGCCGCCGAGACGGCTCTTGAGCAGGCGGTGCAGCGCAAGCATGTAGATGGCGCCCTGGATATCGTAGCGGTGGGCAGCCATTCCAGCGGCCATCGCGGCGCGCGTGTAGGCGGCGTCGCCCGGTCCCAGTGCATTCGATTTGTAGTCGAGCACCCAGTAGCGGCCCTCGTGTTCGAACACCAGGTCGGCGAAGCCTTTCAGCATGCCGTGCAGCTGGCGTTCCGGCAGAACCGGCCGCAGCGTGTCGCCGAGCAGGCGCGTGCGGCACAGGCGGTCGAGTTCTCCGGTGCGCAGGTGGTCGCTCGGGAACCAGAACTCCATCTCGGGCAGCACGCCGTCAAGCGCTGACAGCGGCGCGCCAAGGTGCGGCAGCGGCGTGCTGGCGACCGCGCGCAGCCATGCGATGGCGTCCTCCTGGCGGTTGGCCCAGCCGGCCCGCTCGCAGCGCTGCGCCAGCCGTGTTTCGAACATTGGATCATCGACGATGGCAAAGCCCTCCTGCCCCATCCACTCCAGCTGCTCGTGCAGGAAGTTGCCGGGCACGGAGCCGCGCGGGAAGCGGTGCCACGGCGCGTCCTCGGTGCGCACCAGCGGCGCCGCATCGCCTTCTTCCAGCAGCGTTTCTTCCTGCGCGCGCATCGGCGCGGCGCTGGTCTGGCGCGTGAGCGAGGTGAACGAGCCGACCGACCAGTCGCGCTCGAACTCGCCGTCGAACGGCGCCGCATCGACCAGTTCGGGCCGTACATCGGCGCGGTCCAGCATCGTCACCCCTTCCGGCGCGTCGAGCGTATGCAGGTCGATCACATCGGCGTCGCCTTTCAGGCGCTCCCAGTGCGCTCTCAGGTCGGCCGCTGCAATCGGGTTGCCGCCGCCAAGCAGGTAGCCCAGCGCGGAGTCGTGCAGGCGATTGGCGCCGCCCTTTGATGCCGCCACCGCCGCCACGCCAAGCCACAGGAAGTGGCGCGCACGCGTCAACGCCACATACAGCAGGCGCAGGTCTTCCTCGATGCGGGCGCGGTCGACCGCGTTCAGCGCTTCGTCCGACAGCGCCAGGTCGATGCGACGTACGCCGTCGGCCGTAACGAACTCGAAGAAGCTGCGGTTGCGGCGGTCGGTCTTGCGCGCGGTGACCGCGAACGGCAGGTACACCAGCGGGTACTCGAGGCCCTTCGACTTGTGCACGGTGACCACCTTGACCAGGTCGGCGTCGCTCTCGAGGCGCAGCACGCGCTCGTCGCTGCTTTCGCCCTGCCCGGCCACCTGTTCGGCGAACCAGCGGATCAGCGCCTGTTCGCCATCGAGCTGGCTGCTGGCCGACTGCAGCAGCTCGGCCAGGTGCAGCAGGTTGGTCAGCCTGCGTTCGCCGCCGGCTTCGCGCAGCAGCGCGGACGGCAGGCCCAGTTCATGGATGAAGCGCCGCAGCATCGCCAGCACGCCCTGGCGCTGCCACACCGTATGCAGCGCCTTGAGCTGCTCGACGCGCACTTCCCATTCCAGTTCGTCGGCCGACAGGCGCGCCAGTTCCGCCAGCGGCAAGCCGGCGGTGCGGGTTGCAAAGGCAGCACGCGCGAGCGCGCCGTCGAGCGGGTTGGCCACCGCATGCAGCCAGCGCAGCACGTCCGCCGCCTCGTCGCTTTCCAGCACCGAATCCTTGTCGGACAGGTAGACGCTGGCGACCTTGCGCAGGGCCAGCGCATTGCGGATCGCCGCTGCCTCGCGCCGGTCGCGCACCAGGATGGCGATATTCGCCGGCACCAGGCGCTTGAATTCGCCGTCCTGGTCGAACCCCGCTGCGGGGTCGTTCAGCACGCCGACGATATGTTCGGCGCAGTGGTGGGCAAAGAAATCGCGGTAGTCGTCGGCGCGCATGTCATCGCAGTCGGTGCAGCACACCGCCAGCGCCTGGTATGGGCCGTCAACGCCAACCAGCTTCTCTTTCTTGTCGGTGGAACCAACCGGCTCGAATGGCAACGGATTAACCTCGCCCTTCCGGAATCGGAACGCGCCGGCAGCGTAGTTGCATTTGTCGCCCTCGGCATGCATGAACAGCCGGTTGACCGCCTCCACCAGCGCAGCAGTGGAGCGGTAATTGGTGCCGAGCTGGTAGTGGCGGCCTTCGGTGGCGGTGCGCGCCGACAGGTAGCTGTGGATGTCGGCGCCGCGGAAGCCGTAAATCGATTGCTTCGGGTCGCCGATCAGGAACAGGCCGTGGCTGGCGTCGTTGTCGGCCACGCGGTACAGCAGGTTGAAGATGCGGTACTGGTCGGGCGAGGTGTCCTGGAATTCGTCGACCATCGCCACCGGATACTGGTCCGTGATTCGCTTGCGCAGCGCTTCGCCGTTGGGGCCTTCGAGCGCGGCCTTCAGGCGGTCGAGCATGTCGGCAAAGCCGAACTGGCGGCCGCGCCGCTTCAGTTCCGCCATGCGGCGCGCGATGCTGGCCGCCGCATGCCGGTACAGCGCGTGCGACAGCGGCTCGATGTCCTTCAGCGCTTCCCACAGGTCGGTAGTAAATTCGAAGCATGCCGGGACATCGGCGATAAAGCCCTTGCTACAGGCATCCAGGATGCCGTCGGGCGTCAGGCGGTGCCACGCGGTGTCGTTCATTCCCGGCATGTGCATCGCCGGTTCCAGCGCCCATTCGCGCAGCGCATCGAACCATTTGACCAGCGAATCGGCGCGCAGTTTGGTGCCGTTGAAGCACTTCGGCGCCACCTCGCGCTGGCCCGCGATCCAGCGTTCCATCTCGTTGGCGCGGTCGAACCAGCCCTGCTTGAGCTGCTCCAGCTGCTTCTGCTGCGCGGCGTTGGCGCGCGCAACCAGGGCAGCGAGCGACTCGTCCGGCGCGGCGCCAAGCACATCTACCCGCCGCACCAGGTCGCGTACCGACTGCTTCAGCGCGCCCACGTTCGGCCACGCTTCCAGGATGCTGGACAGGGCCGCGGCGTTCAGCGGGTAGACGTTCTGGCGCCAGTAGTCGTGCGCCGCGTCTTCGTACAGTGCGTGCTCGTCGCTGACCAGTTCCTCGTCGAACAGGCTGCCGCTGTCGAACGCGTGCTCGCGCAGCATGCGCTGGCACCAGGCATCGATGGTGAAGATCGCCGCCTCGTCCATCGTCTCGGCGGCCAGCACCAGCCGGTGCGCAGCCACCTGGCGCCCGCCGTTGCTTTCGCAGGCTTCGGCAAGGCTGGCAAGGAACGGGTCGTCCAGTTCGCGCTCGCCGCGGAAGTACGCCGCCGCTTCCACCAGGCGCTCGCGCACGCGGTTCGACAATTCGCGCGTGGCCGCGCGGGTGAAGGTCATCACCAGGATCTCGGATGGCAGCAGCGGACGGCTGAATCCGTCCTCGCCGCCGTGCCCGAGCACCAGGCGCAAGTACAGCGCCGCGATGGTCCACGTTTTGCCGGTACCCGCGCTGGCCTCGATCAGGCGGGAACCGTGCAGCGGGAAGCTCAATGGATCAAGCTTCTGGCTCATGTTTCATCCTTTGGAAGCGGGTGCACCAGGACGTGCTGGTCTACCCAGTCGGCCAGCGGACCATACAGCGCTGTCGCGCATTCGAACCACGCCGGATCCGCGGACAAGGCCGCAAAGTCGGGCCACAGGCGCGCGAGCGCTTCATCGGCTACTTCTCCGGTCATCTCGAATCCGCCGTTGTAGGTTGCGCGCGGGTCGCCGTTCTGCACCAGCGCCAGCGCCGTTTTGGTTGCCACTGGCAGCGGCTGGTCCAGGTTGCGCCGCCACAGGCCGACGATCGCCGCAAGCTGGCTGCGCGCGGACTCCTGCGCCAAAGGTTCCATGACCAGCGTGGCGTCGCGCGCCACCAGATAGCCGGTTACCTGTTCACCCGCGGCCGCCGTCGCCAGCTGGCGCAGCCACGCAACGATCACCTTGTCGCCGCGGACCACTTCCTTCTTGTTCAGCACCCGCGAGGAGATTTGCAGCAGCCAGACGGTCTGCCCGCCGCCGGCGCGCAGCTTGTCGATCCAGTCGTCCAGGTGGATACCGCCGAAATCGAGGCTGACCGGCAGCTTGGGCGCGTCCTTGTCGAAGCGCGAGCACAGCGCAAGCCACGCGCTGCGAACCGGAACAAGCTCCTTCACCAGCTGCTCCTGCCAGCGTTCGCCGACCAGGCCAATCGGCAGCACGCCTTCACGCGCCAGCCGCTGCGCGCGCGCTTCGAGCACCGCGCGGACCTCGTCGTGCGCCTCCTGCTCGCTGCCGTCGTCGAGCAGGCTGTCTTCGAGGAAGTAGCGCTCCAGCGCATCCAGCGAGAACGGCTCTTCGTCTTCGCCCAGCAGGTCAGGCTCGGCAAACGAGACGCCGAGACGTCGCCGGAAGAAATGGCGCGCGGGCTGGCGCAGGAAGTCGGCCAGCTCGCGCAGCTTCAACCGGTACTCTGGCTCCAACTCGTACGGCGGCAGGGTTTGTTCGCCGTCCCTGGCGTCGGCACCGTGCGCCGCGCGCCATTCGCCGGCGTAGGTCAGCAAGCCGCCGGCTTCGAAATAGCGGCGGCTGAATGGCTGCAGCGCGTGCACCGTCGTCAGCGCATCGAGATCGACGTCCCAGCCGGCAGCCAGGTAGTCGCGCAACTGCGACACCAGCACCGAGGCCGGCTGCTCGCTGTTATCTCGCACGTTGCGCCCCACCCAGCTGATATACAGCTTGTCGCGCGCGGCCAGCACGGCTTCGAGCATCAGGTAGCGGTCGTCGTCGCGGCGCGAACGGTCGCCGGGCCGCGCCATGCCGGGCAGCGCCAGCAGGTCGAAGTCGGCCTGGCGCGCGCGGCGCGGGAAGTCGCCGTCGTTCATGCCAAGCAGGCAGACCACGCGGAACGGCACCGCGCGCATCGGCATCAGGGTGCAGAAGGTCACGCCGCCTGATACGAACTGGTGGTTCAGCGTCGGCTCGTCGAGCGCGCCCAGCCAGGCTTCGCGCAGTACCGCCAGCGGCACTGCTTCCTCGTAGCCGGCGTTGTCCACCGTTTCGAGCCAGCTTTGCAGCGCGTCGTTCAGCTGCCCGACCGTCAGGCGGTCGGTTTCGTCTTCAGGCTTGAAGAACGCCGCCAGCAGCGCGCGCGCCTGTTCGCCCCACTCACGCGGCGTGCGCGGCAAGGACAGCAAGGCGCGCCACGCCAGCAACGACTCGATCAGCTGTGCCAGCGAGCCGGCCAGCGCGGCGTCGAGCCCGCCGACTTCCGGATACGGTTCGATATCGCGGAAGTTTGCGCCCGCACCGGTCGCGTACCCGAGCAGCATGCGGCGCACGCCGAAGATCCAGGCATTCTGTTCGCCCGCCGAGCCCAGTCCGAGCCCGTCGCGGTGTTCCTGGTCCAGGCCCCAGCGCACGCTGGCGCCTTCGATCCATTGGCCAAGGGTAGGCAGGTCTTCGGCATCGAGGCCGAAACGCGCGGCAACCGCCGGCACGTCCAGCAGGTCGCGCACTTCACTCTGGCGGCAGCGCTGCTGCGGCAGGCGCAGCAGCCATTCGACCGCGACCAGCAACGGGTTGACGCTGCGGTCCTTGACGTCGCCGATCTCGAATGGGATATAGCGCGGGTCGCTGCGCTTGTGCTGGTCGAACACCGCGTGGATCGCGGCCGAAAAGGTATCGATGTCCGGCATCATGACCACCACGTCGCGCGGGCGCAGCGACGCGTCGCGTTCGAACCACGACAGCAACTGGTCGTGCAGTACCTCGACCTCGCGCTGCACGCTGTGCGCAACAGCGAATTCGATCGAGCGGTCGGCCGGTTCTGGCCGCGCGCGCGCGTGATCCCTGACCGGCACCATGTCGCGCACCGCCGCCTGCACCTGCGCCAGCAGGTTGGCGCCCTCGCCTTCGCTGAACAGGTCGATGCGCACGTTCTCGAAGCGCTCCTGTTCGCCGGCGTCGAACTCGTCGAGCATGCGCACGAAGTCGCGGCCCTGCCGTCCCCAGCTCGCCAGCAGCGGATGGCTGTGCGCGTGCATTTCCTCGAGCGGGATCGCGGACAGGTCGATGCCGCCGCGCGCGTCCTGGCGCTTGCGCGCCGCCGTCAGCAGGTCGCGGCCTTCGATGATGTCGCCCCAGTAGAACTGGCACGGGTTCGGCACGGCCAGCAGCACCTGCGTGTAGCGCGACAGCGCGGCGACGGCCTGCAAGGTTTGGTACGGCAAGGCCGATATCCCGAACAGCACCACGCGGCGCGGCAGGCGCCCGGCCGGCTCGCGCCCCTCGTCGCTGGCCTTGACGAACTGCTCGTGGATGGTGGCGCGCCCGGTGGCGCGCGCATGTTCGGGCACGCTGTCGATGACCGAGCGCCAGAGTTGCGCCTGCCAGCGCTGGTCGGGCGACAAGGCAACCGCCTCGCCGCGCGCGTTGCGCAAGTGGTCGCGGCCGGCAGCCCAGTCGGACAGCCAGTCGGCGCGGTACACCTGGTATTGGTCGAACAGGTCGGACAGGCGTTCGGCCAGCTGCAGGCGCCGCTCAGGGTCGCCGTCGCCGAGGAAGTGGCGCAGCGGCTGGAATACCGGGTCGGACAGCAGCGCCGGAAGGAGCCGCATCAGGCGCCAGGTGAGCGGGCCTTTGTCGAACGGCGATTGGCTGGGAACGCGGTCGCGCCCGAGCATGCCGCGGTATGCCTCCCACAGGAAGCGCGCCGGCAGCGCCACGCGGGTAGCGGCGCACACGCCAAGTTCTTCGGCCAGCGCGATCTTGAGCCACTCGGCCACGCCGTTCGACTGCACCAGGATGGTTTCGGACTCCAGCGGGGCGAGCGGATTGTTACGCAGCCACCCGAAGACGGCGGCGCGCAGTTGTTCCATCTGGTTGCCGTGCAAAATGAGCAGGCCGGGCGTTACGGGTGAGGGCATGTTGTGGCAATGATACCGTACGGACGGGACCGCACAGGATACTCTGTTCAACCGGCTTATGCACCATCCTCTTCCAGCACCGTCA
>DASWSX010000193.1:0-4432 GCA_036402435.1 Telluria sp. | reverse complement strand
ACTGGGCACGCCGATGGCGACCATGTCGGTCCTGCTGGGCGACTGGCTGCGCATGCCGGAATTTGCCGGCAATGCCACGCTGCGCGAGGAAATCCAGGAAATGCAAACGCAGCTGCAACGCTGCAAGGCCATCGTCACCGGCATCCTGCTGTCGGCGGGCGAATTGCGCGGCGAGTCGTCGGCCAAGACAACCTTGCGCGCCTTCCTCGGCGACCTGCTGGACGAGTGGCGCGCCAACCGCCCGGTGGTGGCTTTCGACTACCAGGACCTGCTGGCCGCCGATATCCCGGTCGTGTTCGAATCGGCCTTGAAACAGACCATCTTCAACCTGCTCGACAACGCGCTGGAAGCTTCGCCGCAGTGGGTCGGCCTGGTGGCATCGACCGACGGCGACACGCTGAAGCTGGCCGTCAGCGACCGTGGCCCGGGTTTCGCCGCTTCCATGCTGGCCCAATTCGGCAAGCCTTACCAGTCGAGCAAAGGACGCCCGGGCAGCGGCCTTGGCCTGTTCCTGGTCGTAAACGTCGCACGCACGCTGGGCGGCACGGTCGAAGCCCGCAATCTCGAGCAAGGCGCGGTGGTCGAACTGCGCTTGCCGCTATCCGCCATCGCCCTCGAATAGGAGCCGCCCGTGACCACTGAACGCCTGCTGCTGATCGTGGAAGACGACCCGGCCTTCGCGCGCACCCTTTCCCGCTCGTTCGAACGGCGCGGTTATACCGTGCTGCGCGCCGCCAACCTGGACGAAGTCGGCGCGCTGCTGAAGGAGCACACGCCCACCCACGCCGTGGTTGACCTGAAACTGGAAGGCAATACCTCGGGCCTGGCGTGCGTGCAGGCATTGCATACGCATTCGCCGGACATGCTGATCGTGGTCCTGACCGGCTTCGCCAGCATCAATACGGCGGTGGAAGCGATCAAGCTGGGCGCCTGCCAATACCTGGCCAAGCCCTCCAATACCGACGATATCGAGGCCGCCTTCCTGCACGTAGCCGGGGTGGCCGACGTCGAGCTGACCAACCGCTCCACCTCCGTCAAGACGCTGGAGTGGGAGCACATCCACAAGGTGCTGGCCGAGACCGACTTCAATATTTCCGAAGCGGCGCGCCGCCTGGGCATGCACCGCCGCACCCTGGCGCGCAAGCTGGAGAAGCAGCGCGTCAAATAGCCATTTCCTGCGCGATGCGCTCGGCAAGCCGCTGCAGCAGCAAGTGGACATGGTAGCCGTCGACGAAACCGTGGTGCGCCTGGATGCAGAACGGTACGGTCATCGTGTCGCCCGCCAGAACGCTGTAACGGCCCCAGGCGATCAGGGGGATGTCGGCAGTCTTGTACTCGTAGATCGGGTGCTCGATCGCGCGCAGGTCGAGCCACGGCATGCAGGTCGTGTAGATATTGTCCTTTTGATCGCGCGGCGACAGGTCACGGCCGGTATTGATCAACTCGCGCGTGCTGCGCGCCACCACGCCTGCCGCGAGGCTGCGGGAAATAAACTCGGCGCGATCGTTCGACACGTCGAAGCGGGCGTAATTCAGGTTGTTGTCCAGGTTGATGACCGTGTAGCCGCCGTAAAACTTCTCGATCTTGATCACGTTGCCGTCAAACTCACGGTACAGGAAATTGTCGGCTTCTTTCACGCCCATGTACAGGCAATACAGCAGGAAGTGGAAAGGCGCCAACTGCCGCTCCTTGCAATAGGGCCGGAATTCGGGCAAACGCGCAACGACGCTCAGGTTGAGCAAAGGGTTCTGGTACTTGCGGAACGCCTCGTAGCGGTCGCGGCGCAATTCGAATTTATCCATTCAGACCTGCGGATTAAGGCGCTCTATCTTGGAATGCAATTTGTTCAGCCCCGCCAGGTAGGCTTTGGCGGAGGCCACCACGATGTCCGGATCGGCGCCGACACCGTTGACGATGCGGCCCGAGTGGGCCAGGCGCATGGTGACTTCGCCTTGCGATTGCGTGCCGGGGCTGATGCCGCTGATGGCGAACAGCACCAGCTCGGCGCCGGTTTGCGCCTTGCATTCGATGGCGTTGACCATGGCATCGACCGGGCCGTCACCGGTGGCGGTGGCGGAATGCTCGACACCGTCGATCGAGAACACCACGTGCGCGAACGGCAATTCGCCGGTTTCCGAACGCTGCGACAGCGAGACCAGGCGGTAATGCTCGCCGCCCGCAGTCGCTTCCTCGTCGCTCACCAGCGCCATGATGTCTTCGTCGAAGATCTCGGCCTTGCGGTCGGCCAGCTCCTTGAAGCGGGCAAAGGCGGCGTTGACTTCCGCTTCCGAGTCGAGCTCGATACCCAGCTCCTGCAGGCGCTGCTTGAAGGCGTTGCGGCCCGACAGCTTGCCCAGCACGATGCGGTTGGCCGTCCAGCCAACGTCTTCGGCGCGCATGATCTCGTAGGTTTCGCGTGCCTTCAGGATGCCGTCCTGGTGGATGCCGGATGCGTGGGCGAAGGCGTTGGCGCCGACCACGGCCTTGTTCGGCTGCACCGCAAAGCCGGTAATCTGCGACACCATCTTCGAAGCCGGCACGATCTGCGTCGTATCGATGCCGCACTCGAGGTTGAAGTAGCCGCCGCGCGTGCGCAGCGCCATCACGATTTCTTCCAGCGCCGTGTTGCCGGCGCGCTCACCCAGGCCGTTGATGGTGCATTCGACCTGCCGCGCGCCGCCGACCATCACGCCGGCCAGCGAGTTCGCCACGGCCAGGCCAAGGTCATTATGGCAATGCACGGACCAGATCGCCTTGTCGGAGTTGGGGATGCGTTCGCGCAGGCGGCGGATGGTTTCGCCGTACAGTTCCGGCACGGCATAGCCGACCGTGTCGGGGAAGTTGATGGTGGTGGCGCCTTCGGCGATCACGTTTTCCAGGACCCGGCACAGGAAATCCTCTTCCGAACGGCTGCCGTCTTCCGGGCTGAATTCGATATCGTCGGTGAAATTGCGGGCGAAGCGGATCGCCAGTTTGGCCTGCTCCAATACCTGCTCGGGCTCCATGCGCAACTTCATCTGCATGTGCAGCGGCGAGGTGGCGATGAAGGTATGGATGCGCTTGCGTGCCGCCGGCTCCAGCGCCTCGGCGGCGCGCGCCAGGTCGCGGTCGTTGGCGCGGGCCAGGGAACAGATCACCGGTTCGCGCACGGCGCTGGCAATGGCCCGGATCGATTCGAAGTCGCCTTGCGAAGCGGCGGCGAAACCGGCCTCGATGACGTCGACGCGCAGTTTTTCCAGCTGCCGGGCGATGCGCACCTTTTCTTCGCGGGTCATGGAGGCGCCCGGCGACTGCTCGCCGTCGCGCAGGGTGGTGTCGAAGATGATGAGGCGGTTGCTCATGGATCTGACTCCTTTTTTTTAAAACCGGTAGGTCGGGGTCTGCCCCTCAGGGTCAGACCCCGGTTTGCCGGTTTTGCGGACTTGCGGCACTAAGCCTTGTCTTCAGGCGTGGATGTTTTTTCGATCAGCTTCACCGGATTGCCTTTGGCCAGACGGGTCAGGTAGATCACATAGCCGGACAAGCCATAGGCCACAAACAGCACGAACAGCACCTTCGGCGGATCGATCGAAATCAGCGCAAAGAACATGGCAATCAGGAACACCGCCAGGAAGGGCACCGACTTGCGGAAGTTGATGTCCTTGAAGCTGTAGAACGGCACGTTCGACACCATGCTCAAGCCGGCGAACACCGCAAGCACCCATGCCTGCCATGGATAGAACACGCCCGGCACTTCCAGGTCGACCAGCAGCATGACGAAACCGGCGATCAGCGAGGCCGCCGCAGGCGACGGCAAGCCCTGGAAGTAGCGCTTGTCCACCACTTCGATATTGGTGTTGAAGCGCGCCAGGCGCAAGGCGGCGCCGGCGCAATAGACGAAGGCCGCGATCCAGCCCAGCTTACCCAGGCCGCGCAGTGCGAATTCATAGATCACCAGCGCCGGTGCGGCGCCGAACGACACCATGTCGGACAGCGAATCATATTGCGCACCGAACTCGCTCTGGGTATTGGTCAGGCGCGCCACGCGGCCGTCCAGCCCATCCAGCAGCATGGCGACGAAAATGGCCCAGGCGGCGTGTTCGAAGCGCTGGTTCATCGCCATGACGATGGCGAAGAAGCCGCAGAACAATGCCCCCGTGGTGAAGGCGTTCGGCAGCAGGTAAATGCCGCGTGAACGCGGCCGCTCGCCAGCCTCGCCCTTGCGGCGGGCGAAGCGGTTGAACAGGGATTGTTTGCCGGCGGCGTTTTTCGGACGACGTCGAGGGAATTTGGCCATGTTGTTCCATTCTTATACTAGCGTGGCCCCTATTATAGAGGACAGGTAGTACAGGAGTGGCAAGTTTGGCTTACTTGAATTTCACCTTGCCAACGACGCGCATTTCCAGCGTGGTTTCCCCGGGCTCGAAGCTTGGCTCAGCCACAGACTGGTCCA
>DASWSX010000192.1:0-7835 GCA_036402435.1 Telluria sp. | reverse complement strand
TTTACATCCTCATACTATTACAAACCTAGTGTCATCAGGCTCGCGTTTCCGCCAGCGGCAGTCGTGTTGACGCAGACAGCGCGCTCCGCAACCAGGCGCCACAGCGGAATCGCCGTATCTTCGGACGTTTCGATAACGCCCACGATCGCGCCAGTGAAGGCCGCGAGCGAAGGGCGCAGGGCAGGCGCCAGCTGCGCCTCCACCAACGCGATCTGGTACTCGTACTGGCACTTCTCGACGCTGCCGACCACTTCGATGCGGTCCATGACCTCTGGCGGCAGGCCGGCCGGGATAACGTCCTTCGCCGATGCGACCACTATGGCGCGGTTGCCGGTTGCCAGCGCGGCGGCCAGCTGGTTGAGCAGCGCACCGGCGCCCGATGCTGCGCACAGCACCACGCCGCGCGCGACAAACGACAGCGAATTACGTTCGCCGGTCGGCCCTGGCAGGGCCAGCGTCGAACCGAGCAAGGTCGTGCGCATGTATTCGGTTCCCAGCTCGAGAACACGATTGTGTCCATTGGCCTTGGCCCAGACCATCAAGGCATCGAGTCCCGGCGTGGCCTGGCGCTCATGCTGCAGGAGCGGCGGCGCGCCACGCTGCAGGCGCTTGATGTACAGCGGGCCGCCGGCTTTCGGGCCAGTGCCCGATTTGCCTTCGCCGCCGAACGGCTGGACGCCGACGACGGCGCCGACGATATTTCGGTTCACGTAGATATTGCCGACGTGGGCGCGCGAGACGATGTAGTCGATAGTCTCGTCGATGCGCGAGTGGATACCGAGGGTGAGGCCATAACCGGTAGCGTTGATCGACTCGATCACCTTCGGCAGGTCGGCGCGGCGATAGCGAATCACGTGCAGCACCGGGCCGAAGACTTCCTGCGTCAGTTCGGACAGTGAACCAATTTCCAGCACGGTCGGCGGGACGAATGTGCCGGCAGAAGCGGCAGCTGGCGGCAGCGGCAACGAGTAGTGGCTCCTGGCCTGGCGCTGCATGCGTTCGATGTGCGCCAGCAGATTGCCTTGCGCTTCGCTGTCGATGACAGGTCCGATGTCGGTCGACAGGCGGTCGGGCGAACCGACGCGCAGTTCCAGCATCGCGCCTTTAAGCATCTTGATGGTCTTGTCGGCGATCTCTTCCTGGAGGAACAGCACGCGCAGGGCCGAGCAGCGCTGGCCGGCGCTGTCGAAGGCCGACGTCATCACGTCCTGCACCACCTGTTCAGGCAGCGCAGACGAATCGACGATCAGCGCGTTCTGGCCGCCGGTTTCGGCGATCAGCGCGATGTCGCAGTTCTCGCGCACGGAGCGTTGGGCCAGCGTCTTGTTGATCAGCTGGGCCACTTCGGTCGAGCCGGTGAAGATCACGCCCTTGACGCGCGCATCGTTGCACAGACCCGCGCCGACGACTTCGCCGCGGCCTGGCAGGAACTGCAGCGCGGCTTTAGGTACGCCCGCTTCGTGGAACAGCTCAACGGCGCGGTGCGCGATGATCGGGGTTTGCTCGGCAGGCTTGGCCAACACCACGTTGCCCGCGGCGAGGGCAGCGGCAACCTGGCCGGTGAAGATCGCCAGCGGGAAGTTCCAGGGGCTGATGCAGGTGACGGGGCCAAGCGCCGGGATGTTTTTCGAACCGTGCACCTGCGCCGCGTAATAGCGCAGGAAGTCCACCGCTTCGCGGATTTCGGCGATCGCGTTCGGCAGACTCTTGCCAGCTTCGCGCACGGCCAGGGCCATCAGCTCGTCGCGGTGTTCTTCAAACAGGTCGGCGACGCGCGCGATGATATCGGCTCGGCCGGCGGGGGATGTCGCTTGCCAGTCCGCCGCGAATGCGCTTGCGCGGGCCAGTGCGGTTTCAACGTCGGCGGCAGTGGCTTCGCTGACGCGGCCGACGATGTCCTGGCGGTTGGCCGGGTTGACGACATCGGCCGGAACGGAAGCAGTGACGGCGCCATCAATCAGCGGCGCCACGTTGTAGTTGCGCGGCGCGGCCAGCGTTTCGCCAATTGCGCGCAGTACGTTTTCATCGGTCAGGTCGATACCTGCGGAGTTCTTGCGCTCGAGGCCGAACAGCTCCAGCGGCAGCGGGATGCCAGGGTGCGGCACGCCGCCCTGCTTGCGCGAGGCTTCGAACGGATCGGCGATCAGGCCTTCGATCGACACCTTGGCGTCGACGATCTGGTTGACGAACGACGAGTTGGCGCCGTTCTCCAGCAGGCGCCGCACCAGGTACGCCAGCAGCGTCTCGTGCGAACCGACAGGCGCATAGATGCGGCATGCCTTGCCGAGGTTTTCCTTGCCGACGACCTGGTCGTACAGCGTCTCGCCCATGCCGTGCAGGCACTGGAACTCGTAGTCCTCGACGCCCTGCTCTTTCGCCCAGGTGTAGATAACCGACAGCGTGTGCGCGTTGTGCGTGGCGAACTGCGAATAGATCGAGCCTGATGCGCCGAGCAGCTTGCGCGCGCAGGTCAGGTACGACACGTCGGTGTACACCTTGCGGGTGTACACCGGATAGCCCGGCATGCCGTCGACCTGTGCGCGCTTGATCTCCGCGTCCCAATATGCGCCCTTCACCAGGCGCACCATGAACTTGCGGCCGCTGCGCTTGGCAAGGTCGATCAGGTAGTCGAGCACGAAGGGGCAGCGCTTCTGGTACGCCTGCACCACGAAGCCAATGCCGTCGAAGCCGGCCAGTTCAGGGTCGAACGCCATCGCTTCCATCATGTCGAGCGAAATTTCAAGGCGGTCGGCTTCTTCGGCGTCGATGTTCAGGCCGATGTTGTAGCCCTTTGCCAGCAGGACCAGCGTGCGCACGCGCGGCAGCAGTTCTTCCATCACGCGGGCGTGCTGCGCGCGGCTGTAGCGCGGGTGCAGGGCCGACAGCTTGATCGAAATGCCCGGGCCGTCCTTGATGCCGCGGCCGTTGGAGGCCTTGCCGATCGCGTGGATCGCCGCTTCGTAGGATGCGTAGTAGTTCTTCGCGTCGGCTTCGGTCAGCGCCGCTTCTCCGAGCATGTCGTACGAATAACGGTAGCCGCGCGCTTCGTTGTCGCGGCTGTTCTTCAGCGCCTCCTCGATGGTCTGGCCGGTGACGAACTGGTTGCCCAGCATGCGCATCGCCATGTCGACGCCCTTGCGGATCAGCGGCTCGCCGCCCTTGCCGATCAGGCGCGTCAGGGCCGAGCCGAGGCTGTTTTCGCTGCTGGTCGAGACCAGCTTGCCGGTGATGAGCAGGCCCCAGGTGGCCGCGTTGACGAACAGCGACGGCGATTCGCCCAGGTGCTTGCGCCAGTCGCCTTTGCTGATTTTGTCCGCAATCAGGCGGTCGGCAGTCTGACTGTCGGGAATGCGCAACAGTGCTTCGGCCAGGCACATCAGCGCCACGCCCTCTTCCGACGACAGCGAAAACTCGTGCATCAGCGCATCCACGCCCGACGAGCGGGTGCGTTTTTCACGCACGGCGGACACCAGGCGGTGCGCCAGCGGAGCCGCGTCAAGCGACGGTTTTGCGCCCTGCGCCAGCAGCCACTCGACAGCTTCGGATTCGTTACGGCGGTAGGCGCCGGTTATAGCGGCGCGAAGCGGCGATTGCTCGCGCTTGATTTCAGCCTGGAGTGCAGCGAAGGGGAGGGATGGCGCAGTGGACATGAAAATGCTCTTTACAAAGGAATCTGGAAAACATGAACGCGCGCAGCCTTCGCTCCTGCCTTTGGATCAAGGCAAGAAAGGAAAGTTGCACGAAATGATGATTCGATTGTAGAGCGAAATCTTCTGGATTAATTCTGGTAATACAGAAGACTAGCCATAGATAGTTTTTGGTGAGAGAATTTAACCAAATAATATTAATTTGGAGACGATTCACATGCTGGATAAGATTAGCAAAAAAATTCTTTCAGAGCTACAAAATGATGGCCGCATCAGTAATGTCGAGCTCGCTGCGCGTGTGAATTTGTCTCCTGCGGCCTGCCTCGAGCGGGTACGCAAGCTGCATGAGTCCGGCTACATCATGGGCTATACCGCGCAGTTGAACCCGCAGTTGCTGGACGTGTCGCTGCTGGTGTTCATCGAGGTGGTGCTGGACCGCACGACGCCGGAAGTGTTTGATTCGTTCAAGACCAGCGTGCAGCAGATCCCCGAAGTGCTGGAATGCCACATGGTGGCGGGCGGGTTCGATTACCTGGTCAAGGCGCGCGTGAAGGATATGGCAGCGTACCGCGAGTTCCTCGGCAAGACGCTGCTGCAAAAGGGTGTGCGCGAGACGCACACGTATGCGGTGATGGAAGAGGTGAAAAACTCCACCAAGCTGCCGATCAAGTAAGTTCTGCCCGAGGGGGAGATCAGTCGCTCTCCATCCCCGACTTGATCGACGTGGCATTCATATCCTCGAGATGCTTGCGCAGCCACTTGTGCGCGGGGCTGCGGGCGTCGCGCTCGTGCCACAGCATGTCGAGGTGCACCGCCGGCATCTGGAACGGCAGTTCGCGCCACACCAGCGCCTTGCTCATACCGGTCGATGCAATCAGGTGCTTCGGCAGTACCGTCACCAGGTCCGAATTCGCGACCACCTTGCCGGCCGTGAAGAACTGGTTCACGGTCAGCCAGATCCGCCGTTCACGCCCGACCTGCGCCAGCGCCTCGTCGACCAGTCCGTGCGCGCGGCCGGAAAAACTCACCAGCAAGTGATTCGCCGCGCAGTACCGGTCCAGGGTCAGCTCGCCCTGCGCCAGCGGATGATCCTTGCGCATCACCGACACGTACTGCCCTGAATACAGGCGCTCGTGCCGGATCGGCGAACTTACGTCGCTCGACAGTTGCGCAGCAACGCCAGGGAAGAATCCAACCGCGAGGTCGATATCGCCACGCAACAGCATCGGGCGCGGCTCGCGCGTGGTCAGCGGCACCATGCGCACGTTGACCTTCGGCGCTTCGCTCTCGATCGAGCGCATCAATGACGGCAGCCACAGCACCGCGGTCGCGTCAGCCATCGCCATCCGGAAAGTGGCGTGCGCCTGCGATACGTCGAAGGTTTCCGGCATCACCGCCGCTTCCAGCCCGGCCAGCGCCGAGCGCACTGCAGGCCACAGCGCCTCGGCGCGCGGGGTCGGCTTGACGCCGTAGGCGGTACGGATCAGCAATTCGTCGCCCAGGCTCTCGCGCAGGCGCTTGATCGCGTTCGATACCGCCGGCTGGGTCATCGCCAGGTGGCCGGCCGCGCGGGTGAGGTTTTGCTCGGTCATCACTGCGTCGAAAACGCGCAGCAGGTTCAGGTCAAGCGTCAGGAAGCTCATGGGAAAACCGGGAAAAGGTGAGTACCAGAGTGTACCGCATTCCATTCACCATTCGCATAATGGATATGGGAACTTGAAATTGGCCTTATATGTTGCGACGCAGTATAGTTCTGCATAACGATCATTGTCTTACGGAAATATCTTGTCTACAACCGCTACACTACTTCAAACCGCTGCCGGCGTGCAGATTTTTCCACTCGTGCGCGGCTTGTTCAGCCTGGCCGCCGTTGCTGGCCTGCTGGTGTTCTTCAAGCCGCTTCTGGTGGGCATCGCCCGCGCGCTGTACCTCGTCGTGCGTCCGCGCCTGACCAAGGAAGAGCGCCTGGCGCGCCGCCAGATGCGCGACGCGCAGATGCTGCAACGCATGATCAACGCATCGCACGGACCGAGCCATGCAGCCGAACTGCGCGCGCTGGCCGCACGCGACTAAATTTGCAGCACCAATAAAAACGCGGCGTCCGGAAAACCGGCGCCGCGTTTTTTTATGCGCGCAACGTTTTAGTTACCAGCGCCCAGCAGTGCCGGCTTGAGCGAGCTGTCGGCCGGCTTGTCGCCGATCCAGATGCGCAGGATCGCGTTGTAGAACTCCAGGTCAGGAACGGACTCGCCGACCTTCTTGCCGTTCAGTTCGGTATGGGTGCCGGTGGCAGGAATCCAGTCGATGTTCAACACGTCGCCCTTCTTCAGGCGTTCGATTGAAGCAAAGATCTCGCCGAACTTGCTGATCTGGCTGACGATCCGCGACTTCTCGGCCTGGCTCAGGTTTTTGTTCAGGCCGGTCATGAAGGCCTGGCCGAACTCGTCCGATGTCAGGTCGCGCATCATCACCAGGGTGACTCGGCGCGGGCCCTGGGCATTCATCACCTCAGCCGGGGTGGTCTTCTTGTCGGCCAGGTACAGGCCGGCAGCATAGACCTTGAACACCACCTTGGTGCGCATGCCCACGCCGTTGAGCTTGAGGTCGGTGCCGGCAACCTTGACCGTGTCTGCAAACTTGACGCCGCTGATCTCGGCCGCCGCCGCCGGCAGCGACAGTGAACAGGCGATCGCCGCGCCAGCCAGCAGGCCCTTGATACCGAGTTTTTTCATTGCAATCATGGTGTCTCCATTGTTAAAAGTATTGTTGGCCCGATTCAGCAGTCATCGGCTGCGATCAGTTCAGGTTCCTGCCGTGCTACCCGTTGCGCCTCGGGCGCAGCGGTAATCTGTTTCCTTAACGCAGGCCGAGGCCGAACGGTAGACACCGGCGTGCGGATTGCCGCGTCCAGGTCCGCTTCCACCCTGAAAATGCTGACCACCCGCGCCAGGTGCGCGGCCTGCTCCTGCATCGACGCCGCGGCCGCGGCCGCTTCCTCGACGAGTGCCGCATTTTGCTGGGTTGTCTCGTCCATTTCAAGTATCGTGTGCTTGACCTCGGCGATGCCGGCGCTCTGCTCCTGGCTGGCCGCCGTGATCTCGGCCATGATATCGGTCACCTGGCGCACGCTGGCCACCACTTCCTGCATCGTCGCGCCGGCCTGCTCGACCAGGGTGCTGCCTTCGCGCACCTTGTCGACCGAATCGCCGATCAGCGCCTTGATTTCCTGGGCGGCTGCAGCCGACCGCTGCGCCAGGCTGCGTACTTCGGAAGCAACCACCGCGAAGCCGCGGCCCTGCTCTCCGGCACGCGCGGCCTCGACGGCAGCGTTCAACGCCAAAATATTGGTCTGGAACGCAATGCCGTCGATGACGGCGATGATATCGACGATCTTCTTCGACGATTCCGTAATCGAACCCATCGTCACCACCACGTTCGACACCACGGCGCCGCCGCGCACCGCCACGTCCGACGCCTTGGCAGCGAGCTGGTTGGCCTGGCGCGCGTTGTCTGCGTTTTGCTGGACGGTATCGGTCAGCGCGCGCATCGCGCCCGAAGTCTGGCCCAGCGACGCGGCCTGCTGCTCGGTCCGCGCCGACAGGTCGAGATTGCCGCTGGCGATTTGACCCGATGCCGAAGAAATTGATTCGGTGCCAAGCCGGACATCGCCCACAATATTGATCAGGCTCGCATTCATGTGGTTCAGCGCCTCAAGCATCTGGCCCATTTCGTCGCGGCTGTTGACGTTGATAACGCTGGTCAGGTCGCCCTGGGCAACGCGGCGCGCCACCTTCACCGCGTAGTTCAGCGGGCCGGTGATGCCGCGCGTGGTGATCACCGCGATGCCGACCGAGATGGCGCAGGCAACCGCCGCCAGCATCAGGATCAGGAACTGGGTGCGGCTGCTGGCAGCGACGGCGGCGGCGCCGGCCCTGGCCATCATGGCGTCCTTGCTGGCCGCGTCGATGGCGTCCTGCGTGACCTGGCTTGCCGCCAGCGCTGGCGAATCGCGTTGCTGCATCAATGCCGCCACTTCCTTGTTCAGCGTGGCGATCTGCTGGTACGACAGGCCGGCCAGCATGACCAGCAGGACGATCACGATGCCGAATCCAATGGCCAGGCGCTGGCCGATACTCATGTCTCTGATTTTCATTATCCCTGGGCTCACGAAAAGAATGGGCGTGCTTA
>DASWSX010000191.1:0-8538 GCA_036402435.1 Telluria sp. | reverse complement strand
GCTCTCGAGCGAGCAATCCGGACGCAGGCAATGCCGGTGCAAGCGGTGCGTCCGCTCTGATCGAAAAGGGCGGCCGAAGCCGCCCAGCTTTTACTTAGCGATGAGCACCAGCGTGCCGCGGCCGCACACGCCGTAGCTCGTGTTCTCGCCGCCAACCGCGTCTTCCATGCCGGGCGTGCGAACCTGGCTCGCGCCCTCTGCCCAGGTGCAGGTGTCCGTCACGCGGTACCAGCTCTTGCCCGAGCCAGGCCAGGGCAGCGTGAAGTTCACCTGTGCACTCCACGCGTTATGGGCCACGTAGATCGCCGACGCGGAATCGCCGAACTCGCTGCCATCAATGCGCCACGCGATTGCATGATTGGCGGCGTCGTTGAAGTAGGCGGCATCGGCCACCGCTCCGTCCGGCTTGAACCAGCGCAACTGCTCCATCACGTTCCCGTTGTTATCGACGCTCGAATAGAAATTGGCCGGCCGTAACGCGGGATGCGCCTTGCGGAACGCGATCATCGCCTTGCTGAACGCCTCGAAGTTGTTCTGGTCGGTGGTGCGGGTCCAGCCGAGCCAGTTCGGGCTCGAATCGAGGTTGTACGGATTGTTGTTGCAGTTCAGCGTGCGCAGCGCTTCGTCGCCGCCGACGATCATCGGCACGCCGGCCGACAGCATCATCAGCGCCATCCCATTGCGCGCGGCCTTGCGCTGGTCCGCCGCGATGCCGCCCTGGTCCCAGCTGTTGTTGTTATCCTCGCCGCCGTCGCTCGGACCCCATGGCCATGCCTGCAGGTTGTTCTTCGTATTGCAGGCGTACAGGTCCTTCAGTGTGAAGCCATCGTGGGCCGTGACGAAGTTCACCGAGTGCCATGGCTTGCGGCCGTCATCGCCGTACAGGTCGCTCGAACCCGAGAAGCGCGTCGCCATCTGGCCGGTGGTCACGACCGCCGAGCCGAGCTTGTTCTGCGACTGGCGGACGGTGTCGCGGTAAGCGCCGTTCCATTCCGCCCAGCCGCTCGGGAAGCCGCCGACCTGGTACGAGTTGCCGCCGATCGCCCATGGCTCGGCGATCAGGTCGACGCCCGATCCGCCGGCAGCAGCACGCGGCGGCAGCTCGGTGACGATGCGGTTCAGTGCGTTGGCCGGGTCCATCTTGTCGAAGTTGAAGCAGCCATGCTCGCAGGTGTTGCCAAGCACCGATGCGAGGTCGAAACGGTAGCCGTCCACGCCGAGCTTGTCGCGCCAGTAGGCCAGCGAGTCGATGATCAGGTTCTGGGCGATCACGTTACGCGTGTTGTAGTTGCCGCCGACGCCAGTGTTGTCCCATGAATTCTGCTTGTCGGCAGTGAGGCTGTAGTAGGTCGGGTTGTCGAGGCCGCGCATGCCGTAGATGTTGTACGTGGTTTTGTCGGCCGGCGACCAGGCTCCGCCTTCGCCGGTGTGGTTGTAGACCACGTCGACCAGCACCTTGATGCCCTGGTCGTGGAACGCCTTCACCATTTCCTTGAATTCGCGCGTCGGGCCGCCCGGCGTCTTGTCGTACGCATAGCGGCGGTCCGGTGCGAAATAGTTCAGGGTCATGTATCCCCAGTAGTTGTCACCAGAGTTGCTGTTCGGGTCCGCGTCGTTAGTGTCGTTCTGGGTTTCCTGCAGCGGCAGGAATTCGACGGCGGTCACGCCGAGGCCGGCCAGCCAGGCGGCCTTCAGCCCGGCGCCCTTGTAGGTGCCGCGGTAGGCTGAGGTGATCGAGGTATCGTTCTTGGTCAGTCCCCGCACGTGCACCTCGTACACGACGTCATCCTTCAGCGCGCGCGTCGGCTTGATGCCGACCGACTGCGTGTCGCCCGCCAGCACGATGCCTTTCGGCGCGCTCGAGCCGGTATCGATATTGCGATAGGTCGCGCCGCTGGCGTAGATCGTGCCGTTGGTCATGGTCGGCGTGGTTGGGTCGTGGCTCAGTTCGAGCGCGTACGGGTCGGTCAGCAGCTTGTTCGGGTTGAAACGGTTGCCATTGACATCGACGTCAGTGATGAAGCCGGTCGCAGAGCCTTTAGTCCAGCTCGTGCTGTACGGCCAGTTCGGCCCCCACGCGCGGTAGCCGTAGTACAGCGTTCCGGTCAGTCCCTGGCTGTTGAGCGTGGTGACAGGAATAGTGGCGCTCCACACGCCGCCCGTGCCAAGCGTCATGACGACGCGCGATTTCTCCGCGGTGCCGGTGGCCGTGCTGAAGAGATACAGCTCGATGCGCGTGGCGCGCCCCGAGTAGACCTTGAACGTCACGTTGGCCTTGGTGGCGTCGTAACTGGCGCCAAGCTTGCTGGCGTTGATGGCGGCCGAGGCCGGGTTTGCGAAAAGGGCGCAGCCAAAAAGCGCTGCAACTGCCGTGCGGCGTAAGTTCATGCTTGTCTCCGTATGTGTGTCCCTTTGCGGGATCAGTTATTGATGTATTCGGACTACCATCTGCGCTGGAGGCGCGAATGTGTCCTGAGCAAAATCTACTCCGCAACATTTCACAAGTCAACGAAAGCTCGTAGTTTTACTACCAGACGTGTCCTTTGCTATTGCGCAGTTCGAAAATAGGCCGCAGGGACACAATCGAGTCATCCATTAACTTTCCATTGGGAATCATGATGACAAGCGCCGAAGAGCAATCGAAACTGGCTGCCAAGCTGATGGAGCCGGTAAGCCGCATCGTTAGCCGCCACAGCGCACAGCTCGCGCCCATGCTAAGAAATGGGCAGGTCTCGGCCCAGGCCATGCTTGCTAATGACGAGTCCGTCAGGACGGTCGCCATCTACTGCTACGCCTTGTTGCCCGGGCTGGTGCGGCTGGCGGTCAAGGAGCCGGCTTTCATCGCGTTCGTGCTGGCCAACCGCGTCAGGCTGCTCGGCAAGCTGGCCGCGGGCGAGGCCGCCCCGGCGCTGTAAGTCCGGGGCACGTTGCGCCTGGCCCGTTCAATTGGCCGTTCAAACCACCGTCCGCTTCAAAAGTGAGTCACAATTGGTACTGTCAATGTTGCCAATTCAACTAAACGGACAAAATGAACGAACAGGTCGCAAGGGACGTGGTGCTGATGCGCGCCATCGAGACGGTGGATATCAAGAGCGAGGTCCTCAGCCAGGAGGACCGCATGTACGCAAGCCGCAGCGCGAAGGAACTGGCGCAGTGGCAGGCGGCCGACAGCAAGTCGCCCGCCACCGCGGAGCACTTCCTGCAGCAGCGCGCCGAGCTGGTACTCAAGCGGCTGTCGGAGCGCACCCCGGCCTTCGCCGCGTTCGCACAGCGCAGGCCCGGCCTGAAAGGGTTTTCGATCGCGCTGCCGATCGCGGGCCTGATCCTCGGCGCCGGGCTGGACCGCATCGCCGACCCTCACCGCGTCGACCTGCTGTCGGCGCCGCTGCTGGCCATCGTCGGCTGGAACCTGCTGGTCTACGTCATCCTTCTCGCATGGCTGTTCGTGCCATCGAAGCACACCGGATGGGCCAGCAAGAAGCTGCTGCGCCGGGCCAGCGCGGGCAAGTCGGCCATCAAGCGCAAGCTGCCGCAGGTCTTGTCGGTGGCGGTGCTGTCGTTTATGTCCGAATGGGCGGCACTGCGCGACCGCCTCACGCGCGCGCGCCTTAGCCGTACCTTCCACCTGACCGCGGCGATGTTCGGCGTCGGCGCGATGCTGTCGCTGTATGCGCGCGGCCTCCTGTCGCAGTACGTCGCCGGCTGGGAGAGCACCTTCCTCGATGCGACCCAGGTCCACGCCATCCTGTCGGTGCTGTTCGCGCCGGCCGCCGCGGTTTTCAACATTCCCGCGTTCTCGATCGCCGATATCGAAGCGCTGCGCTTCACCCGGCCACAACTGCCGTCGGCCGGCGCGCGCTGGGTGCACCTGTATGCGGGCACGCTGTTGCTGCTGGTCGTGCTCCCGCGCCTTGTGCTTGCACTGGTCTCGCACTGGCGCGCCCGCGCGCTGGCAAAAAACTTCCCGCTCGACCTGGACCAGCCTTACTTCCGCAAGCTGACCGCGCAGGCCGGCGCCAACGAGCCAGGCGTGCTGCGCGTGCTGCCCTACAGTTTCAACATCGACGAGGCGCGCGACCGTGGGCTGACCCAGGTGGCGGCAATGCTGCTGGGCGACCAGGCCCGTGTGATGCTGCGCCCGTCGAGCGCCTACGGCGAAGAGCTGTCGGAGCAGCTGCGCGACACCGACCTGAAAGACGGCGGCGTCACCCTCACGGCTGTGCTGTTCAATCTCTCCGCCACCCCGGAGAAGGAGAACCATGGCGCGTTCCTCGACCACGTGGTGCGCAATTCAACCCGTGGCGTCTCGGTGCTGGTGGACGAATCGGCGTTCGCCGAGCGGCTCGGCGGGCCCGATGGCCAGCAGCGCCTGGCCGAACGCATCGCGTTGTGGCAGCAATTCTGTAACTTCCATCATGCGCCGGCCACCATCGTGAACCTGCTCGATCCATCCAGGCGGCCGATCGATGCCGACGTTCCACCAGTCGTATCGGCTGTGTCATGACGGCCGGGCCGGTCCAGATCCAGTTTGCGCTGATCTCGCACACCAACAACGGCAAGACGACGCTGGCGCGTACGCTGGTCGGCGTCGATGTCGGCGAAGTGCGCGATGCGGCCCACGTGACGGTGTTCGCCGAATCGCATCCGCTGCTGACCACTGATGCTGGCGACACGCTCCACTTGTGGGATACGCCAGGCTTCGGCGACTCGGTGCGCCTGCTCAAGCGGCTGGCCATGTCGGGCAATCCGATCGGCTGGTTCCTGCGCGAGGTGATCGACCGTTACCGCGACCGCCCGTTCTGGCTAAGCCAGCAGGCGCTGCGCACGGCGAAGGAGAATGCCGACGTCGTCCTCTACCTCGTCAACTCGTCCGAGCATCCGAGCGACGCCGGCTACCTGCCGGCCGAAATGAAGATCCTCGAGTGGCTCGGCAAGCCGGTCGTCGTGCTGCTCAACCAGCTCGGGCCGCCGCGCCCGGCGTCGGACGAACACGCGGAACAATCGCGCTGGAAGCAGCATCTCGACCAGTTCCCGATTGTGCGCGACGTGCTCGCGATGGACGCCTTCGCGCGCTGCTGGGTGCATGAGCGCGTGTTTTATGAGGCCGTCGGCAGGCTGGTGGATGAATCGAAGCGGGCTGGCTACGCGCGCCTGTTCGCTGCGTGGGAAGCGAACAACCGGAATCGCTTCCATGAGGCGATGCGGCTGACCGCGGCGCAGCTGGCGACGGCGGCGCAGGACAGCCAGCCGATCGAAGAAGAAGAAAAGAGCCTGATGAAATCGGCGATGAAGGCGGTCGGCCTTGCGAAGACGGATCGTCAGCGCCAGGAAAAAGCGATGGCCCAGCTGGTCGAGCGCCTGAACCTGAACATCACCGCGACCACGACGCAGCTGCTCAAGCTGCACCAGCTCGACCCGTCGTCAGCGGCAAAGGTGAATGCGCGCGTGCGCGAAAACTTTGCGATCCGCGCCCCGGTTGACAAGGCGCAGGCGGGCTTGCTGGGCGCGGTGGTCTCGGGCGCAGCCACCGGCCTGTCGGCCGACCTGATGGCCGGCGGGCTGACGTTTGGCGCCGGCGCCATCCTTGGCGGTATCGTGGGCGCGTTGACGATGGCCGGTGCGGCATGGGGCTTCAATACCACCACGGACCGCAACCGGACCACGATGCAGTTCGCGGACGAGTTCATGCAGTCGCTGTTGGTCACCAGCGTGCTGCGCTACCTCGCTGTGGCGCACTTCGGGCGCGGGCGGGGTAACTTCGTCGAGAGCGAAGCGCCCCCGTTCTGGCAGGCGGAAGTCGAACGTGCCCTCGCGGCGCATGGCTCGGGTCCCCAGCTATGGCAAGCGCTGCGCGCCGAGAAGGACGGCGGTGCGGCGCGCGAACGGCTCGGTGCAGTCGTCCTGAGCGCCACGTCCGACACCTTGAACGCCCTTTATCCCGGCAGCCTGCCGGCCGTGCTGCCGCATGCGGCAGCGGTTCAGAACTGATACTGTGCGCTCACGCCAAGCAGCCAGTTTCGTCCGGGTGCTGCTTCGTAATACCGCTTGTTCGCGTCGCCGACGATGACCGAGCCGACGTAGTCCCGGTCCAACACGTTGTTCAGCCTGACGAACTCCCTGAACTTCCAGCGGCCAGCGCTCTGCTTCGCCTGGACGCGCGCATTGAGCACGCCATAGCCCGGCGCCGGAGTTTCGGTGTTGGTGTCCTCGGTGTAGAACTTCTTGCTGGCGATCGCTTCAAGCGCGGCGCCGAGCCGGTCCGACTTGTCTGTCCACGCCAGTTCGCCAAACAGGTTCGCGCGCGGGATGCCGGGCAGGCTGCGTCCTGCAGCGACTGCGCCAAAGCCGGTCTCGTAGGTCGCACGCAGCGCCGTCAGCGCCATCCGCGCGCTCAAGCCAGCGCCGAAGGACGTCTCGGTCGACAGCTCCATGCCGCGGCGCAGGGTCTCGCTGGCGTTGCGGTAGCTGGTGCGGCCACCGCCCGATGTGTCGACCACGAGTTCGTTACCGGTACGCACCTGGAACAGCGCCGCGTTCACGCGCGTGTTCGCGCCGACGATCGCCTTGACGCCGACCTCCGCGTGTTTGCTGCTGGCCGGACGCAGTCCGAAGTTGAAGCCCGCACCTGACGGCGAATAAAACAGTTCGTTCAGGGTCGGCGTTTCGAAGCCGCGCGCCGCGCTGGCATAAACGTTCAGCACCGGCGACACCTTGTACAGCACCCCGGCCACCGGCGTCGATTCGCGGTACTCGGCGCCGCCGCTGTCGTCGCCGTTCGACAGGTAGAAGTCGTCGACCTTCACCTTCAGCCGGCTGTGGCGCACGCCGGCCGACAGCACCCACGGTCCGCCCTCCCACTCAAGCTGCAGGTAAGGATCGACACCGGTTAGTGTGTCCTCTTCGTCGCGCCGCAGGTTGCCGATTGCGCCGAACTGCGAGCCCACGAAGTTCTCGTAGCCGCGACGCGCGTCGGTCGAGCGGCTGTAGTCGATGCCGGCGGTCGTGCTCAATTTTCCGCCGCCAAGCCGGTTCACATGCGTGTAGTTGATGTCGACGCCATGGAAGTCGCGGTCGAAATCGATCACGCCACCCGAGTGGCTTGGCGGCGCCTGGAATCCGCGCGAAAACGATTGGTATTGGATGACCTGGCGATTGCCGCCGTACGCGACCACGCGCAATTTGTCGTCGCCAAAGCGCTGTTCGAACGACGCGCCGAGCTGCTTGTGGCTGGTGCTCTTGCGGGTGTTGTAGCGTTCGGCCAGCGTGCGCTTTGGCTCGTTGGTGTCGGTCAGGTCGATTTCGCCCGCGCGTGGGTCGCGGCGGAAGGTCTCCCATCTCACGCCGAGCGGGTCCTGCGTGTCGTCCTGCTCCAGCGAGCTTGCCGTCAGCGTAAGGCGGGTGGAATCGCCCGGCGTTACCGTCAGCTTGGCGAACGACTGGTCGCGGCGCGCGGCGCTGTGATCGCGGTAGCCGTCGGTCTCGAAGCGCGATGTGTCGATCACGTACGCGACGCCGCCGGATTTGCCTTGCGCGTTCACGTCCACCTTGTGGGTGCCGTCGCTGCCGCCCAGCAGGGTCGATTCAATCGATGGCCTTCCGGCGCCGTCGCGGGTGAACAGCTGGATTACGCCGCCCGAGTGATTGCCGTAAATGGCAGAGAAGGGGCCGCGCAGCACTTCAATGCGCTCCGCCATATCGAGATTGAAGGTCGCAGCCTGCCCTTGGCCATCGGGCATCGATGCCGGGATGCCGTCCGCAATAAGGCGCACGCCGCGCACACCGAACGCGGAGCGGGCGCCAAACCCGCGTGAGGAAATCTGAAGGTCCTGGGCGTAATTCTCGCGGTTGCGGGCCACCAGGCCCGGTACGGCGCTGAGCGACTCGGAGGCGTTGACGCGAAGCTGTCCGCTGCGGATGCGCTCCGCGTCGACAACGTCGATCGCGGCCGGGAAGTCAAAGCTGTTGTGTTCTACGCGGCTACCGCTCACCACGACGACCGCGGCAAGCGGGGAGGGCGATGGCTGGGGTGTTTGCGCTACTACTGCGGCACTAGTGGCAAAGAGACTTGCGACGGCGGTAAGGCGGAAGGGGTACTGCAAACTCATCTTGGCTCCTGGGTGGGGGCATCGCGCTGCGAGTGGCGACGGCTTCGGTGCGAGTTTAACAATATCCTGAAAATGTCACGCAAATCCACTTGCCAACCGGGACGGAGCTTTGCTATAGTTCGCCTCCCCACAGAAATGGTTAACGAAATCAAGTAGTTGCTGAGCTGTGAGGGCCGTCTGAAAAAGACGACGCAAGAAAAAAAGAGTTTGACGAGCAACGCAAATTACCGCATAATCTCACCTCTCTGCTGCTGACAAACACAACGCTTTGTCGACAAGTAGCAAGAAGAAATACCGAACAAGTTCTTTAAAAATTAACAGTCGATAAGTGTGGGCGTTTGATGAAGGTGCCAGGAACTTCGGTTCTTGATTACTTAAATTATCAAATGTTCACAAAAGTATTAAACGTTGTTCAGCAATGAATAACGGTCAG
>DASWSX010000190.1:0-16219 GCA_036402435.1 Telluria sp. | reverse complement strand
CTTCCGTCATTTCTGACAATTTACACAATAAAAAGTCGACCGCTGTCCCTGCTTGATCTGGCGGATTTCAGCGCAACAGTTTCTGCACGGCATCCCAGCACGATCATAGACGAAATATGACTGCTGGAAATAGCCTGATTGACCATTTACGGCAATAAAGTCACGCAAAGTGCTGCCTCCCTGCACAATCGCCTCGGCAAGGATCTCGCGGATCGCCATTGCCAGCCTGTCATAGCGCGCCGCGCCTATGCGACCGGCATGGGTCTTCGGGTTGATGCCGGCCCGGAACAGGCTCTCGCACGCGTAGATATTGCCGACGCCGACCACGATATCGCCGGCCAGCAGCACCTGCTTGATGGGTGCGCTGCGCTTGCGCGTGGCGCGGAACAGCGTGTTGCCCGAGAACGCATCGCCAAGCGGCTCGACGCCGAGGCCGCGCAGCAGCAGATGCTCGTCCAGTTCGCCTTCCTCGTTGCCATGCCACAGTACGGCGCCGAAGCGGCGCGGGTCGTGCAGGCGCAGCACCTGGCGGCCGTCGGGCCCCGCGACGATCAGGTCGAAATGGTCGTGCTTCTTCAGTTCGGTGCCTTCGGGCAGCACGCGCAGGTGGCCGGACATGCCGAGGTGGACGATCAGGGTGCCATGCTCGAAGCCGATCAGCAGGTATTTGCCGCGCCGCCCGGTATTGAGCACGCGCCGCCCCGTCAGCAGCTTCTCCAGGCCAGCGGGAAACGGCCAGCGCAGGCCCTCGCGGCGCAGCAGAACGCCTTCGACGATGCGGCCTTCGATATGGGGCGCGACGCCGCGCCGGGTCACTTCGACTTCTGGCAATTCTGGCATGTGGCGGGGGTCAAATCGTGTAAATTGCGGAGGCGGGTGCGCACGCGACCGGAAGGTTGGGCGTAGAATCAGAATTCATCGATGTCATTCTGGAATTGCTTTGAAAAACGCTTTCGTCATTGTAACCCTCGCAGGTCTGTTATCGGCGTGCGCTGTGGCGCCCTCACCGCAGGACCGGCCCGTTCCGCCCGCACAGGAAGCGCCCGCCGCCGTGCCCGACGAGACGGGGGGCGACGCTGCCATCGACGCCGATGATGCCGACGAGGCCCTCGACGAAAAGCTGCCGAAAGTCGCGCTGAGCAGCGAACTGCTGTACCAGCTGATGAAGTCCGAGCTCGACTACCGGAACGGCAACTGGAAAGAGCCGTATGCGGCACTGCTGGACGCCGCACGCCAGACGCGCGACCCGCGCCTTGCGCGCCGCGCCGCCGAAATGGCGCTGGGCGCCGATGAACATACGAGCGCAATGGCGGCCGTGAATACCTGGCGCGAACTGGCCCCGGGTTCGGAAGAAGCTGCGCGGGCGTATCTCGGCCTGGCGGTGCTGACCGACAAGCTCCCGGAAGCCGAGGCGATCCTCAAGAAGCGCCTTGAGGACGCCTCCATCGTTGAACGCGGCGCGGCCATGTTCCAGGCACGCCAGTTCCTCGGCCGCGCCAGGGACAAGGCAGCCGCAGCGGCCATGTTCGAACGCCTGCTGGCGCCGTACCGCCACATGATCGAGGCGCGCATCCTGCTGGCCCAGAGCGCATTCGCGCGGGGCGACAAGGCCCAGGCCGAGGTGGAAGCGCGCGCGGCGCTGGCGCTCAAGCCGGACTCTGAGCTTGCGGTGCTGACCTTGGCCCAGGTTGCCGCGGACCAGGGCAGTGTCGAACCGATGCTCGCCAAATTCATTGCGGCCAATCCAAAGGCGCGCGAAGTGCGGGCCGCGCATGCGCGCGTCCTCGTCGACCAGAAGCAGTACGGGAAGGCGCGCGACTCGTTCGAAGCGCTGCTGAAAGACCAGCCGGACGACCTCGGCACGCTGTATGCGCTTGGCATCCTGTCGATGCAGCTGGACGACGCCGAATCGGCCGAGGAATACCTGATCCACTTCACCGAAGTGCTGGACAAGAGCCCGGATGACGAGCGCGATGCGTCGCGCGTGCAGCTGATGCTGTCGCAGCTGGCCGAGCAGCGCGGCGACCTGCCGGCGGCGCTGAAGTGGATCGGCAAGATCGACAGCGACGACCCGGCGGTGTATTTCGGCGCGCAGGTCAAGCGGGCGCAGCTGATGGCGAAGCAAGGCGAGCTGGCTGGTGCGCGCAAGGTGCTGGCGGGCCTGGCGCCGGCCGAAGCGGCCCAGCAGGCGCAGGTGGTGCTGGCCGAAGGGCAGATCCTGCGCGATGCGGGACAGGGCAAGGCCGCCTACGAGGTGCTGGAAGAAGGCTCGCGCCGCTTCCCGAAGAATCCCGACCTGCTGTACGACTTTGCGCTGCAGGCCGAAAAGATCGGCCGCGTCGATGTGATGGAGAAGGCGCTGCGCGAAGTGATGGTGCTGGCGCCGGACAACCATCACGCGTACAACGCGCTGGGCTATTCGCTGGCCGAGCGCAACGTCCGGCTGGCCGAGGCGCTGGCGCTGATCGACAAGGCGCTGAAGATGGCGCCAAACGACCCGTTCATCATGGACAGCATGGGCTGGGTGCATTACCGCATGGGTAACCTGGATGCGGCCGAGGCGCAGCTGCGCCGGGCGTATGCGCTGCGCAAGGATGCGGAGATCGCGGTGCACCTGGGCGAAGTGCTCTGGCGCAAGGGCGCGCAGGAAGAAGCGCGCAGACTGCTGCGCGAAGCGCGTGCCAAGGATCCGAAGAGCGACACCTTGAAAAGCACCCTTGCGCGCCTACAGCTCAAGCTCTGAGATAATTGCTCAACAATATTTGCACCATTTGGCGGATGCGGCTTCGCCTTATCCGCCCTACGTTCGATTCACCGATAACGGTAGGGCGGATAAGCGCGAAGCGCATCCGCCATGCGCACCACGGACAACCTTCCAAGCATTCAATGACAAACAACTTCACTAAACTCGTCGTCAGCGGCTGCGCGGCTATCCTCCTGACCGCCTGCGCCACCACCGCCCCAACCAGCATGTCGCAGGCCCCGGTGGCCGCTTACCGCGACGTCATCGACCTGGCCGGCCGCCTGTCGGTGAACTACGAAAAAGACGGCAAGCCCGAGACCCTGTCCGGCAAATTCAACTGGTCGCAAAACCGCGACCGAATCGACGTCGCCCTGGCCTCGCCGCTCGGCCAGACCCTGGCCAAAATCAGCGTCACGCCGCAAGCGGCAACGCTGACCCAGACCGACGGCGCACCGCGCGTGGCCAAAGACATCGATACCCTGACTGCCGAAACGCTGGGCTGGTCGCTGCCGGTGTCGGGCCTGCGCGACTGGCTGCAAGGCTACGCCACCGCCCCCGGCGGCAAACGCTTTGCCGCGTCGCCGGCCAGCAACACGGTCACCACCGCCGACGGCTGGCGCCTGACCTTCGTCTCCTGGCAGGACGAAACAGCTGCCCAGCCGGTGCCGAAGCGCATCGACGCCGAGCGTCCCGCCACCGCGACCACAGAGCCGCTCGCCATCCGCATCGTGATCGACGGCCAGGGCTGACCGATGGCGCGGACTTCCTTGCGCGGCTGCCCCGCGCCGGCCAAGCTGAACCTGTTCCTGCACGTGTGCGGCCGCCGTCCCGACGGCTACCACCTGCTGCAGTCCGTCTTCCAGATGCTCGACCATGGCGACACACTGCACTTCACCCTGCGCAGCGATGGCGCAATCCGGCGCATCACCGACGTGCCTGGCATTCCCGAAGCGCAAGACCTGATCGTGCGCGCGCTGCACCTGCTGGCCGCCGAGTTCGAACGGCGCCACGGCCGCCAGCCGCCGGGCATCGACGTCGAGATCGAAAAGATACTGCCGATGGGGGGAGGGCTGGGCGGCGGTTCGTCCGACGCCGCGACCGCTCTGATGGCCGCGAACCACCTGTGGCAGGCCGGGCTCGACCGCGATGACTTGATCGCCCTTGGCCTGCCGCTGGGCGCCGACATTCCGTTCTTCATTTTCGGCCAGACCGCCTTCGCCGAAGGCGTCGGCGAAGCACTGCAGCCGGTCGAGGTGCCGGAGCGCTGGTACGTGGTCATCGAGCCCGGCGTTTCAGTGCCCACAGCAGCAATTTTTTCGTCAGAAGATTTGACAAGGAACACGGAACCCGTCACAATAGCGGACTTTTCCAGATGCCTCGTGAGTCAAACGAATCCGGGCCTGTTTGGAAGAAACGACTTGCAAGCTGTGGCATCCCGCTTGTTCCCGCCGGTAGCCGAGGCGATCGAATGGCTGGGGCGGTACGGTGAAGCCAGGATGACTGGCTCAGGAGCGTGCGTGTTTTGCGCGTTTTCCACTGAAAGCGAAGCCGGCGAAGTGCTCAGCAATGTGCCTTCAGTCTGGACCGCGTGGAAAGCGAAATCGCTGGCACGGCATCCACTGGCTGAGGTGTTGCAAGTTGATGGAGTTATAGTCTAGAATTCGTTTGGCGTTGGATTCGACGAGAAATACGTGGAATGTAACGACAAGCAGTCAGTTGCGTAGGGGAATCGCCAAGCTGGTTAAGGCACTGGATTTTGATTCCAGCATACCAAGGTTCGAATCCTTGTTCCCCTGCCATTCAATTTTATCTGGTCTGTCGATGCGAAGTCAGCGTCCAGCAGGTAAAGTCGGTGGCCTCGCTCTCGCGAGTCACTTTTAACACAGCGTCGACCGGCCTAACCGGGCGGCGACATTCAAGATTTCAACGCTTACCTCTTGGGACTCCCATGGCTTACGAAAACCTGATGGTTTTTACCGGCAACGCTAATCCTGCGTTGGCAGAAGGAGTCGCAAAAAATCTCGGCATCCCCCTCGGCAAGGCAGTCGTGTCCAAATTTTCGGACGGCGAAGTCATGGTCGAGATCAACGAGAATGTCCGCGGCAAAGACGTGTTCGTGCTGCAGTCGACCTGCTCGCCGACCAACGACAACCTGATGGAAATCATGCTGATGGTCGACGCGCTCAAGCGCGCTTCCGCCGGCCGCATCACCGCCGCCATCCCATACTTCGGCTACGCCCGCCAGGACCGCCGTCCGCGTTCGGCGCGCGTGGCGATTTCGGCCAAAGTGGTCGCCAACATGCTGGAAGAAGCCGGCGTCGAGCGCGTCCTGATCATGGACCTGCACGCTGACCAGATCCAGGGCTTCTTCGATATTCCAGTAGATAACATCTACGCTTCCCCGATCCTGCTGGGCGACCTGCAAAAGCGCAACTACGACGACCTGCTGGTCGTGTCGCCTGACGTCGGCGGCGTGGTGCGTGCCCGCGCGCTGGCCAAGCGCCTCGGTTGCGACCTGGCCATCATCGACAAGCGCCGCCCGAAGGCGAACGTGTCGGAAGTGATGAACATCATCGGTGAAGTTGAAGGCCGTAACTGCGTGATCATGGACGACATGGTCGACACCGCGGGTACCCTGACCAAGGCAGCCGAAGTGCTGAAAGAGCGCGGCGCCAAGAAAGTAATCGCTTACTGCACGCACCCGGTCCTGTCCGGCCCAGCGATTGACCGCATCAGCGCCTCGCCGCTGGACGAACTGGTGGTGACCGACACGATTCCGCTGTCGGCCGCGGCGCAAGCCTGCACCAAGATCCGCCAGCTGACCTGTGCACCGCTGCTGGCTGAAACGTTCAAGCGCATCAGCAAGGGCGACTCGGTAATGTCGCTGTTCATCGACTAAGCAATAGCAAAAGCAGAAGTTTTGCATGCGGCGCGCTGGCGAAAAAGCCAGCGCGCCGTTGTGTCTTCAAGGTTTCACGGATTCATGGGTGCGAAGCTGCACCCATTCTCGAGGTCTCCTGGTCGCGGGAGGTCTCACAACGCAGGGCAATCAAGCCCCGCATTTTTTGGAGTTTCACATGAAAGTTATCGCATTTAACCGCACTCTGCAGGGGACCGGAGCGAGCCGCCGCCTGCGCAATGCTGGCCAGACCCCAGGCATCATCTACGGTGGCGCAGAAGCCCCTGTCCTGATCGCACTGGATGGCAACGCCATGTGGCACGCGCTGAAGAAAGAAGCGTTCCACGGTTCGATCCTCGACCTCGAAATCGACGGCAAGACCCAGCAAGTCCTGCTGCGCGACTTCCAGATGCACGCATACAAGCAACTGGTCCTGCACGCTGACTTCCAGCGCGTTGACGCATCGAGCAAAGTGCACAAGAAAGTAGCACTGCACTTCATCAACGCTGACGTCTCGCCAGCGGTCAAGCTGCACGGCGCAACCGTGTCGCACGTCATGCAAGAGATCGAAATTTCGTGCATGCCAGCTGACCTGCCAGAGTTCATCAATGTTGACCTGGCAAACATCGACGTCGGCCATTCGATCCACGTAGCTGACCTGACCCTGCCAAAGGGCGTGACCGTCATCACCCACGGCACCAACCAGACCGTCGCTACCGCAGCCGTACCAGCAGGCCACGTTGCTGCTGAAGCTGCTGCAACGACCGAAGTCGCTGCTGAAGAAAAGCCAAAAGCCAAGAAGTAATCTGCACGCCGCAGCGATGCGGTTTGCCGGAAAACCCTCGTAAGCCTTAGCGCGCTCAAGATCGCGCTAAGTGCTAACGAGGTTTTTTTTCGTCCGTTTTCACGGATAATAACGTTTTTTCCATTTGGAACAGCATGCCTATTCGCCTCATCGTCGGCCTCGGCAACCCCGGTCCCGAGTATGAACAGACCCGCCACAACGCGGGCTTCTGGCTGGTCGACAACCTCGCCAACAGCCTTCCCGGCTGCCGCCTTCAGCGCGAGTCGCGCTTTAATGCGCTGGTCGCCAAGACCTCGATCGCCGGGCAGGAAGTGTGGCTGCTCGAGCCGCAGACCTTCATGAACCGCTCCGGACAGTCGGTCGGCGGGCTGGCGCGCTTCTTCAAGATCAATCCGGATGAAGTGCTGGTGGTGCACGACGAGCTCGACCTCGCGCCGGGCGTCGTGAAGATGAAGAAGGGCGGATCGTCAGGCGGGCATAACGGGCTGAAGGACATCACGGCCGCGCTCGGCACCCAGGACTACTGGCGCCTGCGCATTGGCATCGGCCATCCGCGCGTCCTGAACTCGCAGCAGCCGGTGGCCGACTTCGTGCTGCACCGTCCGCGCAAGGAAGAGCAGGTGCTGATCGAGGAATCGATCGAGAAGAGCCTGCGCGTGCTGCCGCTGGCGGTCGAGGGCAAGTTCGATATCGCCACCATGCAACTGCACACCGCTTGATTCATGCGCCCCGCACAATAATCTGGCCGTTGAGATCGCGAATAATGCGCTGGATGGAAGGATGCATCCGCCGGAAATCCTTTGGCGTGCACACTGCGCTGTGATGGTGGAATTTCAAGTTGCGCCGCACCTGCACTGAGTTACCTTCCCGGATGTAGGCCGCGTCGTAAGTGAAATAGTCGTCCTTTAGTTGGAACGGTTGGGGCAGGGCCAGGATGTCGATGCCTTCCGCGAATTCGAAACGGGCTTCGTCGCCGAACTCATAACCGATGCAGGTGAAATCCTGTGTGCGCTGCTTTTCTCCCAACATGCCGAACACCGCGTCGCCCAGTCCGCCCCAGAAACTGAACGTCGTGCTGACACCGGTCGGCCCCGGCAGGTAGATGAAGTTTTCACTGTTTCCGTTGAAGCCCATCACGTAGTCGTCTCCTTTGCCGTGGACGTTGCCCGGCTCCATCGACCCGCTGCCGATCTGGCCCATGTTCTTGAACATCCGCTCGACGGCCATGTCGCGGTCCGCCGGCCCCGTGTCGCGCACCGAGCGCCTGAATTGTTCGGCGATGGCGCCGCCGGTCGTCTTCGACAGCGCCATGCTCATCGTTCCGTCGGCTTGCACCTTGTAGCTGGCCACGTTGTGGTGCCTTACCGATTGGGTGGACGGCGTGCGCGCTAACATGCCGGTCTTGGTCAGCAGGACCGGTTTGCCGAGTTCGGCGCTTGGCAGGTAACCGGCAGCGATGTCGCTCGCGGTGGAATCGAGGTACAGGTCCAGCCCCGGAATATAGTTAATCACGTGGTTGAAGATGCCGAGTGAGGGCGCGGACGGTAGCCTGTAGGCGTCGCCGCCATTGATCAGGGCCGGCGTGCTGTCTATGCCGACGGCGCTGAGCATTGCTTCAAGCAAGACGGTGTGGTCCTTGCAGTCGCCGTAGCGGTTGGCCAGGACGGTGGATGCGGGGTGGGGAACCACGCCGCCATCGCCCACATACACTGCGACGTACCGGATGCTGTCGCGCACCCAGTCGTACAGGGCGTACGCTTTCGCGCGATCGTTTTCCAGGCCGGCAGTCAGCGTGCGAGCCAGCTCGGCGATGGCCGGCGTTACCAGGGCCTTGTCGCCAGCGCGCGCCTGGTATGACCGGGCGAAGGCGCGGTAGTCCGCAAAGGTCGACACGGCGAGCCGCTTGCCGTAATCGAAGTAACTGACCGAGTCCGCCTCGATGCGCTGGTTCGGGCCATCGACGTAACGCCAGTGATAGCGCTTGCGGCCGGCGGGGCTGTCGATTGGAATCGCGTTAAAGCCAACCGCGTCGGCATGAAGCGGCATTGAGCCGGGCATGTCGTAAATCAGGTCGAAGCGTTTGTTGAGGACAAATTCGGAAGCGGAAATGTCCTCGAAGTGACCGGGGAATAAGGGCATATTGCGCTTCAACACGTAGCGAAGCGCGAGCTTGTCCCCAACCTCGACGTCGGGGTACACAACTACTTTCTTACGCGTGTCGTGGAACATCGGGGCATCGCTTGAAGCTGCCTCTTGCTGGTCCTTGATCTGGTCTGCCGTGACGTTGACGACGCGGCCGTCCGGCTTTACCGTGTGCGCCTGGATTGAAATGATTTCGTCCAGCGTCGCGTTGTAGCTGACGGAACGCTGGGCAGCACCCTGTACCGCTCGCTGTTCCATGATCGTGGAGGCCATGTCTACGGTGAGGACGTAGCTCCCCTCGGGGTTGACCATCACATGCTGCAGGTACCTGTCGACGATCACCGCGCTGTCGGTCCCGCTGTCGGCAATGACGGCGCAGGCCGGTCCGTAGAGAACGAGCGAGAAGAGCATCGCAATCGATTGGCGTAACATCATCGTTCTCTCCGGCGCGGCAAAGCACCAATGGTACGTATCGGAATTCCCACGCTATTGATGCCTCGCAACGTCTCCCTTGCTGCCGTGTACGCTGGACTGGCTCTGCGCCAGCCGCGATAATTGATGAATGAACGCACTTTCCTTCCATGCAGGTCCGCGCGCGCTTGCACACTTGCGCGAGCATGGTCTCCAAGCAAAAGATGTCGCAGTGATTCCGGCGGCGGCGGGCGGTGCAAAGGGGCTTATTTTCCAGTCACTCGACCAGTGGATGTTCGGCAGCTGGTTGCCTTCGGCGCCGCGCGAACGGACTTTGATCGGCGCGTCGATCGGTGCGTGGCGCATGGCCGCGGCCTGCCAGGCTGACCCGGTCCGAGCATTCGAACGGCTGGGCGACCTGTACTGCGAGCAGCGCTACAGCGCCAAGCCATCAACGCAGGAAATCGACGACGTTTGCCGCAACATGCTGGCCGAACTTGTTGGCGGGCGGGAACATGAAATCCTGAGCCACCCCCATCATCGGCTGAGCCTGTTGACCGTACGAGGCCTGCGCGGCCTTGCCTCCCCGCCGCACCGGCGCGCCGAGATGCGCGGCTTTGCGACCGCATCGCTGCTGAACCTGGCATCGCGCGACCGGCTTGCGCACATGCTCGAACGCGTCGTCATGAGCGACCAGCGCGAGCAGTCGCCGTGGCTGCGCGAAAAATTCGACGCGTTCACCACGCATTTTTCCAGGCTGGACGCGGACAACCTGGCGCAGGCGCTTCTCGCATCGGGCACGCTGCCAATGATTATGAAACCGGTGGTGGGGATTGCTGGCGCGCCGGACGGCACTTACTGGGATGGCGGCATCATCGACTACAACCTGGCGCTGCCGTATTCGCGTCTGAACGGCGGGCAGGAAGGAACGCTGGTGCTCTACCCGCACTTCACAGAGCACGTCGTGCCCGGCTGGCTGGACAAGGGACTGCCATGGCGGCGTGCAGCGCGCGGCGCGAACCGCGGGTGGCTGGATAACGTGTTGATCGTGGCGCCTACGATCGAATTTCTGCGCGCGCTCCCGCTGGGCAAGCTACCCGACCGCAAGGATTTCAAGCATTACGGCCTGAACCACGGCGAGCGTATCCGGAACTGGAAAGTGGCGATGTCCGAAGGCGAGCGCCTTCGTGACGAGCTGGCTAAATTCACCGAGCGCCCGGACATCTCACTCGTAAAATCTATCTAATAACCGTTCCAAATGCAACGAGACCGCCGAAGCGGTCTCGTTCTACTGAATCAAGCTTTAGGGCAGCAACTTTGGCGGTGCTGCCCTAGAATCAAGATGATCGTATTACGCTTGGGTGCAACCGGCAGGACGGAACTGCGAATTCATGTTGGTCGTTACGCAGGTGTAGGTCCCAGCGACGCTACGGTGCAGGGCGATCGTCACTGCGGTGCCAGCGGTGGTTGCCAGACGGGCAGGTTGATTGATCTCGCAGGTGAGAACGGCGGCCGGGGTACCAGTGGTGACCGGCATAGCTGGGGTGATCGAGGTGCAGTTGCCGGTGGTGCCAGACAGGCCAGCTTTAACGAGGTATGCAGCGGCGTCAGCGGCCGAACCTTCAACTACTGCCAGCTCGTAGCCGGTCTTGCCAGCTGCGATATCAGCGTAAGCTGCGGTTGCTTTCGACTTAGCGATGTAATCCTGATACGCTGGGATTGCAACTGCTGCCAGAATACCGATAATCGCGATAACGATCATCAGTTCGATCAGCGTAAAACCTTTTTGAGCTTGCTGTTTCATTTGAGCGAATTTCATATTTCCCCCTGAGGTGGTTTGTAAGGTAAGTCTCTGTTGAAGACTGGATCGTCTTGCAAGGTATAGAGCAGATTGCGTGCCAGCTTGAAAGGGCGGGAAAAACAGCGATTTTGGTATTTGATTTATAACAGTGGCACTCCACAATCGTCTGCCACGGCAAAATTTGGCACCGGCTCGCACCCCGACACCGATTTGGCACTCGGTATAATGCTGCCACACGGCAACAAAGCCGAAAGGAAGAACTCAGTTGAAACTCATCAGTCTTGCCGCCGCGATAACAATCACCGAATGGAGCGAGCGTACCTTCTGGCGCCGCTTCGCCGACGGGTCGCTGACGCGCGAGAACGAGCAAGGCAGGTCGATGATCCCCTTCGACCTGATCAGGCCGCATATGTGCATTCCGTTGGATTCAGAAGACCTCCCGGTACTGGCGGGCGCGGACGCGGGAAATGCCGAGGCGCAGAACGACCTGGCGCTGATCTTCCTGGCGAACGGCAAGCCGAAGGGCGCGGTCTACTGGCTTGAGTTGGCGGCGAAACAAGATTATGCGAGCGCGATGAACTGGCTCGGCCGCTGCTATATAGAAGGCAATGGCGTTCCGAAAGACGAGAACCTGGGCATCATGTGGATTTCAAAGGCGGCCGCGCACGGGGACAAGATCTCGCAAGGCCAAATGCAGGCAATCCTGGACCGCTTCCCGCGCGGCTCTAATATATAGCGAACGCAGACCGGATCACTGGCAGTGCCGCTTTTTGCGGCGGCCAGACCGGTCCGAGGTTACAATATGGGGTTTCGGCACGTCCGCGCGCGGATTGCCCCGTCAATCGAATTAGAAAGTCTTCCCATGAGTCTCAAATGCGGCATCGTCGGCCTGCCTAACGTCGGCAAGTCCACCCTGTTCAACGCCCTGACCAAGGCCGGCATCCCGGCTGAGAACTATCCGTTCTGCACGATCGAGCCGAACGTCGGCGTGGTCGAGGTGCCGGATCCGCGCCTCAAGCAGCTGTCGGACATCGTCAAGCCTGAGCGCATCGTGAACGCCATCGTCGAGTTCGTCGACATCGCGGGCCTGGTCGCCGGTGCGTCGCAGGGCGAAGGCCTGGGCAACCAGTTCCTCGCGCATATCCGCGAAACCGACGCCATCGTCAACGTCGTGCGCTGCTTCGAAGATGACAACGTGATCCACGTCTCCGGCAAGGTCAGCCCGCTGGACGACATCGCCGTCATCCAGACCGAGCTGGCGCTGGCCGACATGACCGCCGTCGAGAAGGCGATCCACCGCGAGCAGAAGAAGGCGCGTTCGGGCGACAAGGATGCGGCCAAGCTGGTGACCCTGCTCGAGCGCATCATGCCGCAGCTGAACGATGCGCAGCCGGTCCGTGCGATGGGTCTCTCCGAAGAAGAAATGGCCATCATCAAGCCGCTGTGCCTGATCACTGCCAAGCCTGCGATGTATGTAGCCAACGTGTCCGACACCGGCTTCAAGAACAACCCGCTGCTCGACCAGCTGACCGAATACGCCAAGTCGCAAAACGCACCGATCGTCGCCATCTGCGCCGCGATCGAAGCGGAAATCGCCGACCTGGAAGATGAAGACAAGCACGCCTTCCTGGCCGACATGGGCATGGACGAGCCAGGCCTCGACCGCCTGATCCGCGGCGCGTTCAAGCTGCTTGGCCTGCAAACCTACTTCACCGCTGGCGTGAAGGAAGTGCGCGCATGGACCATCCACATCGGCGACACCGGCCCGCAGGCTGCCGGCGTGATCCACACCGACTTCGAGCGCGGCTTCATCCGTGCCCAGACCATCGCGTTCGACGACTTCATTACCTACAAGGGCGAAGCCGGCGCGAAAGAAGCAGGCAAGATGCGCGCTGAAGGCAAGGAGTACGTGGTTAAGGACGGCGACGTACTGAACTTCCTGTTCAACGTCTGATCCGGGCCCCACGTACGTGGGGCTTTGCCGTCGCACCTTGCCGGCGTGCCAGGCCATCGCGTCGCCCGACCTGCGTGTCGATGGCGGCGCATGTGCCCTGCGAGGCATACAATGAATGATGGAACCTCCATCGACCCCTGAGCTGGCGCGCATCTTTGCGCTTCAGCATGCCGCTTCCCGTGCCATCCCGTCCGTCCCATGGTCAGTGCGCGCCGACCGCTTGCGGCGCCTGCGCGCGCTGCTGCAGGACAATCGGGACGCCCTCGCGGCAGCCATTTCGGCCGATTTCGGCCAGCGTTCGCGCCACGAAACCGAGCTGCTCGAAATTAATCCGCTACTCGACGGCATCGACCATTCCCTCAAGCACGGACCGGCCTGGATGCGCCCGCGCCGGCGTCCCGTCAGTTTCAAATACCAGCCCGGCGCCGCCGCGCTGATGCCGCAGCCGCTTGGCGTGGCGGGCATCGTGGTGCCCTGGAATTATCCGCTGGCGCTGTCGATCGGACCGCTCAACGGCGCGCTATGCGCGGGCAACCGAGCCCTGGTCAAGCTGTCCGAACTGACGCCCCGCTTCGGCGACCTGATGGCCGCGCTGGTGGCGCAGCGCTTCGGCGAGGACGAGCTGCGGGTTTTTAACGGGGACGCAGGCTTTTCCAGGCAGTTCTGCCTGCTTCCGTTCGACCACCTGCTGTTTACCGGCTCGACTGCAGTCGGGCATCAGGTAATGCGCGCCGCCAGCGACAGCCTGACCCCGGTCACGCTCGAGCTTGGCGGAAAGTCGCCTGCCATCATCGGCCCGTCGCCCATGTCCGACCGCCAGTTCGACCGGCTGGTGCGGCGCCTTGTCATCGGCAAAACCTTCAATGCGGGGCAGACTTGCATCGCCCCGGATTATGCTTTCGTGCCACGCGTCCGGCTGGCGCAGTTTATCGACTCGGCCACCCGTGCGGTCGCTGCCTTTTATCCCTCGCTTGGCAGCGATGGCGACTACACCAGCATCATCAACGCGCGCCATTTCGACCGCCTCAAGGCCCTGGTGGATGACGCGGTGCTTCGTGGCGCCACGGCGTGGCCGTTGTCGCGCGCGGCGCCCGATCCGCAGCGGAGGATATTTCCACCGGTGCTGTTGAGCGCGGTGGCGCCCGGCAGTTCCGTGCTGGAGGAAGAGATTTTCGGCCCGGTCCTGCCCGTGCTGGCCTACGACGAGCTGGACGAAGCGCTGGCCTGGGTCAACGCGCGTCCGCGCCCGCTGGCTCTTTACCTGTTCGAGCGCGACCAGGACATCGTCAGGCACGTCCTGTCGCATACGGTATCCGGAGGGGTTACGGTGAATGACACCTTCCTGCACGTTGCGCCCGAATCGCTGCCGTTCGGCGGGGTCGGGGCATCCGGCATGGGGGCCTACCACGGCGAGGCGGGATTTCGCACCTTCAGCCATCTCAAGCCGGTGTTTATGCAGTCACCGCTGAGCTTGGTGGGCTGGCTCTACCCGCCGTTCGGCAAGCTGGCCGAGCGCATACTTGGCATGCCGCCGCAACCCTAGCGCCAGGCTCACTTGCGCGGCGCCGCCCCAAGCCAGTGGCGGATCCTGTCATAGACTTCTGCGCGGCTGAGCAGGTCAAGGTGATGGATGCCGAACGCGACGAACTGACGCGTTTTGGGAAAACGCAGGGTGCGCGCCGGGTCATGGTGCACGCCAAGTGCGGTGTCCAGCGGAATGACGCCGTCGCCCAGCAGGCGGTCGCGGATGTCGCCGAGCCGGCGCCCGGTGGTGCCGGCGACGGCATAGCACCGGACGCCTTTTGGCAGCGGTACGGGCAGGCGCAGGTCTTCGCCGTGTTCGAAGCGGTCGCGTCCCTGCCAGTCCTGGTCGACCAGGTTGCCGTAACGCAGATCCGTGATGCCGGCGCTGCGCAGTTGCCCAAGCCGGGCCAGCGGCGCTGTCAGTGTGCTGCGGCCCATGACGCCGCCCAGCCAGTTGCCATGCCGTTCCAGCGGGGCGCCCTGGTGCGGTGTGCCCAGGAAAACCATGTGCTCCAGACGGCGCAGCCAGGCGTGGCCCTGTTCCTTCGCGTAATAGCAGGCGCTGCGCGCCACCAGCCCGCCCATGCTGTGGCCCAGGATCGCGACCTGCTCGACCGGTACCGGCCAGGCCGCGACCAGCTGTTCCATCAGGTCGGAAAACTCGCGTCCATTGGTGGAGATGTGGCGCCCGCTGTTGTAATGCAGGTAGAGCGCGCTGTAGCCGAGGTCGTGGGCCAGTGCCTGGCCGTGGTCGTGGCCGGCGCGGCGCCATTGCAGGTCGCAGCGGCACAGGCCGTGCACCAGCACGACGATCTTGGCTTGCGGCTTGTCAATCGATGCCGCCAGCGCCGGCTTTTCCAGCGCCAGTGGCGTGCCGTCCGCGCGCAGCCGCATACGGATCGCCAGCGGATTGCCGGCGTCGGACAACTGGTCGCCGAACAGGCCATTGACCGCCGCCAGCACCGCCTCGCGTTCGGCGGTGGACAGCGGCGCGCCGCTGCCGCCATCGGCCAGGCGCAGGTCGGACCAGCGGGTGGCCGTTGCGGTGCCGTGGCGCAGCTGGCGAAAGGCAAAGCCCGTGATGCTGCCGACTGCGCGCAGGGCGCGCACGCGGAGCACGCGCCCGTGCAGTGCTTCGGCCTGGTCCAGTACGATCTCGATCGCGCCCAGCGCGAGGCGCGCAACCCCGTGCAAATCGGCCGCATGCAGGTGCCGGGCGCCATTCTTATTCTTCAAGGGCGTGCCTGGCGAGTTCAATGTCCAGCCTTTCCATTGCGTCGTGCGGCGTCATGGCCGCTGCCTCGCGCCGCAGCGCGGCGGCTTCGGCGGCCTTGCTGCGGCCTTCCAGCATGATCAGCCCGTTGGCGTATTCGACCCGCGCAATGGCAGAGTCTGGATTGAGCGCCAGCGCCTCCCGGAAGTGCCGGATCGCCCGCTCGGCGCTAGCCCCATAGGTCAGTCCGCCGATCAGGCTGCCGACTTTGCTGATGACTTCGGCGTGGTAGACCCCAAGCGCAGTGTGTGCATCGGCGTGGCGCGGCGCAAGCCCGAGCGTGGTTTCAAGGCTATCTTTGACCTGGCTGCCGATGCCTTCGGCCAGCGCCTTGATCACGGAAACATCCTGCGAATAGCGGCCCAGCGCATAGGCGTGCCAGTACCAGGCTGCGGGATTGCCTGGCTCCGCTTCCTGCTGCTGCTCGCAGCGCTCTGCCACCTCGCGCAGGCGCTGGTGCTTGTGCGGCTGGGAGTGTTCCAGGTAGGTCGCATGGATGCAGCTGGCCTTGTTTGCCGCGGCATATCCGGGCGGGCCGGCCGCCAGCCCCTGCCGGGTTGCGCTTTCGAAGTCGCCCGCGTGGAAAGCGATCCAGGCCTTGACCACGGCGGCGTCCGACGGCCATGGTTCGGCGTCGCCTGCGTGCAGCCTCGGCCATGCCTTGCGC
>DASWSX010000189.1:0-3312 GCA_036402435.1 Telluria sp. | reverse complement strand
TCTGGCGACGCCGAGGTGATGAAGGGAGCGTGGGCGGCGGCGGCCACGTGCGACATCTGCTCGACGAAATACATGTCTTCGGGCTGGCGTGTGATCTCGAAGTCGCCGATCAAGGTGCCGTAGGGGGCCCCGCCGAAAGTGCCGAATTCTTCTTCGTAGACTTTTTTGAAAATCGTGCTCTGGTCGAACTCCAGCGCGGACTGGAAATCCTTCACCAGCTCTTTCTTGGTCGCATTCATGATGCGGATCTGCTGGTTGGCGCCGGTGGTCGAGTTCTGGACCAGGTAATGCAGGCCGGTCCAGCTGCGTTCCAGCTTCTGGAACTCGGGCGCATGCATGATGGCGCTGAGCTGCGCTGAAATCATGCGGTCGATCTCGGCCACGCGCGCGTCCAGCGTGGCTGACAGGTTGCTGGACATGACGACGGTGCCGTCCATCACCTGGTTGACGAGCTCGGAGATGATGTCGCGGGCGCGCTCGTGCTCGCTTGTGGACTTGGCGACGCGGCTCTGCTCGACGATCTGGTCAAGCAGGCCGGTGTCGAGTTCGACGGCCTGGGCGGTTTTGGTGTCGGAAAGAACGGCGGACATTATTTGCCCTCCGCGGTGTTCGCCTTGCGCAGGCCGTCGAGCTTTTCGGTATTGCTGAGGACGTCGCTGAGGATGTCTTCCAGCTTGTCGTTGCCGGCGAGCTTGTTGCGCAGGTCGGCCAGTTTGGTGCGCGCTTCGAGCAGGCCCTTCAGGGGCGCGACTTGCTGGACCACCGATTCCGGGCGGAAATCGGCCATCTCGCGGAACTGCAGCCTGACGGCGAACTCACCGCCCTGCTCGCCCAGCTGGTTCGGGACGCGGAACTGGGCGACCGGGGCGACGCCGCCGAGCACCTCATCGAAGTTGCTGGCGTCGACGTTGACGAAGTTGCGGTCTTTGAGGCGCTTCTTCTCGACGTCGGGGTCGTTGCCGAAGTCGCCGACGACACCAACGACAAATGGCAGCTCCTTGTTCTCGATCGCGTCGCCGATTTCGACGTCGTACGTCATCTGCACGCGCGGCGCGCGCACTTTTTGCAGACGCTTCTGCACACTATCATTCTTGGCCATGACGACTCCAATGGGTGGCGGGGATGGGCGAGGATTTATTTCAGGCCTTCGAACGGGTCATTGCTTGATGAGGCCGGCTTCGATGCGCTGCTTCGCACAGGTTTCGCGGCTTTTTCCGGAACGCGCACCGGCGCCCGCACGAGCACCTCTTCGCCGAGACTGGCGCGCAGCAACTTGGCCAGGTCCTGCGCTTCGGAGCGCACGGTTCCCGAAAGATTGTGCTTGCGGGTCAGGTCCGCCAGGGCCTTGCTGGCCACGCGCAAGCCGCTGACCGCGGCAACGCTGTGCGCCAGCACGTCGTCGGAATCGCGTTGCAGCGCCTGCTGCGCCAGGACGATCGCCGGACCGTACTCGCCGGCTTCATAGCGGATCTGCGCCATGCGCACCCACGGCCTCTTGTCCGCCGGATGGGCTTGCGCAGCGCCTTGCAAGATTTCAATTGCCGTGTCGCGCTGGCCTCCCCGGGCGGCCGCGTTGGCAGCGCTGACGGCCTCGGCCACCGAGCCGTGCGGTTTGGCCGGCCCGGCTGGGTCGGTGGTGCTGCAGGCCGAGAGCAATGCGATGCACGCCAGGCCGGGAATCAGTCGTTTAAACATTCTTGCTCTCCAGTACCGTTTGTCCAGCCGCTATTATTGGACAGCGGAAATCGGCGGGATTGCGGAGTGTCAAGGTAAGACGGATTCCCCACTGCATCGGTAAATCTGGCTGGAAATTGCGCGACGTCACTGGCGGCAGGAGATATTCGCTTTAAATGGTCGCTTCGGCTTTCCAATAACCAAGGACGAATATGAGCGCCCAGACTAGACGAATTACGGCACTGCTCGCCGCGATGATGCTGGCCGCTTGCGCCGGCGGTTCCGCACTGGAGGCGGTCGGCCTGCGCAAGGCGCCGGAAGTGGCCGACGCGATGAAGCCGGCGCGTAACGTTTCGATCAGGCTGCACGCGGCCAAACAGCTCAATACCGATGCCAAAGGCCGGCCGCTTGCGGTAGTCGCGCGCATCTACAAGCTGCGCCAGGACGCCACGTTCCGGCAGGCGCCCTACGACGCCTTCCTCGATCCGCAGAGGGAGAAGGAGGCCTTCGGCGCCGACCTGGTCGAGGTCAGGGAAGTAATGCTGGTACCCGGCCAGCGCTACGAAGCGGTCGAAAAGGTCAGCCGTGAAGCGTACTTCGTCGGCGTCGTGGCGCTGTTCCACTCCCCGGCGCAGCAGGCCTGGCGGCTGGCGTACGCGGCCGACGGCGCCGGTCGCGACGGCATTACGGTCGGCCTGCACGCATGCGGGCTCAGCACCGGTGCCGGTACACCGGCCCTGGGCGACGGCCAAAAGCTGCGCTCGCCTGTTCCCTGTCAATGAGCGCCAGAAGATTTCCCGCAAGCTAGTTCCTGACGAAATTTGCCGCGAGGTTGACGTGACGATATCAAACGACCTTACCGAGGTGGCCGCATGACTCCCCACATCGAACGCCGCGCCGCGGCACCGGCGCGCGCGAACGGCGCCGGGCCGAAGAGCCTGGTTGACCTGATGTACGAAGGGTTCTACGCGCTGTTCCTGCTCAAGAACGGTTGCGGTCCGCAGGACAAGACCGGCTTTGTCGATCACATCACCCAGTTCCTTGGTGACGTCGACCAGCGCGCCAGGCAGATCGGCGTGGCGCCCGAGGACGTGGAAGCCGCCAAATACGCGTATTGCGCGGCGGTTGACGAGATCATCCTGCGCTCGGACTACACCATTCGCGAAGCATGGGAGACGCGCCCGCTGCAGCTGCGGCTGTTTGGCGACCAGCTGGCCGGCGAACACTTCTTCCAGCGGCTTGAGGACCTGCGCGCGCGCGGCAATGTGCACCTGCAGTCGCTCGAGGTCTTCCACCTGTGCCTGCTGCTCGGCTTCCAGGGCAAGTACGCGCTGGATGCGCCCGACAAGCTCAACTACTTGTGTTCGCGGCTGGGGGACGAGATCGCCCGCATGCGCGGCAAGAACCGCGGCTTCGCGCCGCACGCCGAAAGGCCCGACCAGATCGCCAACAAGTTGCGCACCGACCTGTCGCTGTGGGTGTTGAGTTCGGTATTCGCGCTGGCCGGGCTGGCAGCTTTTGTCGGATTCCGGGCCATGCTTGGCAGCGACACCGACAAAACACTTGCCGCGTACAACGATCTCGTTAAGCTGCCGCCGCGCGCCGCCAACGTCACCATCACCCTGCCGTAAAGTTCCA
>DASWSX010000188.1:0-1509 GCA_036402435.1 Telluria sp. | reverse complement strand
TCCAGGCCCAGCGACTCCACGATGTACTGGTAGGCGTGGGTGTGGATCGCCTCTTCGAACGCCTGGCGCAGCAGGTACTGGCGGCATTCCGGCGCCGTGATGTGGCGGTAGGTGCCCAGCACGATGTTGTTCGCGGCCAGCGAGTCGGCGGTGACGAAGAAGCCGAGGTTGCGCTTGACCAGGCGGCGCTCGTCGTCGGTCAGGCCGTTCGGGTTCTTCCACAGCTCGATGTCGCGCTGCATGTTGACTTCCTGCGGCATCCAGTGGTTCGCGCAGCCGGCCAGGTATTTGTCCCAGGCCCACTTGTACTTGAACGGCACCAGCTGGTTGACGTCGGTCTTGCCGTTGATGATGCGCTTGTCGTCCGCGCTGACGCGTTTGGCGACCAGGGCAGCATCTGCTTCCGGCTCGTCGGCGCCCATCGGTACCGGGCGGGCGGCTGGCGTTGTATCTTCATCCCATGACAACATAATCGTATTCCTTCTGTTCTGATCGTTTAGTCCGGGTCCCGTGTCGGCGGATGCGCTGCGCTTATCCGCCCTACGGCCCCGTCCCCGATATTCGTCATTCGTAGGGCGGGTAAGCGCAAGGCGCGCACCCGCCGATTTACGGTCAATATTTTACTGGCAGGCTTCGCATTCCTCGAAACCGTCGTCGCCCGGACGCAGGTAGCAAGCCGCGCCTTCTTCCTCCGCCGCCGCTTGCGTGGCTGCTGCCGCTGCTGCTGCCGCTGCCGCCGGAGCCGCCGCCGCCATCGCGCTGGCCGACATTCCGCCATCGACATTGACCGCATTCAGCGCGCCGGTACGCGAGGTCGACTTCTCCATGTGCGTCGCCGCGATGGTGCGCAGGTAGTAGGTGGTCTTCAGGCCGCGCAGCCATGCCAGCTTGTAGGTCTCGTCCAGCTTCTTGCCCGATGCGCCGGCCATGTAGATGTTCAGCGACTGGGCCTGGTCGATCCACTTCTGGCGGCGCGATGCGGCCTCCACCAGCCAGCTTGGCGATACTTCGAACGCGGTGGCGTAGATGTCGCGCAGGTCTTGCGGGATGCGGTCGATCTTGGCCAGCGAGCCGTCGAAGTACTTCAGGTCCGAAATCATCACTTCGTCCCACAGGTCGCGCGCCTTCAGGTCGCGCACCAGGTAGGCGTTGATCTCGGTGAATTCGCCCGACAGGTTCGACTTCACATACAGGTTCTGGAAGGTCGGCTCGATACAGGCCGACACGCCGATGATGTTCGAGATGGTCGCGGTCGGGGCGATCGCCACGCAGTTCGAGTTACGCATGCCGAACTGCTTGATACGCTCGCGCACCACGGTCCAGTCCATCGATTCGGACGAATCGACTTCCAGGTAGCCGCCGCGCTGTTCCGCCAGCAGCTTGACCGAGTCCTGCGGCAGGATGCCGCGGTCCCACAGCGAACCTTCGTACGACGCGTAGCGGCCGCGTTCTTCGGCCAGCTCGGTCGATGCCAGGTAGGCGTAGTAGCAGACAGCTTCCATCGACTTG
>DASWSX010000187.1:0-6140 GCA_036402435.1 Telluria sp. | reverse complement strand
CGTGGTCAGCTGTTCGTACGGCAGGTTCGGGATATTCACGTTCAGCAGGTACGGCGACGGCAGCTCGTCGAAGCGGCGCAGCACCAGGTCGCGCGCCACCTTGGCGGCGGCATCGACATGGGCCCAGCCGTACTCGACCTGGGAGAAGGCAATCGCTGGAATCCCGAACAGGAAGCCTTCGGTGGCGGCGGCGACGGTGCCGGAATACAGCGTGTCGTCGCCCATGTTCTGGCCATTGTTGATGCCCGAGACGATCAGGTCGGGCCGGTAGTCCAGCATCCCGGTCAGCGCGATGTGTACGCAGTCGGTCGGGGTGCCGTTGACGAAATAGAATCCGTTGCCGGCGCGGGTGACCGACAGCGGACGGTCAAGCGACAGGGAATTGGACGCGCCCGAGCGGTTGCTGTCGGGCGCCACGACGACAATGTCGGCGACCGATGCAAGCGCATCGGCCAGGGCATTGATACCGGGGGCAAGATAGCCGTCGTCGTTACTGATAAGAATTCGCATCCTGCGATTTTACCTGAAGCAATGGTCCTGTCGTCCATTCAGCTGCAACATTTCCATTGCCTCCCAACACTTATTGTACGGTGGCCGCCCTTCCCCCCGCAGCCGTGTTCAGGTGGGCGTCCAGCAGCGCCACCTCGTCTTGTACGAACGATAGCAAGGCGTCCTTGTCGCCATCGCGGGTATAGACCTTGCGGATCATTGCGACCCCGCGTTTCCGGAGCGGATGGGCCACGCATGGGCGCAGTACCGACTTGCGCAGGCTGTCGGCCAGTTCACGCGCCTCGCCGTCGCTGCGGCTGTCGATCAGCTGCTGCAGCTGTTCAAGTTTCTCGTCGAGCGATTGCAGGTGGTGAGGGGCGCCGTTGGGGTCTTCCGGCCCGGCCGGGGCGTAATGCAGCACGCCGGTCGACTCGTGCGGTCCGGACGCCATGCCTCGCGGGCCCAGCTGGCGCGCGGCCGGATGCGCCACCGCGTCCTCCAGCTTGCGCGCGTCCAGCGTGTGACCCTGCTCGCTCAGGGTTTTGGCCAGCATCTTCTTGCTGTGCAAGGTCTGCGGGCTGTCGGCGCCGTACATGCGCTCCTGCGTTTCGATCACGCGCTGCTGGAGCGAACAGGCCGCGTCCAGTTCGCCCTGCATGCCCAGGGTGGTGGCCAGTCGCAGCTGGATGCTCAGCGTTTCCGGGTGTTCGGCGCCGAGGTTGCGTTCGCGCGTGCGGGCCAGTTCTTCCTGCAGCGCCCGCACCGCCGCGATATCGCCCAGCCCGGCGAGTATTTCGGCCAGCATCTCGCGCGCCTGCACCGTGGCCGGATGGTCCGGCCCGGCGTGGCGCAGGCGCGCCGCGACCACCGACTGCTGCAGCTTGCGCGCATTGGCCATGTCGCCCAGGTCCGACAGCACCACCGCCAGCTGCTGCGCGCAGCGCAGCGTGTCCTCGTGCTCGTTGCCGAGCAGGCGCTGGCGCCCGTCGAGTACCAGTTCGTACAGCATGCGCGCCCGGCTGAATTCGCGCTGGCGCGCCAGGGTCTGCGCCTGGCCGGCGTAGCTGTTGAGCGTCAATATATGGTCGCTGCCGAAGCGCTCTTCGCAGACGCGGGTGATGCCGGAATGGAGCTCGAGCGCGTCATCGAAGTCGCCGAGCTGGGCCAGCGTCGAGGCAAGCCCGGAGCGCGCCGCCAGGGTTTCGGGATCGGACTCGCCCGCCAGGCGCGCGCAGTCGCGCGCCAGCAGCTCGTACATCTGGCGCGCTTCGTCGAGCTGGCCCGCATCGCGCAGCAGCGCGGCCAGCCGGGCGCAGCCCGAGCGCGTGTCGGGGTGCGCGTGGCCGAGCATGCGCTGGCGGATCGCCAGGCTCTCCTCGAAACATTCGCGCGCCTGCACGCCCCTGCCGGTCTCGCGGTACAGGTCGCCAAGGCAGGCCAGGTCGCGCGCCAGCGGAAGCAGCGATGGGCCATTCGCGTCATTGCCAGCCTGGGCGCGCGCCGCAGCGATGGCGCCGAGCAGTTCGATTTCGCTGCGCGACTGCCACGGAAAGCGGTCGCCTTCCATCCAGCCGAGCAAGGTATCGAAGGTGCGTTCCAGCGAGAACCGGTCGGCCCCGTGGCCGCGGCTGTGCGACAGCGGCGCGCCGCCCGACATGGCCGCCGTTTGCTGGAGCTGGATGTCGTCGAGGTAGCTGTCAAGCGACAGCTGGGACAGGCCGTACGACTGCGCCAGCAGGCGTTCGAGCACGGGCTGGTAGCCGGTGCTGCCGCGCAGCGCGTCGCCGCGCCGCCACTGGACCCGGCGTTCGCAGTCGGCGCTGTCGACCAGCGCCGGCAGCGGGTACACCATCAAGGGGCGCTGGGCCTCCTCGTGGCTGCAGCGGTAGTCGATGGCGCGGGTGACGACGCCGGACAGCCCTTCCAGGCTGCGCTGGTTGGGTGTGAACAGGCCGACCAGTTTGCGCGGCAGCAGCGCGGTGCAGATGCTGACGGCGGCCGAGCGGCCGCTGCGCGCGTCGATCAGCACATGGCGGAATTTATCCGCCATGAAGTCGCCGAACGCGCGGAACAGTGCGGGACAGGCGGCGAACAGGCCGTCCCAGTCCATGCCATGGGCGCGCTCGCCATAGGTTTCATCGAAGCGGCCGGCGCGCATCAGGTACAGCGGCCGGCTTTCGTCGACCCGCTCGACATACAGTTCCCAATCGATTGCTTCGAGCACATGGCGTGCCAGCTCGTCGGCGTCAAGGCTGCTGCCGGCCAGCAGCTGCAGGTGGTCGCGGCAGGCCTGGAAATATTCGAGTAAGCCAGGCTTTTCTTCGTGCCGGTCAAAAAAGTGGTGCAATCCGGGCGATTCGGTGTCCCAGTCGATCATCAGCACAGGTACCGTGGCGTGGTGGCGCCCCGCCAGCAGTACGGCCATGTTCGACAACGCCACGCTTCGCGCTGTTCCGCTCTCGAAGGAGTAAAACGTGATCACCTCGCCGGGAGCGGTTATCGGCGGAAGCGTAATTCGATTCAGTTCCATTGGTACTCCTCATATTTTTGGGAAAGTTATATCTGGAATGTCGCGCCACGCAGGTGGGACATCGGGGAGCACAAATTGGTTGCAGTTGTGGCTCGCCGGCATATGCTTTTTTTGATATTCGTAGTGCATGGCAATGCGCGCCACGATTTTCTTTATGTCGGGGAGAAATTCAGGATTGGCCATCATGTCCCCGGTCGCCATCGTGAAATTCGAAAAGTCCACATACATGTTCGACTCGGCAATCTGGGGCGGCAAGTGGTCGGGGTGCCTGGTCATGATCACCGGAATGATCAGCCGGCTGGGCAGTTCGTACCATCGGCTGCGCTCGGCCTCGACCAGCTGCATGGCCGCGAATTCGCGCCGGGTGTACGGGTGCGACTCGTACTTGGGCGTGTAGATCATGATCATCGCCACGCTTTCGCACATGGCGCGCGCGATGCGGCGGTCGATGTCGTCGCCGCCGCCGAGCTGCTCGGTGTCGATGAACAGTTCGTTCTCGTTGTCGAAGTACGGCTCGAGGTAGCAGCGGATCGCATCCGACAAGGCGGTCTTGAACCGGTTCATCAACTCATAGCGGCCATGGGCATAACTGAAGAAACAGCCATAACGGATCGCCATTGCAGCCTCCCCTTTCCAAATCGCCATCGGGCGCGTTCCATCAATGACTCTAACAAGCTCGACCTATGCCACTTTGCGCGTGCGCAATGCGATACGTGAGCGCGGACGGGCCACGTCGAAGCGAATGAATTCCGGCATAATCAAAAGCAAACGCCCGTACTTTTTTGGAATTCGACAACGGAGAACAGCATGAAAGCAGTGGTCTGCAAAGCGTGGGGCATGCCCGACCGCCTGGTGGTGGAAGAGCTGCCGGACCTGGTGCCCGGACCGGGCCAGGTGGTGGTCGACGTCAAGGCGGCGGGCGTCAATTTTCCCGACGTGCTGACGGTGCAGGGCAAGTACCAGTTCAAGCCGGAGCTGCCGTTCACACCCGGCAATGAGCTGGCCGGAACCATCCGCGCGGTCGGGCCCGACGTGGACGGCTTCAGCATCGGCGACCGGGTGATCGCGTTCACGCCGATCGGCGCGTTTGCACAGCAGGCGCTGGTGCCGGTAAAGGTACTGATGCCGATGCCGGCGGGAATGGACTTCGACACCGCCGCTGCGATCACCCTCACCTACGGCACTTCGCACCATGCGGTCGTCGACCGCGCTGGCCTCAAGGCCGGCGAGACGATGCTGGTGCTCGGTGCTGCCGGCGGCGTGGGGCTGGCGGCCATCGAGATCGGCAAGGCGTTCGGCGCGCGCGTGATCGCGGCGGCGTCGACCGACGAGAAACTGGCGGTGTGCCGCGCGCACGGCGCCGATGCGACGATCAACTACACCACCGAAGACCTGCGCGAGGCGATCAAGGCCGCCACCGGCGGCACAGGGCCCGATGTGATCTACGACCCGGTCGGCGGTCAGTATGCCGAGCCGGCGTTCCGCTCGATCGGCTGGCGCGGGCGTTATCTGGTCGTGGGTTTTGCCAACGGCGAGATTCCGAAACTGCCGCTGAACCTGGCGCTGTTAAAGGGCGCGTCGCTGGTGGGCGTGTTCTGGGGCGAGTTCGCCAAGCGCGAGCCGAAGGCGAACATGGCGGCAATGCGGCAGATGATGGGGTGGCTGGCCGAGGGGAAGATCCGGCCGCTGATTTCTAAGCGGTACAGGCTTGAGGAGACGGCGCAGGCGTTGAACGACATGGCGGCGCGCAAAGTGACCGGTAAAGTGGTCATCAACCCGTAGGGCGGAAGAGCCGAAGGCGTCATCCGCCAATGCATGCGCCACGTTGACGCTGGCAATGGCGGATGACGGCCTTCGGCCTTTTCCGCCCTACGCTGTTACGGTTGCGGCGTGCTTCCGGCTTTAAAGAACTCGATCACGTCGGCCTCGACCCGCGTGCGCTTGAACGGCGGCAGGCTTTGCCACACGCGCCGCCCGTACGACTTGCTGATGATGCGCGGATCGCAGATCATCAGCACGCCGCGGTCGGTCTCGTCGCGGATCAAACGCCCCGCGCCCTGCTTCAGGTTGATGATTGCTTCGGGCAGCGTGTGGTGCATGAAGCCGTTCATGCCCTGCTTTTCCATTACGTCGATGCGCGCAGCGAGGACCGGATCATCCGGCGGCGCGAACGGCATCTTGTCGATGATGACCAGCGACAGCGCGTCGCCGCGCACGTCGACGCCTTCCCAGAAGCTCTGGCTGCCCACCAGTACCGCGTTGCCCGCATTGCGGAACGAGTCGAGCAGCTCGGTGCGCCCGCGTTCGCCCTGCACGAATAGCGGGAAATCAAGCCCGCGCGCGGCAAACTCGGTGCGCAGCCGTTCGGCCACGTGTTTAACCGCGCGAATCGTCGTGCAAAGAAAGAAGGTGCGCCCGCCTGCCGCTTCGATCACCGGCAGCGCGCAGTCGACCACCGCATCGGTATAACCGAAAGCGTTCGGCTCCGGCAGGCCGTTCGGCACGTACAGCAATCCCTGCTGCTCGTAGTTGAACGGGCTTGGCCAGTTCTTCGCTTCTTCGCCCTCCAGCCCCATCTGGGCAGAGAAGTGCTTGAAGTCGTTCTTGACCGCCAAGGTCGCCGACGTGAAGATCCAGCTGCGCGGCGTGCCTTCGCGCTGGTTCGAGAAGATCGGCGCAATCGACAGCGGCGTCTTGTGCATCTGCAGCGAGGACGAAAACGCCTCCACCCACAGCACCGACTGGTCGCCTTCGACAACCTTGCCCTTGGTTTCGGGCTTCCATGCATCCATCGCAGCAGCCAGTTCGACCGCGCGCACGCGGCACTGCTCGATGCTCTCGGCGCGGGCGGCCTGGTCTTCCAGCACGTCGATCATCGCCGCCAGCTGTTCCTTTAACGTATCCAGCGCCGGGAAGAAGCCGGACGACGGCACGATCTGCGCCAGCGCCAGGCGCATGCTGTCCTGGGGAAAGGAGAGGCGCAGGTCGCGCGCCGCCTTCTCGACCGCCGTGACCACCTTGGCCCAGTCAGGCCCGCCGCGCGCGTGCGCCAGTCCTTCCGCCAGCACGTCGCGGCACAGCTCGAGGATCTGCGAAGTCGATACGGTCTGGCCGAAGAACA
>DASWSX010000186.1:0-7113 GCA_036402435.1 Telluria sp. | reverse complement strand
AAGGAGAAAATCCCGCCGGTGAGCACCAGCGGCTTCTCGGTGGCGCCCTCGATCGAGCACCTGCACCGGATCGCGTCGGTGACCGGCGAGACCTCGCTGGTCAAGCTGCTCAAGCGCTTCGTGCACAACATCGATGTGCCGGACGGGTTCTTCTACCCGCGCATCACCGAGGAGCAGTCGGAGCGGGCTATCTGGCTCGATACGCTGACCTTGTCGCTGGCCGAGAAATTCATGCTGTCGCTGGTGCCGATTTCGACCAAGGTGTCGACATTGCAGAGCGCGTGGGAGAACTGGTCGTATTCGCTGGCAAAAAAGAAGATCTGCAAACTGCAGCCACATCCGAACGACCTGATGTTCCAGAGTCTTCAAGAGGTCGAGGATACCTGCCGCATGTATTCGGCCTACGCCTGGCTGAGCTATCGGGTGCCCGAGTACTTCCCGAGTATCGAACTGGCGCAGGAGCTGGCGCGCACGGCGTCCGAGCGGGTGGATTCGATCCTGCATGCGCAGAACGCGGCGGCTCGCAAGAAGCAAAGTGGGGTCAAGCAGGGTGGCGGAAAGCGCCGGTGATAACGTTGTGCCTCACGGCCATCGTTGGGCTGAATGTTTAACCCGGAGAATTTCAACTGTGTCCTTGCTGACGCGATAAATGACGATGTAATTCCTCTGAACGACCATTTCACGCGTACCCGGCACGCGGCCCGCTCGGTACATCAATGGGCGCGCCAATAGCTCGTTAGCCATTCGGACGAGCCGGTCATCAAGGTCTAACGCCGCCCCCGGGCTGGTACGCGCAATGTACTGGAAGATGGTTAAGCGGTCTGAAATGGCAAAGCGGCTCCATTTCAGTCTCAATTTTGCCCCGTTGTAAGGCGCTTCCGGAATGCCGATTTGATCTGGTCGAAATCGCGCTCGACCTCATCACTTGCCACGGCCGCACGCGGGTCTTCCAGTGCTCTCTGCACCTCGGATTGCAGCCAATCGCCATAGTCCTGATCCAAGGGCGAAACCAGATCGCCGTGCATTGTCGAAATGTCGAGATGAAGGATACCGGTTTCCCGTGCCAGGAATGCGGCGCAAGCAGCGGCGGACTCCCAACGCCGTGGCCCCGTTCCGTCCGGCGCCGCGAGCATGCGTTCATCGGCGCCGAGCGTGATCCGGACATACCACCCGCCCGTCGCTTCCACAATCGCGGCAGCAGTAACTTCCCGCTCGCTAGCCATCTTTACGACAGTCGCCAGTTCGATCAATTTAGGTGCCATGTCGCGCGGGCCTTTTGAGTGATTTTTGTGCATGGTGATTGCGTTCCAGCAATGCAAACGCGGTGTGACACAAGATCGTACAATACTCCAATCCTATTACCCCGACGACCGCTATGACCGCACCCAAGTTTAATCCTCAAGCGCCGAATGAGTTTGGCGCAAATCGCCTGCCCGCTTACATGGGCATCGAAATCACCCGCGTCGAAGGCGACGAGGTCGCCGCGCGCATCGACATCAAGCCGCATCACCTGGCGCCGAACGAATACCTGCACGCAGGCACCATCGTCACGCTGGCCGATACCGCAGCCGGCTACGCCTGCATGGCCAACCTGCCTGAAGGCGCGAACAGCTTCACCACCATCGAGCTGAAGTCAAACCACCTGGGCACCGTGCGCGAAGGCGCAATCGCCGCCGTGGCGAAGGGCATTCACCTCGGCAGGACGACGCAAGTGTGGGATGTGGTGGTGACGAACGAGGCCAACGGCAAGACGATCGCCCTGTTCCGCTGCACCCAGATGATTTTGTACCCGAAATAAGCCGGGCCGGCAGCTTAGCCGGCCAGCTCTTTCGCCAGCAGCGCGTGCAGGTCGGCGAACTTCGGTTCGCCCACATAGCGCTTGATGATTTTGCCTTGCTTGTCGATCACGAACGTGGTCGGTGTCAGAGTGACGTCGCCGAACGATTTGGCGATGTCGCCGCCAGAGTCGAGCGCAACCTTGAACGGCAGCTTGCGCGTTTCGGTGAAGTTGAGCACGTAGTCGGCCCGGTCGTACTGCATCGCGACCGCCACGAATTCCAGCCCCTGTCCCTTGAACTTCTCGTACGTTTCGACCATCTGCGGCATTTCCTTGACGCAGGTGACGCACGATGTCGCCCAGAAATTGACCATCACTACCTTGCCGCGCAGCGCCTGGGTGCTGATCTTCTCGCCCTTGAGGTCGATGAAGGTCACATCCGGCGCCGCGGTGTTGCTGGTGAACGTGGCGTAACCGACGCCCGCGAGCGCAACCACCAGCGCGCCGATGACGGCTGGTTTGATCCACGAACGGGTGCTGTTGGTAGCCATTGCAGCGATTTACGAGCCGGAGCCGGTCGTCACTGGCGGCAGCGCGCGCAGGTTGACATCGTTGATGTACTCAAACACCTTGACCACTTTTTGCACGCCCGAGACGCCGCGCGCCACGTCGGTGCCGATCTGGGCTTCACGCGGGGTCACCATGCCCATCAGGTAAACATTGCCGCGCTCGGTGACAACCTTGAACGAGTTGGCCGAGATGGTCTGCATGTCGACCAGGCTGGCTTTGACCTTGGTCGTAATCAGCGCATCGTTCGTACGGGTGGTGTATTTCGATGGCGCGCCGATCTCCAGTTCGTTGACGAGGCTGGTGATGCCGCTGATCGCGCGCACTTCGCGCTCGACCGCTGCCTTCATTTCTTCATCGCGTACCTCGCCGGTCAGCAGCACCTTGCGGTTGAAGCTGGTGACGTTGACGTGGCCCTGTTCTCCGACGATGCTCCTGGCGCGCGATTCGCCCTTGACGGCGATCGCCTTGTCTTCGGTCTGCGCGCCCAGGGTGCGGCGGTCGTTGGCCGAGACGGCGGTCATGACGGCGCCGCCGGCAACCAGCCCGACGCAGCCGTTCAGGGTGGCAAGCAGGGCAACGCCGGCAACGGCTTTCGCCAGTGGACGCAACAGGGAAACAGGCTTATTCATTTACATCTCCTCCAAACAGGGCAACGTCGATACCGTCGCAGATACAGTGAATCGTGACCAGGTGGACTTCCTGGACGCGGCAGGTGCGGGAGTGCGCGACATTGATATGGACGTCGGCGTCGGTCAGCATCTTGCCGAGCGCCCCGCCGTCCTTGCCGGTCATGGCAACGACGCGCATTTCGCGCTCCAGCGCCGCTTCGACGGCAGCCAGCACGTTGGCCGAGTTGCCCGACGTCGAAATGGCCAGCAGTACGTCGCCGGCCTGGCCGAAGGCCTGGACCTGCTTGGAGAAGATCTCCTTGTAGCTGTAGTCGTTGCCGACGGCCGTCATGATCGAGGTGTCGGTGGTCAATGCCAGCGCCGGCAGCGGGAAGCGTTCGCGCTCGAAACGGCCCACCAGCTCGGCCGCAAAGTGCTGGCAATCGGCCGCAGAGCCGCCGTTACCGCAAGCAAGAATCTTGTTTCCATTCGACAAGGCGCCGAACATCAGTTCGATGGCCTGCGAAATCGGTTGGGCGAGGGCGTTTGCCGATTGGAGCTTCAGGTCGGCGCTTTCCTGGAAGTGTGCAAGGATGCGTTGAGTATTCATAACTGCCGATTATAGTGCAGGCGCTTAGCAAGCCGGGCAACTGCTGTTAAAAATGCTTACACCTCGATGGCGTTGGGCAGCCACTCCAGGGCGCCGCCGTCGATGGTCACGACGTCGATCCGGCACGCCGGCATGCGCGGCAAGCGCGATAAATACAGCTGGGCGGCGCAGATGATGCGGCGGATTTTGGCGGGCGTAATGCTCTGGGCCGCTTCGCCCTTCAGCTTGCCGCTGCGCTTGCGCACTTCGACAAACACCAGGGTGGCGCCGTCGCGCATGATCAGGTCGATTTCACCGGCCTTGCAGCGGAAGTTGGTTTCGACCAGTTCCAGGCCTTGCTTCCGGAGGTAGCCGAGTGCTTCCTGTTCGCCCAGCTGGCCCTGCTTCTGCTTGGGGCTGAGCCGGGCGGGCCACATGTTACTGGCCGTTCGCGATGGACCGGGTCGTGCCACCGTGGAAGATGGCGGCAGGTACGGTACGGCTGAACTGCGACGCGCCGTTGCCGAAGCTTGCCTTTAGCTTGCCGGTCACACCGTCCAGTTCGAACGATGTGCGGCCCTGGGCCACTTCGCGCGCCACGCGAAAGGCGTCGATCCCAAGCGCGTAGAGCCGTTCCATGTCGAACCCGAGCGAGGCCCCGTTCCAGCGCGGATAGGCCATCACGGTGGCATTGTCGGGCTGGACCACCCACGGCATGTCGAGCATGCGCATGCCGTCCAGTTCAGGCAGGCTGTCGCCGGCGACGGCGCGCGAATTGACCGAGGACGCAGCGTAGAACGGCACGTTGGCGCCGATCACGCCGCGCACCTGGCGCGCCTGGAACGGGTCGAGCGCGGCGAAAATCAGGTTGGGCGATTCGGTCTGGATCTTGTCGTTGAGCTGGCCAATGGACGTTTCGGTCTGGTAGCCGTTGCCGGATGGGATTTCGACCAGCTGGGATTCATGCCCGAGCCTGGCCCATTCTTCGGCAAAGGCGGTGGCGATGCGGCGCTGCCAGGCAGCCGTGCCCGAGACGATCAATGCGTTGGCGCCAGGCTGCTCGCGGTCGACCCAGGCCGCCGCCTGGCGCGCCTCGTCTTCGATCGACAGGCCGATGACCAGCATGTGCGGCGGCACCAGGGTGCCCGCTTCCGGGTTATTCAGGGCAATGGTGGGCTTCCGCGGCGCCGTGCTGGTGGCCACCGCGCTGACCGCCGGACGGGCCAGCGGGCCGACCACGATGTCGCTGCGTTCGACCGCCTGGGCGTAGGCGTCGAGCGCTTCCTGGGCGCCGTCGCCGCTTTCAATCACTTCAACGGTGTAGCCGGCGCCGTCGCGCGCGTGGGCGGCCATGAAGCCGGCGCGCAGCACCTCGGCGGGCTGCCTGAGGTTGGCCGAGCGCAGCGGCAGCAGCAGCCCGACACGTACAAGCTTGCCGGCAGGCGCGGCAGCCTCAGCTTGCTGGCTGTCGGGCGAGTCGACCGGCATGGTCTGCACTTCCGCTTCCGGCAGCGCGGGCTGGGCGGACGGGGCCGGCCGCAGGTCGCGCGGCTGGGCCAGCGGCGCACTTGTGTTTGCATCAATTGGCGCGCACAATCGCCCCGACACGTCGCAAGGCGTACTGCAGGCGCCCAGCATGGTTACGGCCATGGCGGCCAGCACGCCCTTTAGACTTTTTATTAGCATTTCAACCCCAAATGACAGAACCTCACGTAAGCACGATCGCTCAACTTCCAGTTATTGCCGAAGCGGCACACCAGTCCTATCCTACCGCAACCCTGTACGTCGTCGCCACTCCGATCGGCAATGTCACCGACATTACGCTGCGCGCGCTACACCTGCTGTCGATTGCCGACGTGATCGCTTGCGAGGACACCCGCAACAGCTCGAAACTGATGAGCCGCTTCGGCCTGTCGGTGCCGATGATCGCCGCGCACCAGCATAACGAGCGCGAGGTGGCCGACAAGCTGATCGCGCGCCTGCACAAGGGCGAGCGGGTGGCGCTGATCTCGGATGCCGGCACGCCGGCCGTGTCCGACCCCGGCGCGCGGATTGTCGACGCGGTGCTGGCAGCAGGGCTGCGCGTGCTGCCGTTGCCCGGCGCGTCGGCGGCGATCACGGCATTGTCGGCAAGCGGGCTGGTCAACGACAGGTTCTCCTTTGTCGGCTTCCTTCCCGCCAAGAGCAAGCAGCGCGAAAACATGCTGCGCGGCCTGCTCACGGAAACGGCGACCATGGTGTTCTACGAGGCGCCGCACCGCATCCTCGACTGCGTCGGGGCGCTGGCCGACGTGTTCGAACCGGCGCGCCAGGTCGTGTTTGCGCGTGAACTGACTAAACTGTTTGAAGAAATCCACCGCTGCCCGCTGTCGGAAGCGGTTGCCTGGGTCAAGGCCGATCCGAACCGCGAACGCGGAGAATTCGTCGTGCTGCTGCAAGGCGCCGAGGAAAGCAGCGACGCCCAGCAGGTCGAGGCCGAGCGCGTGCTCAACATCCTGCTGTCCGAGTGCACCGTGAAGCAGTCGGCCAGCCTGGCCGCGCAGATCACCGGACTGAAGAAAAACGCGCTGTATGACCGCGCGCTGGAGATCAAGGGCCAGCAGGAGTAAGCAGGCAACCCGCACTGTCACCGGTGGCCGCTGTCTAACTTCCGCGCGGGCGGCTTCCGGGAACGCCCGGCAACAGCGGCAAAATCGGGGGCTGACTGTTGCAGGCTTTTGCCAGGCCGCCCGCGTACCCGTGCCTTACCATTTGCAGCCGCTGTCTTTTTTGTCCATCAAAAGCAGCAGTGGGCCCAGTAGCCCGCCCGGCAATCCATCCTTGCAGTCGCGCCGTTTGGCGCTGGAAATGGCGCGCGCCATTTTGGTTTCGGTCGCGTACGGCTTGGGTGGAATCTGCCCGACCGCAGTGCCTTCGCGTGCCGGATCGGGATCGTCGGCCATCTCTCGAGCCAATTGCAGCGCGGCGGCGCGGTCGAAGCGCTTGCCGGGCCCGGGTTCGGCTGAAGGCTCCACCGAGAATACATCCGGCGGCTCGGCCTGGCCGGGTGAGGGATCGGGCAGGGCCACCAGTTCGCTCGGGCGCGCCTGTTTGCGCCTGGCAGGTTCGCCGGCAGGTTGTTCTGGCTTGGGCCGGGCCTTGGGCCTTGGCTGAGGGCTTGGTTCCGGCTCGGCAGGCGGAGGCGGCGCGGGGCGCAGCCAGACGGCAATTGTCCTGCTGGCAGGTTCGGCGTCGGCAGGCGCACGCTCGAGGTGATGGCGATAGACGAACAACAGCGCGGCGTGCAGGGCCAGCGACACCGCCAGCCCCACCGCGAGGCGGTAGGGCGGCGTCCTGCCCATGCTGTGCGGTGCCTTGATTGCTTCCACGTTCATCCCATTTGTCGTGCTGCCATATGCTGGCACAGGTGTTTTTCTTGCAATAGCCCGGTTACAATTTCTTATATGCTCAAACCCCCTTGACGGTAGCGGATCCAGCCGTTATTATCTTGCCTCTTCGGAGTGTGGCGCAGTCCGGTAGCGCACCTGGTTTGGGACCAGGGGGTCCAAGGTTCGAATCCTTGTACTCCG
>DASWSX010000185.1:0-4937 GCA_036402435.1 Telluria sp. | reverse complement strand
TCCGCGCCGAAGGCAAGCTGCGGCGGCTAATCCCATAACTGTATAAAAACCGATCGGATACTACATGTTCACAAAAATCCTCATCGCCAACCGCGGCGAAATCGCTTGCCGGGTTGCCGCTACGGCGCGCCGCATGGGCATCAAGACCGTCGCCGTGTATTCGGAAGCGGACGCCAACTCGAAGCATGTGGCGGTATGCGATGAGGCAGTGCTGATCGGACCTGCGGCAGCCAAGGAAAGCTATCTGGTCGGCGAGCGCATCATCGCCGTCGCGATGGCGACCGGCGCGCAGGCGATCCACCCGGGCTACGGTTTCCTGTCCGAGAACGCCGATTTCGCCGACGCCTGCGCCGAAGCGGGACTGGTGTTCATCGGGCCGCCGGGTTCGGCGATGCGCGCGATGGGCTCGAAGTCCGCCGCCAAGTCCTTGATGGAAACGGCCAACGTGCCGCTGGTGCCGGGCTACCACGGCGAGCGCCAGGATCCGGAATTCTTGCAGGAGCAGGCCGACGGCATCGGCTATCCAGTGCTGCTGAAAGCCAGCGCAGGCGGCGGCGGCAAGGGCATGCGCGTCATCGAACGGTCGGAAGACTTCAAGGCCGCGCTGGACTCGTGCAAACGTGAAGCGATCAGCTCCTTCGGTGACGACAAGGTACTGGCCGAAAAATACCTGACCCGTCCACGCCACATCGAGATCCAGGTGTTCGCCGACACGCACGGCAACTGCGTCTACCTGCACGAGCGCGACTGCTCGGTGCAGCGGCGCCACCAGAAGGTGCTGGAAGAAGCGCCGGCGCCAGGCATGTCGACGAAGCGCCGCAACGAGATGGGCGAGGCCGCAGTAGCCGCGGCCAAGGCGGTCGGCTACGTCGGGGCCGGCACGGTGGAGTTCATCGCCAACCAGGACGGCTCGTTCTACTTCATGGAGATGAACACGCGCCTGCAGGTCGAGCACCCGGTCACCGAAATGATCACCGGTACCGACCTGGTGGAGTGGCAGCTGCGCGTGGCCGCCGGCCAGCCGCTGCCGAAAGCGCAGGACGAACTGGCGATCCACGGCCACTCGATCGAAGCGCGCATCTATGCCGAGAACCCTGAGAAGGGCTTCCTGCCGTCGATCGGCACCTTGCGCCACATGGATACCCCGGCTGCGGTCTCGTTCGAACTGGGCGGCACGCCAGGCGGCGCCCCCGCAGCGGTGCGCATCGATTCCGGAGTGCGCGAAGGGGATGCGATCTCGCCGTTCTACGACCCGATGATCGCCAAGCTGATTGTCTGGGGCGCGGACCGCACCCAGGCGCTGGCGCGCATGTCGCAGGCGCTGGCGGAATTCCAGATTGTCGGCCTGGCCACCAACATCGCCTTCCTCAAACGACTGATTGAAGGCGCCGCATTCTCCAGCGCCGATCTCGACACCGGCCTGATCGAGCGTAACAGCGACAGCCTGTTCCCGAAAGCGAAGGCGGCGCCGGTGGGCGCACTGGCGCTGGCGGCGGTGGCGCTGATCGGCGAGGAAACCGGCGCCTCGGCGGCGGCTTCGGCCAATCCGTCCGACCCGTGGGGCAACGCCCGCGGCTGGCGCCTGAACAGCGCTTACGAGCGCAAGCTGTCGTTCGCCGACGAGTACACCGCTGGTACCGACACGAAGGAATATTCGGTCGGCCTGACTTACCATGCGGCCGGCTGGCACCTTGAAGTCGGCGGCGTCGAAGCCGAACTGTCGGTGACGGCACGCAGCGGGTACGACGTGTCGATCAAACTGGGCGCGACATCGATCCATGGCGCCGTGCGGCGCGACGGCGACGTATTCCACGTGTTCACGGGCGGGCGCCACTTCACGCTGGCCTACAACGACCCGATGGCGCATGCAGGCGAAGCGGAAACCGCCGGCGGACGCCTGACCGCGCCAATGCCGGGCAAGGTCGTGGCGGTGCTTGCGAAGGCCGGCCAGGACGTAAAGAAGGGCGATCCACTCGTCATCATGGAAGCGATGAAGATGGAGCACACGATCGCAGCGCCATCCGACGGTTTGGTTGAAGAGGTGCTGTACCAGGTGGGCGACCAGGTAGCCGACGGCGCCCCTCTGCTGGCGTTCAAGGCGGCCTGACGAACATGCGCATCCTCCTGCACCGCGCCGACGGCGTCACCGAACCATGGGTACGCGACTTCGCGGAGCTTCTTCCGGAAGCCGAGGTCGTGGTGTGGCAGGACGGCGCAAGCATTGCGCCGTGCGATTACGCGGTGCTGTGGATGCCGCCGGAAGGACTGCTGGCAGAGCTGGCGCACGTAAAGGCGATCTTCCTGACCGGTGCGGGCGCCGACGCCATCCTCAAATACGGCGACGCACTGCCGCCCGTGCCGGTCATTCGCCTGGGCGACGCCGGAATGGCAATCCAGATGGCCGAGTATGTGTCGCACTACGTGCTGCGTTACTTCCGCCGCCTGGACGAATACGAAACGCAGGCGCGCGCAGGCACCTGGGCGCAGCTGCCGCAGCACCGCAAGGAAGACTTTTCGGTGGGCGTGATGGGGATGGGCGTGCTCGGCATGCGCACCATCGAGGCGCTGGCGCCGTACGGGTTCCCCGTGCGCGGCTGGAGCCGCACGCCGAAGCAGGTGAACGGCGTCGAATGCTTCAGCGGCGCCGAAGGCCTCGACGATTTCCTGCGTGGCACCCGGGTGCTGGTCTGCATGTTGCCGCTGACGCCCGACACCTCCGGCCTGCTCGACCATGCGCGCCTGTCGATGCTGCCGCAAGGCGGGTACCTGATCAACGTGGCACGCGGCGCGCACGTGGCCGAACCTGATTTGCTGGCACTGGTAAGATCGGGACATATCGCGGGGGCCACGCTGGACGTGTTCCGCAACGAACCGCTGCCGGCGGAGCATCCGTTCTGGGGTGAGCCACGGATTACGATCACGCCGCACATTTCGGCGCTGACGATCCGCACCGAGAGCATCCGCCAGATGGCTGGCAAGATCCGCGCGCTGGAAAATGGCGATGCGGTAGCCGACGTAGTCGACCGCTCGCGCGGTTACTGATAGACGAGGACAAAGATGAGCACCCAGCCTGAATTGCCGAAGAGAGTAAAAATCGTTGAAGTCGGTCCGCGCGACGGGCTGCAGAACGAGAAGGAAGCCGTGCCCGCGTCGGTCAAGGTCGAACTGGTCGACCGACTGTCGCGCGCTGGCTTCTCGAACATTGAAGCGGCATCCTTCGTGTCGCCAAAGTGGGTGCCGCAGATGGCCACCAGCACCGAGGTCATGGCCAGCATCACCCGGCGCGAAGGCACGATCTACTCGGCGCTGACGCCGAACATGCAGGGCTTCGAAGCCGCGCTGGCCAGCCGCGCAGATGAAGTGGTGATTTTCGGTTCGGCCTCCGAGGCTTTCTCGCAAAAGAACATCAACTGCTCGATCGCCGAATCGATCGCACGCTTTGAAAGCGTGGCGAAGGCGGCCAAGGACAACGGCCTGCGCCTGCGCGGCAGCATCAGCTGCGCGTTCGGCTGCCCGTACCAGGGCGAGGTGCCGCTCGACGCGGTGGCCGACGTAGTGGCGCGCATGCGCGACCTGGGCTGCGACGAGATCGACATTGCCGACACCATCGGCGTGTCGACCGCGCGCAAGACGCAGGCGGTGATGCAGGTGGCGGCGCAGGAGTTCCACATCGACCGCATCTCGGGCCACTTCCACGATACCTACGGCCAGGCGCTGGCGAATATCTATGCCAGCCTTGAGGTGGGGGTGTCGATTTTCCACTCGTCCGTCGCGGGCCTGGGCGGCTGCCCGTACGCGAAGGGCGCCACCGGCAATGTGGCGACCGAGGATGTGCTGTTCCTGATGAATGGCCTGGGGATCCACACCGGCATCGACATCGACATGGTGGTCGATGCCGGCCAGTTCATATCGCAGCACCTCGGCCGCAAGGCTGCGAGCCGCGCCGGCAACGCCATCGCGGCCAAACGCGCGCAATAACTAGCGGCGGCGGTGCAGCAGGCCGACCAGCGCCAGCCCCGCAAGCATCAGGGCATAGCCTGCGGGTTCCGAGATCAGCGTTACCTGCTCCGGCGCGGGAGGTCTCGGCGCCGCGAGCGGCGAGCTGACCACGCTGAAGTCGTCGAACGAAATGAAGTGCAGGTTATTGCGGCCATGTATCTCCAGCAACGTCGCATTGGCGCTCGCGGTGAGCCCCGAGAAATTCGTCTGTGTCATCGGGCCGTTCTCCGCCAACATGATGTCATCGACCATCACCCCATCCCAGAACACCGAGTACTGGCCCTTGCCCTTGAAGCTGCGCACCCAGAAACTGAGGTCGTATTCCGCGCCGGCGATCGTCGGAAGCAGTTGGCTGATGTAGGCGCCTTCCATCAGGGAATCGAGACAGTAGATCGTGCCGCAATTCGTGCGCACCATGCCGGGCCCGGTATGCGCCCACAGCGGGTCGTTCCCGACGAGAAAGTGCGCCGTGGTCCAATACGCACTCCCTTGCTCGAACCCCGGATTCTGGACGATGTTGGCGGCTCCGGCGGGAAGGACAAGCATGGACAGGACCGCAGCGGCCAGTCGTTGGGTTGCTTTCTGGATCATGATTTCCTCGCGGGCAATAGGATGGGAGTGTCGCCCGGTGATCTTATTTGCCTGATAGAAATTTGATGCGAGATAGGTCAAGCCCCTCCGATGCCGGCCTTGAAATTGCGCAGAGAACCGAGGAAGACGATGGCGGTCAAAACTGACGCACAAAACAAAACAGGCCGACAAGAATAAACTTGTCAGCCTGTTTGCTGAAAACTGGTCGGAGTACAAGGATTCGAACCTTGGACCCCCTGGTCCCAAACCAGGTGCGCTACCGGACTGCGCCACACTCCGAAGAGGCAAGATAATAACGGCTGGATCCGCTACCGTCAAGGGGGTTTGAGCATATAAGAAATTGTAAC
>DASWSX010000184.1:0-12750 GCA_036402435.1 Telluria sp. | reverse complement strand
GGCGTGAGCAGGTGCGCGCGGCCGATCGAAATGCCGCGCGAAACCGGAATGCCATGCAGCGTGAACGATGCCATTGGCGGTCCTGTGTGGAAGCGGGTCGGTGCGCGTTCGCGCATTACTCGCCTTCGCCGAACTTGCCGTTGATGAGGGCCGCCAGCGCCTCGACGCATTCCTTTTCGTCGGGGCCGTCGGCTTCGAGCGTGACCTTGGCGCCGATGCCGGCGGCCAGCATCATCACGCCCATGATCGATTTCGCGTTGACCCGGCGCGCATTACGCGTCAGCCAGACATCGCTTTGGAACTTTGCTGCCAGTTGTGTGAGTTTGGCTGAAGCCCGTGCGTGCAGGCCCAGCTTGTTGATAATTTCTAGTTCTTGTTGAATCATTTTGTCTCGTCTCTGTCACACAGCACTGCGCTATTTGTACGGCCGCGCGTTACGCGGCCGCTTCCTTATCCCGGACCTACACGGATCCGGTTATCCACTCGTACTGCGCCGCTCTGCGCGCCGGCCAGCGCCATCTCGACCACCACATCGAGCGTGTCGCGGCGATAGGTGATCGCGCGCAGCAGCATCGGCAGGCTGATGCCGGCGATGACTTCGACGCAGCCTTCGGACGCCAGCGAATTGCAGCAGTTGGACGGCGTGCCGCCCTTGATGTCGGTGATGACCAACACGCCGCTGCCGTCGTTCAGGCGCGTTATCGCCTGGCGCGCCAGGTCGTTGACTTCCTTGATGTCCTGGTCGGCGGCGACGTCGATCGCCTCGAAACGCTCGGTCGGGCCGCGGAACACGTGTTCCACCGCCGCGATGAATGCCTGCCCGAGGGGGGCGTGGGTTAACAACAGAATGCCTACCATTTTATTTACCGGTTACCTGCTGCTCGACCGCGTCGATGAACATCGCGGCTACGTCGAATCCTGCCTGGTCCGCGATCTCCTGGAAGCAGGTCGGGCTGGTGACATTCACCTCGGTAAGGTAATCGCCGATCACGTCTAATCCTACCAGCAACAGGCCGCGTGCCGCCAGTACCGGGCCGAGCGCCTCGGCGATCTCGCGGTCGCGCGCCGTCAATGGCTGTGCCACGCCCAAGCCGCCAGCGGCCAGGTTGCCGCGCACTTCGCCGGCCTGAGGGATGCGGGCCAGCGAGAACGGCACCGGCCTGCCGCCAATGACGAGGATGCGCTTGTCGCCTTTGACGATTTCGGGGATGTAGCGCTGGGCCATGATCGTGACACGTCCGAGGTCGGTCAACGACTCGATCACCGCGCCGAGGTTCATGCCGTCGTCGCGGATGCGGAAGATGCCGGCGCCACCCATGCCGTCGAGCGGCTTGAAGATGACGTCTCCGTGTTCGGCGTGGAAGGCGCGCAGGCGCGTGGAGTCGGACGTCACCAGGGTCGGCGAGGTGTACTCGCTGAACTGGGTGATCGACAGCTTCTCGTTATGGTCGCGCACCGCCTGGGCCTTGTTGACGACGCAGGCGCCCTGCTTTTCGGCCAGGTCGAGCAGGTAGGTGCAGTACACGTACTCCATGTCGAACGGCGGGTCCTTGCGCAGGATGACCGCGTCGAACTCGGACAGCCGCGCGCTGACCTTGGGGGTAGCGCGGTACCAGTCATCAGCGTCGCCGGTGAGCGTGATTTCGGAGATCTGCGCGCTGACGATGCCGCCTTCGAGCGCCATGTCGTTTTGTTCGAATGCGTAGATCGCATGGCCGCGCCGCGCCGCTTCGCGCATCATGGCGAAGGTGGAGTCCTTGTAGGTCTTGAAGCCGGATAGCGGGTCGGCGAGGAAAGCGAGTTTCATGGGCGGTTCCATTGCGGGTAATACCCTGATTTTAGCCGGAAACGCCCGATGCGGTTGAGATGGGGCCGGTATGACCCGGCCGCCTTTGGATCAGTACACTTCCGGGTTCGGATCGGTGCGTTCCAATTCCAGCGACGCGGCCAGCAACCCCAGCCTTGCCACCACGCCATACACATAGAACCGGTTCGGCGCGGCTGTGCCCGGTTTCGCCCTCATGTCAGGCACAGCATGCTGCTGGGCAAAAGCCAGCGGCACGTATTCCGAGCCCGGCGCATTCAGGTTCTGGTCGATGCCGCGTTCGGCGTGCACGCGGTAGAAGCCGCCTACGACGTAGCGGTCTATCATGTACACCACCGGTTCGGCCACCGCGTCGTTGACGCTCTCGAACGTCGGCACGCCCTCCTGGATGATCACATCCGTGACCGCAACGCCGTCCTTGATAACGGACATCTTGTTGCGCTGCTTGCGGTTCAGGTCTTTGACCTCGCTGGCGTCGCGCACGGTCATAATGCCCATGCCGTAAGTGCCCGCGTCCGGCTTGACGATGACGAACGGCTTCTGGTCCTTGATGCCGTATTCCTTGTATTTCTTCTTGATCTTGGCCAGCAGCATCGTGACGTTGTCCGCCAGACACTCCGATCCCTGGTCTTCCTGGAAATTGATCTCGCCGCACTTGGCGTGGAACGGGTTGACCATCCACGGGTCGACGTCGATCAGCTTGCCGAACTTTTTGGCCACCTCGTCATACGCGGCGAAGTGGTTGCTCTTGCGGCGGACGGCCCAGCCGGCGTGCACCGGCGGCAACAGCGACTGCTCATGGATGTTTTCCAGGATCGACGGAATGCCGGCCGACAGGTCATTGTTGAGCAGAATGGTGCACGGGTCGAAATCCTTCAGCCCGAGGCGGCGGCCATTCGCCGAACGCACCATCGGCTCGATGACCAGCATGTTGCCGTCAGGCAGCGCCAACGGCGTCGGTTCCGTGATGTCCGGCGACAGCGAGCCGAGGCGCACGTGCAAGCCGGTCTGGCGGAAGATCTGCATCAGGCGCGCAATGTTCTGCAGGTAGTGCGGATTGCGGGTGTGGCTTTCCGGAACCAGCAACAGGTTGCGCGCATCAGGACAATACTTGTCGATCGCAGCCATGGCAGCCTGCACCGCCAGCGGCAGCATTTCCGTCGCCAGGTTGTTGAAGCCGCCCGGGAACAGGTTGGTATCGACCGGCGCCAGCTTGTAGCCCGCGTTGCGCAGGTCGACCGAGCAGTAGAACGGCGGGGTATGCTCCTGCCACTCGAGGCGGAACCAGCGCTCGATCGCAGGCGTGGCCTCCAGGACTTTTTTCTCGAGATCGTGCAAGGGGCCGGTCAGGGCTGTGGCAAGGTGCGGAACCATGGATAAGACGTCCTTCAGGCTTTTTTGATTGTAAGAATCGTAAATCGGGGCGATGAAGCCATTTTAAAGGTGTTTGGCCGTCCGGAACGCAAAAAGGCGCCCCGCAGGGCGCCTGGTAACAAACTAAAGGCCAATCCAGGTCAGGAATGGTAAGCCGATTCGCCGTGGCTGGTAATGTCGAGGCCTTCGCGTTCTTCTTCCTCCGGCACCCGCAGGCCGATCACCATGTCCACCAGCTTGTAGGCGATCACGGACACCACGGCCGACCACACCACCGTCGTGCCGACCGCCCACAGCTGGGTCACCAGCTGGCCGCCGATCGAATAGTCCGGCGACGCCTTGTTGGCGACGTAGTCGAAGATGCCCTGCCCGCCCAGCGACGGCGCGGCAAACACGGCGGTCAGCAAGGCGCCGACGATACCGCCGACCCCGTGCACGCCGAACACGTCGAGCGAGTCATCGGCGCCGATCAGGCGCTTCAGGCCGTTCACGCCCCACAGGCAGATGATGCCGGCCAGCAGGCCGATCGCCAGCGCGCCCATCGGTCCGACGAAGCCGCAGGCGGGGGTAATGGCCACCAGGCCCGACACCGCGCCGGACGCGCCGCCCAGCATCGATGGCTTGCCCTTGAAGATCCACTCGCCCAGCACCCACGACACGGTGGCAGCGGCGGTCGCCAGCAGCGTGTTGATGAAGGCCAGCGCGGCGATGTCGCCCGCTTCCAGCGCCGAACCTGCATTGAAACCAAACCAGCCGACCCACAGCATCGATGCGCCGATCATCGTCATCGTCAGCGAGTGCGGCGCCATCGATTCGCGGCCGTAGCCGACGCGCTTGCCGATCATGACTGCACCAACCAGGCCGGCAATGGCGGCATTGATGTGCACCACGGTGCCGCCGGCGAAGTCGAGCGCGCCCTTCTGGAACAGCCAGCCGGCCTTGGCGCCTTCGGCGGCAGCGCTGGCGGCGTCGGTAATCATGTCAGGACCGGTCCAGAACCAGACCATGTGCGCGACCGGCAGGTAGCTGAAGGTGAACCACAGCACCATGAACGCCAGCACGGCGGAGAACCTGGCGCGCTCGGCAAAGGCGCCGACGATCAGGCCGCAGGTGATGGCCGCAAACGTGCCCTGGAACGCGACAAACACGAACTCGGGAATGACGACACCCTTGCTCCAGGTGGCCGCATAGGCGAACGCGCCTTTGGCCGGATCCCAAATGCCCGTCAGCAGCGCGCGGTCGAAGCTGCCGATGAACGCGTTGCCCGCTGTGAAGGCGAGCGAATAGCCGTACACGCACCACAGCACGATGATTACGGAAAACACCATGAAAATCTGCATCAGCACCGACAGCATGTTCTTCGAGCGCACCAGGCCGCCGTAGAACAGGGCCAGGCCGGGGAGCGACATCATGATAACGAGGATCGTTGCGATGAACATCCAGGCCGTGTCGCCCTTGTTCGGCACAACCGGCGCTGGCGCCGCTTCGGCCGCAGGCGCGGCGGCTTCGGCAGCCTGCGCCGTGATGGCCGGCGCAGCAGGGGCGGTTTCCGTGGTGGTTGCAGCGGTTGCGGGCGTCTGGACATCCTGCGCCATGGCAGGCAGCGAGCCGGTCAGCGCAAACAGTACCGCGGCGCTGGCCAGCCATGTTGTTATGGTTTTTTTCATTATGGTTTCCCTCAGAGTGCTTCGTTGCCGGTTTCGCCGGTACGGATGCGCACCACCTGCTCCAGGTTAGAGACAAAAATCTTGCCGTCGCCGATCTTGCCGGTGCGCGCGGCGAGCTCGATCGTTTCGATGACCTGTTCGACGATGGCGTCGTCCACCGCGATCTCGACCTTGGTCTTGGGCAGGAAGTCGACGATGTACTCGGCCCCGCGGTACAGCTCTGTATGCCCCTTCTGGCGGCCGAAACCTTTCACTTCCGTCACCGTGATGCCTTGCACGTTGATCTCGGAAAGCGCCTCGCGCACCTCGTCGAGCTTGAAGGGCTTGATAATGGCCGTGATCATTTTCATGGTTGCCTCGCTATCAGAAAGTCTTGGAGATGGACAGCACCGCGCCGGTCTTCGCCAGATCCTTGCCGTTGACCGGGCTGAAGTACGCCTTGGTATCGGCCTTGACCACAGCCAGGGCCACGGTCGCGAAGCCCATGTCTTTCGACACGCCGATCTTGTAGTCGTTGTAGCTGAAGGCGCCGTTGTGGGCCACGCGCTGGCGGCCGGCGTGCAGGTTCAGCACCAGGCCGGCCGACATCTCGATGTTGGCGCCGATGTCGAGGTAGCCGCTGCCCTTGCTGTCGGCGGTGCCGAACAGGTTGGTGGTCGAATGCGAATACTTGATGTACCCGGGGCCCATGCCGACCTGGCCATACAGCTCGAAGGTATTGGCGCTCGGATTCAATCCGTTGGACGGGTACACATAGCCGAGGCCGCCGATGTCGTAGGTGATGCCTTCAGCGATATCGCCGCGCTTGCCCGCGTAGATGTCCCACTCGATATCGCCGTCGCCGCCCAGGTCCTTGGTCCACTTGATGGTCGACAGCCAGGTGCCGACGTAAAAGCCGCTCGGCTTGTGCACGTAGTCGGCGCCTCCCTGCAGCGCCGGCTTCAGGCGGCTCTGCGACAGGCCGCGGTAGCGGTAGTCCGTGGTCAGCGCGGCGTTAAACGTCAGTTCGCCGTCGGTGCTCTGCGCCATCGCGGCTGGTGCGCCCGAGGTTGCTGCGGCCACGCACAGCGCGGCGGCAAAGGACAGCTTCATTTTCAGGTTCTTCATGGGCGATTCCCTTGGATTTGAACGATTGGTGCGGATGCGGTTTACAATCCCGATTGACCGGCGGTCATGTAATCCATAGCAGGACTCGTGCCAGCACCGGTTTTCCCGCGTACGCCCTTGTTTTTTGCGTACCCGGAACCATTTTGGAATTGTTAACCGCAGTGCGTCCGGCCGTATTGCGCCGCGCCGCACCAATTAAGACCCGGATGCACCTGGATGGTGCGCCGCCTCACACCAGGAAATCAGATGGACATGAATAGTTTCTTCAATGACTTGCAAGGCAAGATCAATTCGGCGATCGAAAACTCGCCCGCCAAGGACATCGAGAAGAACGTGAAGTCGATGATGACCCAGGGTTTCTCGAAGCTCGACCTGGTCACCCGCGAAGAATTCGATATCCAGGCCCAGGTACTGGCAAAGACGCGCGCCAAGCTGGAAGCATTGGAAGCGCGCCTGGCTGAACTGGAAGCCGGCAGCGGCGCCACCAAGCCCTGAATGTTGTTTCCGCGGCGCAGGTCATTGCGCCGCACCATCTCCCTCCTGTGCTGTGATATCGTGCTTAGCCACCTCGCACTGGCAACTCACCGGATCACATGCCCATGGACAGTCCCCATTCCCCGCCGCGCCCGTATAACCTGTTTGAAGGCGGCGATCCCCACCGCCAGGCGCTGCATGCGAAGGACTGGACCGCAACGGCCATCGGGCATCCCGACAGCTGGCCGGCCGAGTTGCGCAACACCTTTGCGCTAATGCTCGATTCGCGCTTCCCGATGTTTGTCGCCTGGGGGCCGGAACTGACTTTCCTGTACAACGAGGCGTACGTGTATCTCCTCGAAGGCAAGCATCCGCAGGCGCTCGGCACGCCCCTGCCCAAGGTGTGGCCCGAGTTGTGGCACCAGGTGCGGCCGTTAATCGAAACCACCTTCAGCGGCGTCGCAACGGTGGGCGAAGACGTCACCCGCGTCCTGCGCCGCAACGGGCGCGACGAACCTAGTACGTTCACGCTGTCGTACTCGCCCGTGCGCGGGCAATCGGGCGACGTTGCGGGAGCGTTCTGCGTAATACGCGAAACCACCGCGCGCACGCGGCTCGAGCAGCGCCAGGCGTTCCAGCTCCGCCTGTCGGACGCGCTGCGCGCCCGAACCGACCCGGCCAGCATCATCGCCATTACGGCCGAGCTGCTGGCAACACACCTGAACGTGAGCCGCGTGGTCGCGGGCGACTACGACTGCGACCAGCAGGTCCTGACGTTCGATGCGAACTACACGTTTTCGCCCGCGGCGGCATTGGTCGGCACGTTCGCCGCCGGCAGCTTCGGCGCCGACAACCTGAAGTCGCTGGAAAATGGTGCGACCTGGGTGTGCGACGACATGGCGAACGACCCGCGCACCAGTCCCGGCAACGTGTTCCCCGCCTTCAGTGCGCTGGACATCCGTTCCGCGATCGCGGTTCCCCATCACCGCAGCGGCGCGGTCATCAGCTGCCTGTTCATCAACGATAACAAGGCGCGCGCGTGGCGGCCGGACGAAGTACAGTTGGTCGAGGACGTGGCGGACCGCATGTGGAACGCGGTCGAGCGCGCCCGCGCGGAAGCGGCGCTGGTGCAGGCCGACCGCCGCAAGGACCAGTTCCTGGCGATGCTGGCGCATGAGCTGCGCAATCCACTCGCACCTATCAGCTCCGCGGCCGAACTGCTCAAGCTCGGCACCCTTGGCGCGGACCGGGTGCGCAGCACTGGCGCCCTGATCGCCCGCCAGGTCAGCCACATGACCGGCCTGGTGGACGACCTGCTCGATGTGTCGCGCGTGACCAGCGGCGTCGCAGTCATCCAGGATGAAGAAGTCGACATCAAGCGGGTAGTGGCCGATGCGATGGAACAGGTGCGGCCGCTGATGGAGTCGCGCAAGCACCGCTGCCTGGTGCAGACCGCGCCTGGCAATGTGGCGGTGAGCGGCGATTACAAGCGGCTGGTGCAGGTGGTGGCCAACTTGCTGCACAACGCCGCCAAGTACACGCCCGAGCATGGCCGCATTGAGGTTACGCTGGAAGCGAGCGACGACCATGTTCTGCTGAACGTGTCGGACAACGGCGTCGGGATTGCGCCCGACCTGCTGCCGAATGTGTTCGAGCTGTTCTCGCAGGCCGAACGCAGCAGCGACCGCGCGCAGGGAGGGCTCGGACTGGGACTCGCGCTGGTCAAGAGCCTGGTCGAACTGCACGGCGGCAGCGTCAGCGCGTCGAGCGCGGGTGTGCAAACCGGCAGCACGTTCAGCCTGCGCCTGCCGCGCATGCAAGCGCGCGAAGCGGACGCCGCAGCCGCGTGGCCGGAGCGCGTATCCAACGTGGCCGGTGCGTCGTTGCGGGTGCTGGTGGTCGACGACAATGTCGACGGCGCGCAGATGCTGGCGATGTTCCTCGAAGCGAGCGGTCACCTGGTTGCGGTGGAGCACAGCGGCCAGGCCGCACTGGCGCGTGCCGCGACCGAAAACTTCGACGCCTGCCTGCTCGACATCGGACTGCCCGGCATGGACGGCAAGGAGCTGGCGCGACGCCTGCGCGGGATGCCGCAGGCGCGCGACGCAATGCTGGTGGCGATTACCGGATATGGCCTGCCGGGTGATGGCGCCGCGTCGCTTCAGGCCGGGTTCGATCATTACATGGTGAAACCGGTCGATCCGCTGGCGGTTGTGGACCTGCTTGCCGCAATCGGCGCTCTCTAAATGCGTCGAGGCAAGCTGGAGCACTAGCTTGCGTACGATTGGCCGCCGTCAACGACGGATTCCCGGCAACGCGCACGCTCAGGCGAGTCCCTCTCGCCGGAAATCCTATGAGCCTTGCTGTATTACGAAGCCGCGCCTTGTCGGGCATGGAAGCGCCTGCAGTGAACGTCGAGGTCCATCTTGCGCGCGGCTTGCCGTCCTTCACGATCGTCGGCCTGCCCGACACAGAGGTGCGCGAATCGAAGGACCGTGTCCGTGCCGCGCTCCAGAACGCGGGCTTCGAGATCCCCTCGCGCCGCATCACGGTCAACCTTGCGCCCGCGGATCTGCCGAAGGAGTCCGGCCGGTTCGACCTGCCGATCGCACTCGGCATCCTGGCCGCGTCAGGCCAGATTCCCGGCGACCGGCTTGACCTCTACGAGTACGCGGGCGAGCTGTCGCTGTCGGGGCAGTTGCGGCCGATACGCGGCGCTCTGGCGATGACTTTCGCGATGCACAAGCGTTCGCTCGGCGGGCCGCGCGCCTTCATTCTGCCGCTCGCCAATGCGAGCGAGGCCGCGCTGGTGCCGAACGCGCACATCTATCCGGCCCAGTCGCTGCTCGAGGTATGCGCGCACTTTGCAGCACGCGGCGGGGAGTGCGCGCTGCAACGCCATCATCCGCAGCCGTCGCCGGACTTGGCCCACTACCCCGATTTCGCCGACGTCAAAGGCCAGCTGCATGCAAAGCGCGCGCTGGAAGTGGCGGCAACGGGCCGGCACAGCGCCCTGCTGGTCGGCCCGCCGGGCGCAGGCAAGACGATGCTCGCGTCGCGCTTCATTGGCCTGCTGCCGCCGATGAGCGATGACGAAGCGCTTGAAAGCGCCGCAGTGCATTCGCTCGCGGGCGGGTTCTCCGTGTCGCAATGGAAGCGGCGGCCATTTCGCAGTCCGCACCACACGACATCGGGCGTGGCGCTGGTCGGCGGCGGTGCCGTGCCGCGGCCTGGAGAAGTATCGCTTGCCCACTTCGGGGTGCTGTTCCTGGACGAGCTTCCCGAGTTCGACCGGCGCGTGCTGGAAGTGCTGCGCCAGCCGCTGGAGTCGGGGACGATCACCATTTCCCGCGCGGCGCGGCAGTCCGACTTCCCTGCCCGCTTCCATCTGATCGCCGCGATGAACCCGTGCCCTTGCGGTTACCTCGGGCATCCGTCGAACAAGTGCCACTGCAGCAGCGACTCCGTGCAGCGCTACCAGGACCGCATCTCCGGACCTCTGCTTGACCGGATCGATATCCAGATCGAGGTGCCGGCGATGCAGCCTTCGACCCTGTCGTCGCAAGTGGATGGCGAGCCCACCGCCATCATTGCGGCACGGGTGCTGCGCGCCTTTGAGCTCCAGCTTTCCCGCCAAGGCAAGGCCAACGAAGCGCTGACCACGCGCGAGCTGGACCTCCACTGCGGCCTGGACGAAGGCGGCACCGAGATCCTGCGCAGCGCGATGCTGCGCCTTAACTGGTCGGCCCGCGCCTACCACCGGATTCTGAAGGTCGCCCGCACGATCGCCGACCTGGCCAGCGAACCGCGTGTGGGCACTGCCCACGTCGCCGAGGCGATCCAGTTCCGGCGCGGGCTGCGGGAGTTGTAGCCGCAGCCATTCTGCTAACATGGCAGGATGCGTAAATCCTTTCTTTCATCCTTCTTCCTGCCCGTGCTGGCAGCGGTCGTGCTGGCCGGCTGCAGCCCTACGTACAACTGGCGCGACTACAACAGTCCCGATGCCCCCTACCAGGCGATGTTCCCGGACAAACCAGTGACGCACACCCGCAGCGTCAACCTCGACGGCATGACGGTCAACATGACGATGGCCGCGGCGAACATCGACGGTACCGTTTTTGCGATCGGCAGCGGTGAGGCGCCCGATGCGGCGCAGGCGCAAAAGGCGGTGACGTCGATGAAGACTGCACTTGTCAAAAATATCGGCGCGACCATCACGCGCGAAGAGACCAATAACTCCGCGCTCAAGATTGATGCGAAAGGCGTCCAGAACGGAACGCCAATGCGCCTCGTCGGTCACTTCGAGTCGCGCGGCACCCGCTTCTACCAGGTCATCGTGATGGGCAAGGCGACGGACATGCCGCAGGACCAGGTGGATATGTTCATGTCGTCCTTCAAGCTGCACTGACGTGAGCGCGCCGACCGCTTCGCTGCGCGGCGCCGTCGCGGCCCGGGTATTCCTGTGTTTCGCACTGGGCTACCTGCTGTCGTACGGACTGCGCTCGATTAACGCGGTCATCGCGCCTTCGCTGATGGACGAGATGGGCCTGTCGAATGCCGACCTGGGCCTGCTGTCGTCCGCGTACTTCGTCGCCTTCGGCTCGGTGCAGCTGCCGCTGGGGATCTGGCTCGACAAGTACGGCCCGCGCCGAACGGAATCCGCGCTACTGCTCGTCGCCGCCGCGGGCGCAGCCGTATTCGCCATGAGCAGCTCGCTAGCGGGCTTGTGGATCGGCCGCGCGCTGATCGGCGTGGGCGTCTCCGCGTGCCTGATGGCTTCTTTCAAGGCATACCGCCTGTGGTTCGCGCCCGAGCAGCAAAGCCAGCTCGCGAGCTGGATGCTGGTGGCAGGCACCGCTGGCGCCCTCGCCGCGACGGTGCCCGTCACCCTGGCCTTGCCGGAGATTGGCTGGCGCGGAATCTTCTGGGTAGTCACCGTGCTGCTGCTGATGGTGTCGGCGGCGATTTTCCTGTCGTTGCGCGATATTGAACGCCGCTTCGCTATTGCGGCTCCCGTTACCGCATCCGGAACCGCATCTGACGGCGGCTACCGGCACGTGTTCGGTAGCGCTTATTTCTGGCGTATGGGTTTGCTGGCCCTGTTCAACCAGGGGATCTTCGTCGCCCTGCAAACGCTGTGGGCCGGCCCGTGGATGATGACGGTACTCGGCAAATCACAGAAGCAGACCAGCGAGATCCTGTTCATGCTGAACCTGGTGCTGATGGCGGCCTACCTTGCCCTTGGCTGGGCTGCGCCCCGCCTGATGAGAGGGGGTGCGAATGCGCACCGGGTAATCGGTGTCGGCGTCGCCGGCATGATCCTGGCGCAGGCCGCCATGTTGTTTACCCGCTCGGAACACGCATGGCTGCTCTGGCTGTTGCTGGCCGTTTGCGTGCCAGTGACGACCCTGGTGCAGTCGCATGTGGCGCTGGCCTTTCCGCCTTCGCTGGCCGGGCGCGCCAACTCCGCATACAACCTGCTCCTCTTCATTGGCGCCTTCGCGACGCAGTGGGGTTTCGGCGTGCTGGTAGATGGGTTGAAAGGCAATGGATTCGACGCTGCCGACGCCTTCCGCGCGGCGTTGGCGATTGCCGTGGCACTGGAAACCGCAGCCCTGGTTTATTTTGCAGTTAGTCGGGCGCAACGACACGATTGACGACCCTGCACGCATGTGTGCAGGGTGACCGCAAGCCCGGTTCGTGTTATCGTTTCGTCATCAACCGTATAATCCGAAAGCACCTATGTTAATCACATTTCACTCCAAAGCCGCAGCCGACGTCATGATGTACCAGGAGCACGCCAAGCGTATCCTCGACCTGCTGCAAAAGGACGCCGACAAGGGGATCATCACCGCAGCCGAAGCGCCGAAAGCGGTCGAGATCCTCGAGCGCGAAATCGCGGAGAGCCGCGCCCACCCGACCTCGGAACAGGTCAAGCGCGACGTCGACGCCCACCATGGCGAGCAGGGAGACGATGTCGATCACGAGCAGATGGAGATCGTCACATTCGCAACGCGTGCGTACCCGCTCCTCGATATGCTGCGCGAGGCGCGCAAGGGCGGCTACGACGTGGTCTGGGGCGTTTAGGCCGGGGTTTCGAAGAAAGGCGGATGTCGGGCTTCGCCCTCTTCCGCCTGGCCAGATCGGCCTTCACAAACCTGAAGACGAAAAAAAACCCGCAAGTGCCAATGCACCTGCGGGTTTTTTCTTTATAACTAGCCTGACGATAACCTACTTTCACACTGGTTGCAGCACTATCATCGGCGCAAAGTCGTTTCACGGTCCTGTTCGGGATGGGAAGGG
>DASWSX010000183.1:0-2904 GCA_036402435.1 Telluria sp. | reverse complement strand
CCGAATCTCCGCGACTTCTGGGAGCGCGCCGATCAGCAGGCCTATTTCCGGCTCTACGACGTCACTGCCAGGACGATCAAGGCGATCGATCCGACGCTGCAGGTCGGCGGTCCCTCGACTGCGGGCGCTGCATGGGTTCCGGAATTCCTCGAATACGCACACAGGAACGGCGTGCCGGTGGATTTCGTGACTACTCACAGCTATGGCGTGGACGGCGGTTTCCTGGACGAGAAAGGCGAGGCCGACACCAAGCTTTCTCCCTCTCAAGACGCGATCGTCGGCGACGTGCGCAGGGTCAGGGAACAGATCGGCGCATCGCCGTTCCCGTCGCTGCCGCTGTACTTCACGGAATGGAGCACCAGCTATACGCCGCGCGACGCCGTGCACGACTCGTATGTCAGTGCGCCGTACATCCTCAGCAAGCTCAAGGCGACGCAGGGACTGGTGCAGGGCATGAGCTACTGGACCTACACCGATCTGTTCGAGGAACCGGGTCCGCCGCCGACCCCGTTTCATGGCGGCTTCGGGCTGATCAATCGCGAAGGCATCCGCAAGCCGGCGTTCTTCGCCTACAAGTATCTGCATGCCCTCCGCGGCAAGGAGATTCCATCCTCCGATGCCGAGTCGCTGCTGGCGACGGATGGCGCCCGAACTTCCGCATTGATCTGGAATTGGACCTCTCCCCAGCAGAACGTCAGCAATCGGCCGTTCTACACCAGGCTCGTTCCCGCGTCGCCGGTGCCGGCGGCGAAGCTTGCGTTCAAGCACCTCGCGGCGGGCGTGTACCGGCTTGAAATCAGGCGTACCGGGTTTCGCGCCAACGACGCGTACTCGGCCTACATCGAGATGGGAGCTCCCGCTTCCCTGAACGGCAGTCAGCTCGACAGGCTGCGCGAACTGACGCGCGACTTGCCGGAGACCGATCGCCGGATCGAAATCGGACCTGCTGGTGAGTACAGGTTCGAGGTCGAGATGCGCAGCAACGATGTCGTGCTGGTGACGCTGACGCCGGAACGTCGTGAGCATCCAGTATTCGCAGTCTGGAAACGTGATGAGTGACGGTGCCGACGGTGAAGCCCGGGTGCGGGGCAGGCACCGAAGCCTCGGGCTGCGACGACGATGGCCGCGCGACCGGCGCGCGACTGAATCGAGCATCCATCCCCAATGTACCGAACTGCTCTTGACCACAGAGGTGTGAGCGATGGGATTCAAGCCTGGAAAGTTGCTCGTTGCGTGCGTACTCGCGGTGGCCGTGCTCGTCCCTGTCGTTGCGCGCGCGCAAAGCGCCGAAGGGCACCCCGACTGGCCGGGACCCGGTCAGCTGTTCGTCGGCACCTGCTACCAGCCGGTGGATCGCAGCCGCGAACGGATCCAGCGCGACATCGAGCTGATGAGGCAGTCGGGCTTCAAGGTCGTTCGGATGGGCGACCTGTCGTGGGACTACTTCGAGCCCGCTGAAGGCCGGTTCGATTTCGCGACCTTCGACTGGATCATGGACCGGATGCACGCCGCCGGCATCAAAGTGATCCTCGATATTCCCGGGCAGCCAGCACCGATCTGGCTGCATCACCGGTATCCGGGTGTGGACATCGTCACCCAGCAGGGCGCGCGCCTGCATGCGGCCGAACGCTACATGGACAACATCGGCGATCCGGATTACCGGCGCCTGCTCGCGCGCATGGCCGACACGCTGACCAAACGCTACGCCCGGCACCCGGCCCTGTTCGCGATCGGTTTCAACAACGAGATCGGCAACGGCTATCTCTCCTATTCGCCGGCCGACCGCGAGCGCTTCGTCGAATGGCTGAAGAAGCGCTACGGCAGCGTCGAGAAGCTAAACAAGGCCTGGGCCACGCAACGCTGGTCGCGGCGCATCAACAGTTGGGACGAGGTGCAGTTGCCGTATGCCGAGGGTCCCGGCCCATTCGAGCGCTACCTCGATCTGCGCCGCTACTGGTCCGACACCACCATCGACGTGCTCCGGGAACTGGAGTCGATCCGAAAGAAGAACGTGCCGGACAAGCCGGTCATCTCTAACCTGTGGGACGGTGCCGGTCGCAAGGGCTTCGATTACCTGGCCACCCAGCGCGAGTACGCGAGCTATGGCGCGATGGGCTTCTACCCCGAGTACTACGGCGACCCACCGGTGGGCACCGCCTTCGATGCGCTGATGATCAAGGGCGGCCTGTCCACGCCGATCTGGTTCAACGAATTCACCACCGGCAGCCCCGGTGTCTACGGGACCAAAGGGCGGTCGCGGATGTGGGCGCATTTCGGACTGCTGCTGGGCGCACAGTCGGCGCTGGCGTGGACCTTCAACACCCACCTCGGCGGCGAGGAGCAGACGCTCTTCGGCCTCGTCGATCACGACGACCGGCCTTCCTGGAAGCTGAAGGAATGGGCGACCATCGCCGGCGAATTCGCCAGGCTGCAGGCATTGGGCTTTCCGCGCGAGACACGGCCGAAGATCGCGATCGCGTACTCCTTCGACAACCGCATCGCGTCCAGCGCACCCGGAGATGGCGTGCGCAGGTACATCACCACGCCCTATTCCGAACAGGCGCACAACGCCTTCGAGCCGCTGTTGAAGGACAACATCGACGCCGCTGTCGTCAACATCGCCCACGAGGACCTCTCGCGCTACCGCCTGGTCGTCGTGCCGGGGCTTTATCTGCTGGACGAAGCCGGCGCCGACGCGTTGCGGAAGTTCGTCGCCGACGGCGGCACGGTGATCATGACGGCGTTCTCCGCCAAGGTGGACGCGCACAGCCAGTGGTACGACACGCCATTGCCGGGACGCCTCTCCGATGTCTTCGGGCTGCGTACCAGCGAGTTCTACAGGACCGGCACGACGGTGACCGGGCTGGGCGACCAGGGTATCGAGAGCAAGATCGCGTACTACGA
>DASWSX010000182.1:0-3466 GCA_036402435.1 Telluria sp. | reverse complement strand
GGGACGGCCTGCGCTTCGCAGCCGTGACCCACCTGCTGTCCGTGGAAAAGAACTGGCGCCTGCGCGTACGCGTGTTCGCGTCGGACGACGACATGCCGATCCTGGCCTCCGTGACCACGATCTGGCGCTCCGCCAACTGGTTCGAGCGTGAAGCGTTCGACCTGTTCGGCATCATTTTCGAAGGCCACAACGACCTGCGCCGCATCCTGACCGACTACGGTTTCATCGGCCATCCATTCCGCAAGGACTTCCCAGTGTCGGGCTACGTTGAAATGCGCTATGACCAGGAGCAGAAGCGCGTTGTCTACCAGCCTGTGACCATCGAGCCGCGCGAAAACGTGCCGCGCGTGATCCGCGAAGAAAACTACGGGAAGTAAGAAATGGCTGAAATTAAGAATTACACCCTGAACTTTGGTCCGCAGCACCCTGCAGCGCACGGCGTGCTGCGCCTGGTGCTGGAGCTGGACGGTGAAGTGATCCAGCGCGCCGACCCGCATATCGGCCTGCTGCACCGCGCCACCGAAAAGCTGGCCGAGCAGAAGACCTACCTGCAATCCGTGCCGTACATGGACCGCCTGGACTATGTGTCCATGATGTCCAACGAGCACGCCTACGTGATGGCGATCGAGAAGCTGCTGGGCCTGGAAGTGCCGGTGCGCGCGCAGTACATCCGCGTGATGTTCGACGAAATCACCCGTCTGCTGAACCACCTGCTGTGGCTGGGCGCGCACGCGCTGGACGTGGGCGCCATGGGCCCGTTCCTGTACGCCTTCCGCGACCGCGAAGACCTGATGGACTGCTACGAAGCCGTTTCCGGCGCCCGTATGCACGCGGCTTACTACCGTCCGGGCGGCGTGTACCGCGACCTGCCGGACGCCATGCCGCAGTACAAGGCATCGCTGATCCGCAACGCGAAAGCGCTGGCCGAGCGTAACGAAAACCGCCAGGGTTCGCTGCTGGACTTCATCGAAGACTTCACCAAGCGGTTCCCGACCTATGTCGACGAATACGAAACCCTGCTGACCGACAACCGTATCTGGAAACAGCGTACCGTCGGCGTGGGCGTGGTGTCGCCGGAAGATGCGAAGGCCATGGGCTTCACCGGCGCCATGCTGCGCGGCTCGGGCATCGCCTGGGACGTGCGCAAGAAGCAGCCGTACGAAGTCTATGACAAGATGGACTTCGACATCCCGGTCGGCACCAACGGCGACTGCTACGACCGCTACCTGGTGCGCGTAGAAGAGATGCGCCAGTCGAACAGGATCATCAAGCAGTGCGTCGCCTGGCTGAAGGCTAACCCGGGTCCTGTCATGACCAGCAACCGCAAGGTCGCCCCGCCTAACCGCGTGGACATGAAGACCAATATGGAATCGCTGATCCACCACTTCAAGCTGTTTACCGAAGGCTTCCACGTGCCGCCGGGCGAAGCGTACAGCGCGGTGGAACACCCGAAAGGCGAATTCGGCATCTACCTGATTTCCGATGGCGCCAACAAGCCATACCGTATGAAGATCCGCGCACCGGGCTTCGCCCACCTGCAGGGTCTGGACGAAATGTCGCGCGGCCACATGATCGCCGACGCCGTGACCATCATCGGTACCCAGGACATCGTTTTCGGTGAAATCGACCGCTAAGGGCAAGAAATGCTGTTATCCCAAGAATGCTATAAAAAAATCGACCGCGAGTTGGCCAAGTATCCGGCCGACCAGCGCCAGTCGGCTGTGATGGCTGCGCTGGCCCACGCCCAGGTTGAACTGGGCTGGCTGTCGCCAGAAACCATGAAGGAAATCGCGGACTACATCCGCATGCCGGCCATCGCCGTGCAGGAAGTCGCGACTTTCTACAATATGTACAACCTGAAGCCGGTCGGTAAGCACAAGATCACCGTGTGCACCAACCTGCCATGCGCACTGTCCGGCGGCGTAAAAGCGGCCGAACACCTGAAGGCCAAGCTGGGCATCGACTTCCGCGGCACCACCGAAGACGGTGCGTTCACGCTGATGGAAGGCGAGTGCATGGGCGCGTGCGGCGACGCACCGGTCATCCTGGTTAACAACCACCGCATGTGCTCCCACATGAGCAACGACAAGCTGGATGCCCTGGTGGAGGAGCTGAAGAAATGACCTCGCTGCACAATCGTCACATCAATCCGCTGATCCTGAAGGATCTGACCGGCGACAACTGGCACCTGGCCGACTACGTCAAGCGTGGCGGCTATTCGGCGCTGCGCCGCATCCTGGAAGAGAAGATCGCTCCGGAAGCGATCATCGCCGACCTGAAGACCTCCGGCCTGCGCGGCCGCGGCGGTGCGGGTTTCCCGACCGGCCTGAAATGGTCCTTCATGCCGCGCCAGTTCCCTGGCCAGAAATACCTCGTCTGCAACACCGACGAAGGCGAACCAGGCACATTCAAAGACCGCGACATCATCCGCTACAACCCGCATGCACTGATCGAAGGCATGGCCATCGGCGCGTACGCGATGGGCATCACCGTGGGCTACAACTACATCCACGGCGAGATCTTCCAGGAATACCTGCGCTTTGAAGAAGCGCTGGAAGAGGCGCGTGCCGCCGGCTTCCTGGGCGACAAGATCATGGGTTCGGACTTCAGCTTCCAGCTGCACGCCCACCATGGCTACGGCGCCTACATCTGCGGCGAAGAAACCGCGCTGCTGGAATCGCTGGAAGGCAAGAAGGGCCAGCCGCGCTTCAAGCCGCCTTTCCCGGCGTCGTTCGGCCTGTACGGCAAGCCGACCACCATCAACAACACCGAGACTTTCGCGGCCGTGCCGTTCATCCTGAACATCGGCGCCGAAAACTACCTCGGCCTGGGCAAGCCTAACAACGGCGGCACCAAGATCTTTTCGATCTCGGGCGACGTTGAGCGTCCGGGCAACTACGAAGTCCCGCTGGGCACTCCGTTCGCCAAGCTGATGGAGCTGGCCGGCGGTATGCGCGGCGGCAAGAAGATCAAGGCCGTGATCCCTGGCGGTTCGTCCGCTCCGGTGATCCGCGGCGAAATCATGATGCAGACCGATCTCGATTACGACTCGATTGCCAAGGCCGGCTCCATGCTGGGTTCGGGCGCCGTGATCGTGATGGACGAGACCCGCTGCATGGTGAAGGCCCTGGAACGCCTGGCTTACTTCTACTACGAAGAGTCCTGCGGCCAGTGCACCCCGTGCCGTGAAGGCACCGGCTGGATGTACCGCATGATTCACCGTATCGAAAACGGCCAGGGCCGCGCATCGGACCTGGACATGCTGAACTCCATCGCCGACAACATCCAGGGCCGCACCATCTGCGCGCTGGGCGATGCTGCCGCTATGCCGGTACGCGCCTTCGTCAAGCAGTTCCGCGAAGAATTTGAATATCACGTCGAACACAAGCACTGCCTGGTGCCTGTTTCGGCTTACTAAGCTGCGATTATCATGGTTGAAATCGAAATTGACGGCAAAAAGGTAGAA